>NZ_JBFTOQ010000008.1:0-343760 GCF_056398045.1 Cupriavidus sp. 05L411 | reverse complement strand
AGCCCTCCATGTCAGGATACTTGTCGTCTCCGTCTCCTTGGTGAAGCAAAATGGAGGGCGGTGTGCGAATAGGTGATGACACGATATGCAATCGAGCATCGGGAATGGGTGGTGGAGCAGATGATGCCGCCGCTGAACCGGTCGATAGTGGAGTTGGCCAAGGCCACAGGGATCACGACAGTGACCTTGCGGACTTGGCGCAGGATGGCGAGAGAAGCAGGAAGAATTGTGCCGGGTGACGGAAAGCAGAGTGATCAATGGTCCAGCGCGGACAAGTTTCGCGTTGTGTTGGAGACAGCGCCGCTAAGCGAAGCGGAGTTGTCGGAGTACTGCCGCGCAAAGGGCATCCGGGCGGAGCAGATTCAGCAATGGCGTGAGGCGTGCGAGCAGGCCAATGCGGCTACCCCCGTCAAGCGAACGCTGGCGCAGCGGCGGGAAGACGAAGCGGCGCGCAGGCGAGTGCGTGAGCTGGAACGCGAGCTCAAGCGCAAGAATGCGGCGCTGGCGGAGACGGCGGCACTGCTGGTCTTGCAAAAAAAAGCCGCAGCGATCTGGGGACGGGACGAGGAAGACTGATCAGCACCCCGGATCGCTTGGAAGCCATAGAGTTGATCGATGAAGCCGTAGGCGCCGGGGCCCGTCAGGCGAAGGCGTGCGAGGCGCTTGGTTTGACCGAGCGGACCATGCAGCGCTGGCGGCAAGCCCCCGCCGACGGGCGGCTTGAAGCGCGTCGTGATGCACCGGCCAACAAGTTCAGCGAAGCAGAACGGCAGGCGGTGCTGAGGGCGGCGAACCAGCCAGGTTATGCGAGTCTGACGCCGCACCAGATCGTGCCAAAGCTGGCGGATGAGGGCATCTACGTGGGATCGGTATCGACGATCTACCGGGTGCTGCATGAAGCGGGACAAAGCCGTCGGCGTGGCCGCAGCAAGGCCCCGTGCACGCGCCCGCTGACGACGCACCGGGCCACGGGTCCGAATCAGGTGTGGTGTTGGGACATCACCTGGCTGCCGACCACGGTCAAGGGCAAGTTCTTCTACTGGTACATGATGAAGGACATCTACAGCCGCAAGCTGGTAGCCAACGAGGTGCATGAGAGCCAGACGGCTGAGCACGCCAGCCGCCTGCTGATGCACGGCTGTTTGCGGGAGCAGACAGCGGGTCGTCCGCTGGTGCTGCACTCGGACAACGGAAAGGCCATGAAAGGGGCCACCATGCTGGCAGCAATGTATGACCTAGGGGTGGTGCCATCCTACAGCCGGCCCAGGGTGAGTAACGACAATGCCTATGCCGAAGCGCTGTTCCGCACGGCGAAGTACTGCCCGATGTGGCCGGAACGCCCGTTCGATAGCCTGGAACAAGCGCGTGACTGGGTGCTGCGCTTCGTGCGCTGGTACAACGACGAGCATCGACACAGCAGCCTGAAATACGTCACGCCCAACCAGCGGCATCAGGGCACAGCCACCGCTCTGTTGGCGCGGAGGACGGCACTGTATGAAGTTGTGCGCGCCCGGAATCCGCAGCGTTGGACCACGGGCATCCGCAACTGGGAACTACCAGATGCTGTGTACCTGAACCCGGAGCGAGCACAACAAAACGGAGAGAATTACAAGCAAGCAGCGTAACGGCTGAGGCGACAACTACCTTGACACACGCCGCGAGTAAAGAAAAGTGACATCTCACACGTTCTAAAACGGCCAACACCGTACAGCCGCGACAGCAGCTAGAAGCGCCAAAACACGTCCAGCCCATCAACCATCAAAGTCGCCCAGTCGCGACAGCAGCTAGAAGCAGTAAAACCCCGCCCACAAGAGACACCCCCCCGCATCAGCGGGGCTATAAACCTCGCACGTCAGCAGCTTACTCAACGCGCCCCCAAACTCGCAGGCCGCCCGCCAAGGGCAAGCGCCAAAAATTACCGCATTCCCCTCGTCCTCTCCCTACCTCCGAATAAACTCAAGCAAATCCTGATTGATCAAATCAGGATGGGTCGTACACATCCCATGTGGCAGCCCCTTGTAAACCTTCAGCGTGCCCTGCTTCACCAACTCCGCTGACAGCAAAGCCGAATCCGCAATCGGCACGATCTGGTCATCGTCCCCATGCAGGATCAGCACCGGCACATCGATTTTCTTGAGGTCTTCCGTAAAGTCCGTTTCCGAGAACGCCTTGATGCAATCGTAGTGCGCCTTGATCCCGCCCATCATGCCCTGGCGCCACCAGTTCGCCATGATGCCTTCGGATGGCTTGACCCCCCCGCGGTTGTAGCCGTAGAACGGGAACGGCACGTCCTTGTAGAACTGTGCCCGGTTGGCGGCTAGCTGCCTGCGAAAGCCGTCGAACACCTCCATCGGCAGGCCGCCCGGGTTGGTGGCGCTCTTGACCATGATCGGCGGCACGGCGCCAATCAGCACCGCCTTGGCTACGCGGCCGGCGCCGTGCTGCGCGACGTAGCGTGCCACCTCGCCGCCGCCGGTGGAGTGGCCGATGTGCACGGCGTTTTTCAGGTTCAGATGGGCGGCCAGCGCGGCGACATCCGCAGCGTAGGTGTCCATCTCGTTGCCGGTGTCGGTCTGCGTGGAGCGCCCGTGGCCGCGGCGGTCGTGTGCGATCACCCGGAAGCCCTTGGAGAGGAAGAAGAGCATCTGCGCGTCCCAGTCGTCCGCGCTGAGCGGCCAGCCGTGATGGAACACGATGGGCTGGCCCGTGCCCCAGTCCTTGTAGAAGATGTGCGTGCCGTCCTTGGTAGTGATCTCACTCATGGAATGACCTCCTTGTGGATTGCAGCGGGACCTGCCGGATTACTGCATCGCCTGGAAGAAAGACAGCGTCCGCGCGTTGGCGGCCTTGGCTGCGTCGGCGTTGTAGTGCACGCCAGCGTTGCGCGCGAAGGCGTGCATGCAGCCGGGGTACGTGTGGATTTCCACCTTGGGGCGCTCGCGCAGGGCTTCAATGATGGTTGCGCGCGCCTGCGGCGGCACGAACTCGTCTTCTTCGGCGATATGCATCAACAGCGGCGCTGACAGCTTGCCGGCTTCGGCCAGATGCTTGTCGATGCCAACGCCGTAGTAGGACACCGCGGCATCTGCGTTGGTGCGCACCGCGGTCAGGAACGCCAGCAGGCCGCCAAGGCAATAGCCGACCGTGCCTACCCCGCCGCTCACGCCCGGCGCTTTGCGTGCGGCCTGAATGGTGGCATCGAGGTCTGCCACGCCTTTGTCCACGTCGAACGCGGTGTAGAGCGCCAGCGCCTTTTTCCATTCGGCCTCGGTCTTGTCAGTCAGCTCCACATTGGGCTCTTGCCGCCAGTACAGGTCGGGGCAGATGGTAACGAAGCCCTGGCTGGCAAAGTCGTCACACGTCTGCCGCATGTCCGCGTTGATGCCAAAGATCTCCTGGATCACGACGATGGCGGTGCCGCGCGCGTTGGCGGATGGCGTGGCCAGATAGGCGGCAAAGCTGCCGTCGGCTACGTCGATGGTGATGCGCTTGCCCATGGAAAGTCTCCCTTGCATTGGTGTGCCGGACGTACCACCGTACAGTTATAGGCGAAATCGTTGGAGACGACAGACCAAGTTGCGTGCGCCGGGCGACGCCGGCCGCCAGCGCGCGCGGGCAATCGGCGCCCCCTCAATCCCCCTTGAATCCCGAAGCCTTGATCACCGGCGTCCAGCGCGCGGCAAGCGCGTTCGCATACCTGGCGACCTCATCCGGCGCGCCACCCGGCAGCAGGTCATACCCGGTGCGCGCCAGCTTCTCCCGCACGTCCGGCATGGCCAGGACCTTGCGCACGGCGTCGCCCCACTGCGCGGCCACGTCGGGCGCGGTGCCCGCGCGCACATACAGCAGATAGCGCGACGAGGTCACCAGGTTTGGGAATCCGGACTCCGCAAACGTGGGCACATTGGGCAGCGCATCGGCGCGCTTGTCGCCGGCCACCGCCAGCACGCGGAGTTTGCCGGCGCGGTGATATTCCATGAAGGTGGTGGTTGCGTCCATGCCGGCGGATATCTGGTTGCCCATCAGGTCCGTGACCAGGGGGCCGCCCCCGCGATAGGGCACCAGGGTGCTGCCCGTATGGGATTGGGCAACGAATTCCACCGCGAGAAAATGAAGCAACGTGCCAACGGTGCTGATGCCGATGGAATGTTCGGCGGGACGGGCCTTGGCCGCCTGGACAAAATCTGCCAGTGTCTTGATCGGCGAGCTGGCGCTCACCGCCAGCCCGAACTGAACGCCGGCCACATCGGTGATGGCCTTGAAGTCGGTAACGGGATTAAAGCGCATGTTGTTGTAGATCAGCGGACCGATGAACATCGGGTCCACTGGCGCCAGCAGCACGGCGTTGCCGTCTGCGGGCGCGTTCTTCAGGACTTCGGCCGCCACGCGGGTGCCGGCGCCGGGACGGTTGTCGACGATCACGGTGCGGCCCATCGCGTCCTTCAACTTCTCCGCCAGCAAGCGCCCCATGAAATCGGCTGGCCCGCCGGCCGGGAACGGCACGATGATGCGCGAGACAGTCTGGCCCCACGCTGCACGCGAGATCACGCTGCCCGCACACAGGACGGCGGCAGTGCCGGCCAGCATGGCGCGGCGCGAGAGCCGCACAGCGGCGTTATGGTTGCGGTCGTTCATTGGATGCTCCTGGTTGGTTTGCGAAGGGGATTACCGGGCGGTGAATGGTGTGAAGCGCGCTGCGTCTTCGATGACCTGCCCGGCTCGCAGCAGCAGGTCTTCCCTGAAGCGCCAGGCCATCAGTTGCACGCCAACGGGGATGGCGCCGGCCATGCCCGTGGGTACAGATAGGCCCGGCATGCCAAGCATGGCGGTGGCGAGCAGCGGGCTCTGGGCGTCGAGCAGTGCGTGCGTTTGTTCAAGCGTTCCAATGTCCGCGTCCTGCGCGCAGGGCCGCTGCCATGACACCGGCATCAACACCAGCGGATAGCTATCCAGGAAGACCGACCAGTTGCGCGCCATTGTCTGGCGCCGCGCCAATGCATCGAGAAAGCCATCGCGGCTGGTTTGCGCCATGCCCTCGATCATGTTGCGCTGGCTGCGCCGCATGGCTTCGTCGCCGTGCTGATCCACCCCGGCGATGATGTTGCGGCGGCTGTCGTCCGTGATCAGCGTGCGCCATAGCGCGGCGGCTTCAAGGAAGTCGGGCAAAGCGGCTTCTTCCACCGTGTAGCCGGCTTGCTGCAACCAATGGGCGGCGCTGTCCAGTGCGTGGCTCACCGCCGGATCGATGGGAATGCCCGGGCAATGCTTGAAGAGCGCCACGCGGATCGGGCCCGCTGGTGGCGGCAACTCTAGCGGCGCCGGCACCCACGCCGGATCGCGCGCGTCGTAGCGCGCCATGGCTTCATAGCCGAGCCGCAGGTCGGCCATGCTGCGAGCCATGGCACCCTGCACTGACATCAGTTGCGGCGTGATGCTGCGCTCGGCGCTGGCGCTGGGGTTGTATGCGGGGACGCGGCCGACCGTTGGCCGCAAGCCGGGCACGCCACAGGCATAGGCCGGATAGCGGATGGATCCGCCGATGTCGTTGCCATGGGCTAGCGCGCCCATGCCGCAAGCCACCGCGGCGGCGGCGCCACCACTGGAGCCGCCGGGCGTGATATCCGGATCCCAGGGGTTGAGCGTGCGGCCGTGCAGGCCGTTATCCGTGAACCAGCGCGACGAGTAGGTGGCGGTGTTGCTGCGCCCCACGATGATGGCGCCGGCATTGCGCCAATGCGCCACCACGGGCGCGTCTTCATGCGCGATGTTGTTTTTGAGCGGGATCACGCCGTTGGTGGTGGCGTGCCCGGCCTGATCCACATTGATCTTGATCGTGACCGGCACACCATGAAGCGGGCCAAGTTGCGCGCCGCTGGCGACTTGCTGGTCAGCCGCATCGGCACTCGCCAGCGCTTGCCTGGCCAGCACCTCTACCAATGCGTTGATGCGCGGGTTGAGCTGTTCGATGCGTGCGAGCGCGCTGGCGGTGGCCTCGCGGCAGGAAATGTCGCGGCGGCGCACGGCGGCGGCAATATCGACGGCGCTCCAGCGCCACAGCGTTTCGGGGGTATTCACGTTGAGACTCCAGGAATTTCGGGCAAAAGCGATCCCGCCCCCAATGCAAAGCGGGAGAAGTGGGAGGTTGGTGAGGCGGATGGTGGATGCCGGCGGGCGGGCCCGCGCGGCGGTGGCTTAGCCGCTAGGGCTCATCAGCAGGCTTCCCCGGTCGACGCGTGATTCGGCCTCAAGGGCCAGGGCTTCGGCGTGCTCCATATGCTCGTGCATGAGCGCGCGTGCACGGTCGGCATCGCGCGCGCGGAAGGCGTCCATCAGGCCCGTGTGGCTGTGGAGGATTTCATCGTCGAAACGCTCGAAGCTGTCCTGCGCATTGCGCACGACGATCACGCGGCGAATGATGTCGTTGAGCAAGCGGCAGAACAGCGCCAGCATGGGGCTGCTGCACGCATCGGTCAGCCGGTCGTGAAACAGCAGGTCCGCTTCGCGCCGCTCGTTCCAGTCCGCGCTGCCTCCGTGCGCCGGATGGCTCAGTCCGATCAGCGCATCGAGCTCGGCCAGGTCAGCGTCGGTCAGGCGCAGTGCCACGTTGGCAGCCAGTTCGGGCTCTACCGCGCGGCGCAAGGCGTACAGCGTGGCGATATCGACCGGCTGGAAGTACAGAAAGTTGGAGACAGCCTCCAGGCAACGATCGTACGAGGGCTGCGCCAGCGTGGCACCACCGTTGGGCCCGGTGCTGACGGTGACCAGGCCCTGCACCTGCAGGGCGGCCAGCGCCTCGCGCACGGTCCCGCGCGCCACGCCCATCTGCTCGATAAGGGCCGCCTCCTGCGGCAGCTTGTCGCCGACCTTCTGGTGGGTCTGGACGATCCAGCGCTTGATGTCGGTGACCACCTGGTCCGAGCGCTTCACGCGCCTGGTGCCAGAGATTTGGGGCTTGGGATCCTTGGACATCGCTTACAGCCTATTTATGATCATCATTATCAGGATTATGATCGGCTGGATGATTCTTCCAATACGGGTATTCCCGGTGCGCGGAGGGAGCGCCTACAACGCCCCGGCCCCACAGGCCCGCCCGGCACCAGCAAACGCTTGCGCATTGCCAATCGTGGCGCAGCTATCATTTGCCTGGTGCCCAAATGACGGCAAGCAAAGAATGAACCGTGAGATCACCGACGCAGCTACGCTGCGGGACGCGCTATCTGAGTTGGGAGCGGATGACATCAATCACCACGGCCGCCCCCTGTCCGCGCATCTGATCGGAACCTATGCGCTTCTTGGCGCCTGGGGCAATCCCGACTTCGTTGCACTGGCCGGAGCATTCCACAGCATCTACGGCACGGAAGAGTTCGCGACCAAGGCACAGCCGCTTTCGCGCCGCGGGACGATTGCCGGCCTGATAGGGACCGAGGCGGAGAACCTTGCCTACGCCTTCTGCATCGCCGAACGCAGAGCGCTATACAACGTGCCGATCGAGGGCCCATTTCACATGGTTGCGCCAAAGCATGGGCATCGGGTTGCCATCAGCAGAGGCACCTATGCGGCGCTGTTGGAAATCGAGGTGGCCAATATTGTCGAGCAAGCTGCAAACCAGAAGGGCGTTCCTCAAGCCGTGGTTCAATTCTGGCTGCGCGCATTTGAGTCACGGCGGCTGTTTCTTTCGCGTGGTGCCGTCGCGGCCTATCGGGTGGTACTAGCTGATTACAAGGCTCGTGGGGTGTAGAAAAGCCCGCATCAGCCAGGGACGTCCCCCGGTACCAATGCACCCCATAGACAAGCCTGCCATGCCAGAGACCCTGAAAATCCGGAAAGCAACCAAGGCAGATGCCCCGGCGCTTTGCTCGGCCGAGCGGACAACAGCCGCCACCCCCGGCCTGCTTGTATCGCAGCCGTATGAGTTCCACGAATCCGCATTCGCGCAGAAGATCGAAGTCCTCTCGACAATAGGCGCCTATCTCGTAGCCGAGGTCAACGGCAAGCTGGTGGGCCACGCACTGCTGGAGCCGTTGGGACTGGAGTCCATTGCGCACGTGTTCACGCTGACGATCGTCGTCCATCCCGGGCACCTTGGCCTTGGGATCGGAACGGCGCTAATGGCAGCGTTGCTGGAATGGGCGGATCGCACGCCGGCCGTCAAGAAGATCGAACTGCGCGTGCGCGCAACCAACAACCGGGCTCGCGTTCTCTATGCGCGTTTTGGCTTTGTTCAGGAAGGACGTTTCGAGAAGCGGATACGCCTGCCCGACGGGTCATATCTGGACGATATCTCCATGGCCAGGTTTCCTCAGCCTGGATAGAGTCCAGCCCGGGCAGCCCCCAAAAAGCGAGGCCGGATACACCCGACTTCAGCTACCTCGCCCGGGACCGCCAGCCAAGCGCTGGCGACTCGACCTGCACCGCCTGCACTTCGCGACACCATCCGGCGTTTCATCGCACTGATTCGCACACCGAGCCGGCGTCGGCCGAACATGAGCACCATCGCGTTTCCCCCTGACAAGACTGGACGCTCACATGCTCACTGAAATCCTCCATCACACGCCCCGATGGGTCTGGATCCTGCTCGCGGGCCTGATCGCGCTCGGCTTCTCGCAAACCGTCCCCAGGCGGATGACGCCGGCACGCGCCACGGCTGTGCCCGTGGCCATGGCGGTGGTCTCGCTGGGCGGCGTCATCTCTGCCTTCTCTGCGCAGCCGCTCGCGCTGCTTGGATGGGGATTTGGTGTCGCTGTCGCGCTGGCGCTGGCCCACGCCATCGGCGCCTGGAGCGGCATTCGCTGGCTGGAGGCTGATCGCCGCCTGCTGGTGCCCGCAAGCTGGGTGCCGCTGGCGTTGATCCTCTGCCTGTTCATCATCCGCTACGGCGTGAGCGTGGCCATGGCGGTAAACCCCGGCTTGCTGTGGCATGGCGGCGTGGCGATGCCGATCGGCTTTATCTATGGTGCCGTTAGCGGTATCTTCCTCTCACGTAGCCTGGTGACCTGGAGGCTGACCCGGCAGGCAATGCCCAACAGCGTGCCGGGCTGATCACTCAAACCGCCACTAAAACCAGCCACTGAAGCCAGCAACCGCTATCCCGAACCACGTCCAGGCGTACAGCCATGAATGCACTCGATCAGTTTCAGCTGTTTATCGCTGCTCCGTCGGTACTGGCATTCGCCTTGATCGAGGCCATCGTCTTGTCGCGCCGCCAGCGCATCGATCGCGCGAATCCGTTGCGGATCGAGTTCACGCAATGGGTGCATCTGTTGCGCGACCTGGCCGGCGCGCGCAGCTTGCGCGCGTTCCTTGGGTACTTGTTCATGCCGCCGGGCTGGACGCCGCATGGCGAGGGCAGTACCACAGCGGAACTGCGCGCGCGACCCCCGCAGGCTGAGATGCCGCAAGGCGTTGCTGGTGGCTGACATCCGGCCACGGCGCAGCATGCGCTATCCAGCCAAGGAACTGGCCTGGCTGTTTCGCGAACTGCGGATTGGCGTGCCCGTGGCGTTCGGTGCCGCCGGCTTCTTCTCCGTCGTGTTCCGCGAGCCGTTTGGCATGAACCTGGCTTATGCCCTGTGCATCACGATGATGATTCAGGCGCTGGTGAAGCTGGGCCGCTATGGCCTCACGCGCCGGCTGCCCAATGCCTCGCCGGGCGCTCCCACCACGCAGCGGCGCTGGCCGGACTGGAAGTGGATGTTTCCGTGGATCGTCGTATCTGGCGTAGTGGGCTATTTTGGCGGGCATGCGATTGCCAACATGCTCACCGGCAGCCATGGCACGCCGTTGGATCTGATTCGCAATCCGCGCGCCCTGCTGCTGAGCATGACGGTGGCGCTGGTGCTGGCGCTCGGCATCTCTTACTTCCACTATGCGCGCGGGCGCATGGCGGCTGCGGACGCGCGGGCACAGGCGGCCATGCGCAGCGCCGCGGAGAACCAGCTGCGCTTGCTGGAGTCGCAGTTGGAGCCGCACATGCTGTTCAATACGCTGGGCAACCTGCGCGTGATGATCGGGCAGGATCCGCAGCGCGCGCAAGAGATGCTGAACCAGGTGATCTCGTTCTTGCGCGCCACGCTGCAGGCGTCGCGCTCCGGCTCGCATCCGCTGTCATGCGAGTTCGATCGCATCGCCGACTACCTGGCGTTGATGCAGGTGCGCATGGGCGCGCGGCTGCAGGTCGAGCTCGACCTGCCCGCCGGCCTCGCCAACCTGCCTGTGCCGCCGCTGCTGCTGCAACCACTGGTTGAGAACGCCATCAAGCACGGGCTGGAGCCCATCGTCGCGGGCGGCTGGATCAAGGTGACGGCCCGCCGCGAAGGCGGCACGCTGGTGCTCGCCGTGCGCGACACCGGCGTGGGCTTGAGCGAGCTACCGCCTGGCCCTGACTGCTTTGGCACATCGCAGGTGCGCGAACGGCTCGCCCAGCTCTATGGCAAAGCCGCGAGCTTCCAGCTGCTGAGCGCCGGCGATGGTGGCGATGGCGGCGATGGCGACGGCGGCACGCTGGCCATCGTGCGCCTTCCGCTATCCTGATTGACTGCCGCCCACCCTGCCCGATATCGCCTCCATGCAAACCACTGCCCTGATCGCCGAAGATGAAGTGCTGCTGGCCGCGGACCTCCAGGCTGAGCTGGCCCGCTTGTGGCCGACGCTGAACATCGTCGCGACCGTAGGCGACGGCGAGGCTGCCGTGGCGCAGGCGCTCGCGCTGCAGCCCGATCTGCTGTTCCTGGATATCCGCATGCCGGGCATGAGCGGTCTGGAGGCAGCGCAGACCCTGGCCGAGGATTGGCCCGACTCGGCCAAGCCGTTCCCGCTGATCGTCTTCGTGACGGCTTACGACAAATACGCCTTGCACGCATTCGAGCATGCGGCCGTCGACTACGTGCTGAAGCCCGTGCAGACCGACCGCCTGGCAAAAACCTGCGCGCGCCTGCAGGCCACGTTGCAACAGCGTGCGGCCCCGCACGCCGCCCCGCCATCGCTGGATGCTGCCATGGATCAGTTGCGCGTGCTGCTTGGCGTTGGCATGCCCGCGCCGCCAGCCGCACCGGCGGCCAGCCCGTTGCAGGTGATCCAGGCCAGCGCCGGCAATACCATCACGATGGTGCCGATTGACGAAGTGCTGTACTTCGAGGCCGCGGACAAGTATGTGCGGGTGGTCACCGCGCAGCGCGAGCACCTGATTCGCATGTCGCTGCGGGAGCTGCAGATGCGGATCGATCCGGCGTGCTTCTGGCAGGTCCACCGCAGCACCATCGTACGCTGCACGGCCATTGCCAGCGCGCTGCGCGATGACAGCGGCAAGCTCACCCTGACCCTGCGCGACCGGCCGGAAAAGCTGGGGGTCAGCCGGCTTTATGCGGACACGTTCAAGGGGATGTAGGCACAACGGTGTCGCGCAAGTCACGGACAAAAATCCTGCGCAGGTGTCTGCGTGCCACCGACGCTTGCCCAGCGTGTTGGCGCCGCGCCATCGTTTTCCTCCGGATTTATGCCCGCCCGTGCACACTGCGCGGCGCCGGGCTATGGCATGCCATGTGCGTGGTGAAGGGGGAGCGTCGAGCCCGGCGCTCCTCCACCACAACCCGCTCAGGAGAAGACCATGTCCACCCTATCCATCGGAAACCTGCCTCGCCTCAGCGAGCTTGAGCAGGCCGCCCGGATCGCCGTGACCGGCGGCACCGGTGTCTACCCCATGCCCATGATCATCCGCAGGGAGCCCGGCTATGGCGAGTTTCCGAAGCTGCCCGGAATGCCTGAAATGCCTGCGATCCCGAACTCGTTCCCGTGCGGCTCGCCGAGCTATCACGGGCCGCTGATGGGGCCCGACTCCGGCGAGCCGAAGATCGTTCCGCTCTGACCCCTCCCCATTTATGTCACGAACGTCACGAGACCCAACGGCACGCAAGAGGCCGAACCCCGCTTTCAAGGAGCACACCATGCACAACAAATTTGCTATTGCCACCCTCACCGCCGCAGCGCTTGCAGCGGCCTTGCTCGCCGGCGCCGCCCAGGCCGCCGGCCCCCAGGACCGTGCCCTCTACGGTGACCGCTATGGTGACCGCTACGGCTACAACTTCCGGGCCGGCAAAGTGGACCCATACACCGACGGCGGCCGCACCGGCAAGTTCGACTCGTTCGGCGAAGGCGCTCGCCAGGTTGACCCGTACACCGACGGCGCCAGGGCCTGAGTAGCGCCCGGCGAGCGAAAGCACGCGCAGGCGTGCTTTCGCTCGATCAGGCTTGAGGGCTTCAGAACCTCAGGACTTCAGCTCAGAAGGCTCCAGGTTCCACAGCTTGCTGTCGCTGGTGGACACCGCCACGGCGCCTTCCCGGATCGCGCTGCGGATGTCGTCCTTGTTGCAGACGAACCCCGAGGTCACGATGGGCGGCAGCGCCTTGCGGTCCTGGGTGGAAAGATGCGCGAGCATGGGCGCGGGCATCAGCTGCACCAGGTTGGGATCGCTTTGCTCCAGCGCCTTGACGCTGCGCGGCCAGGTCGAACGGTCGGTCACGAACACCTTCTGCATGGTGATCAGGCCGGCCCGGTTGGCGCGCTGGATGGTGGCCACCCGGGTCGAGACGAGACTGGTCACCCCGATATCGGCGAGATACTCTACGCCGCCCTTGTCCTGCGACAGCCCTTCGCAGCTGTCGATATTGACGATGACGTACTTGCCGGCCTTGGTCAGCGTGGCCACAACGGGCTGCAGCTTGCGCAGCTCCACGTTGGCAACGATGCAGACCTCGGCGTGGCTCTCGATCAGGATATCGGCCTGCTCGACACCGAAGAGCGTCGCGATAACCGGGTGCCGCGTCAGGCGTGCCCCGAGGGACTTATCCATGGTGCTTACCGATCCGGGTCGTGGGGCAGCGCGTCCGTCAGGCCGAGCTTTCCGGGGTTGAGGATGTTCTTGGGATCCAGCGCTTGTTTGACCGCCATCAGCACCGCAAACGCACTGCCCAGCGATTCGCGCATATACGGCGCGCGCAGCAGCCCGATGCCGTGATGGTGGCTCAACGCGGCATTGTATTTGATCAACACCGCGTTGGCGGCATCCCAGGCCTGGCGATACCACTTCGCCCGGTTCTCCACCTCGACCTCGCCGCGCAGCGAGAAGTACAGGCAGGCGCCGTCCACATAGGCATGCGACTGGTGCGCGGAGCCGGCCAGCGTGCCGGGCACGGCGTTGATGGCGTTGACCACATCCGTGTAGATGGCGGGCAGGTCGCTCCAGGGACTGGACATCTCCAGCGTGTCGGCGACAAAGCCGGGGCTGCGCTTGAAGCCTTCCGCGCTCTTGCCGGTCAGGTAGCGCGTATCCAGCCAGCGCTCGAAGATCGCTTCGCTGTCCAGCGCATCGCCGAGCCCCTTGCACACGCCTTCGCTGATGGCCATCACGGCATCGACCATCTCGCGCGCGCCTTCGTCGGCGATCAGCAGCACGTTGGTGTCGGGCAGGTTGAACTGCACGCGGCTCTCGAGCTCGTCATACAGGCGCAGGGCTGCGGGATTGGCGCCACGCTGCATGATCTCGCGGCAGGCTTCCAGGCCGATGGCGAAGGTCTTGAAGCCATAGGCGATGGCGCGGCCGTAGTCCGGCAGCCGATGCAGCTTGAGGCGCACGCGCACGATCACGCCGAGCGTGCCCTCCGAGCCGATGAACAGTTGCTGCAAGTCCGAGCCGAGTGCTGCGCGCGAGTAGCCGCCCACGCTGATCAGGCTGCCGTCGGCCAGCACCACATCCATGCCGAAGACCATGTCCTCGATCTTGCCGTAGCGCGTGGAAAGCTGCCCGGCACCTCGGCACGCCACCCAGCCGCCCACGGTGCTGATGGCGAAGGACGACGGCCAGTGGCCCATCGTCATGCCGTAGTCCTTCTGGATGGTCTGCTCGAACACGTCGCCGAACAGACCGGCTTCCACCTCGACGATCTGGCTTTCCCTGTCGAAGCCCAGCACCTTGTTCAGCTCGCACACGTCCAGCACGATGCCACCGCGCACCGGCAGCGCAGCGCCGGTAACATTGCTGCGGCCCGCCGACACCGTCAACGGGATCGCCGCCGCGTGCGCGATCCGCATGACGGCCTGGATCTGCGCGATCGTGGACACGCGCACGATGACGGCCTGCGGCGTGGCCGGCCGGCCCGCGGTCTCGGTCATCATGGAGCCGGCCCACCAATCGCGCGTCCAGGCCACCACGCTGGCAGTATCCGTCAGCACCTCATCGGCCACGCCGCGCAGCGCATCGATGTGCGCGGCATCCACGGCGACGGCGTTGCGCTGCAGGCCGGGCATGCTGGCGGTTTCCTTGATGGTGGCCGCATAGGCCGGCGGCGTGTGCGCGCCGACGATGTAGTTGCCACGGTTGTAGCCGCGCTTGATGGCTTCCTTGCTGATCATTGTGCATCTCCCAGTAGAACGGATTTTTCATGTGCGACGGCAGCCAGGTAGTCATTGACCTGCTGCGCCACCACGGATTCGGACAGGCCAAGCTCGGCCTGCAGGATTGCGCCCACGCGGGACGCGGCGCGCGCCGAGGCATCGCGCGCCATCAGGCGGGCGCGGATGCGGCGCGAGAGCACATCGTCCACGCTCCCCGCCAGCTCGTGGCGCGCGGCGTAGACGATCTCGGCTTCGGTATAGGGAAGCCCTTCGACAATCGGCGCCTGAAGGCGCGCATCGGCCTGCAGGATGTCGCTGACAAAGCGGGCTTCCGTGCCATAACGCTCGCCCAGGTGGGCGGACAAGCCGCCGGAGGCCACGATGGCCTGCGCGTCGTATCCCGCGGCACCCAGCAGGTACGCGGATTTGGTCTGGCATCTGTTGCGCTGGCCAATCACCTTCTGGGCCGCGTCGATGGTTTGCTCGGCCATGTGCCGGGAGGTGGTCAGCTTACCCCCGACAATAGTGACAAGGCCATCGGCGGCGGTATGGATCTCATGGTTGCGCTTGATCTCCAGCGTCTTGCCCCCCGGCGGCGCCACCAGCGGCCGGCAGCCCGCGATGCTGCCCAGCACGTCTTCGGCCTGCAGGTCCGTCTTCAACGCCCAGCGCGCGCCGTCCAGCAGGAAGTCGAGTTCCTCGCGGGTGCAGCAGACGTTGTCGAGATCGCCTTCGTAGTCTTCGTCCGTCGTGCCCAGGTAGGAGACGTTGCCCCAGCGTGTGATGGTGGCGCGGCGGTTGCGCCCCGGCACGGGGATGGTCACGGTGCAGTCGTTGCGGACCTTGAGCCAGGGAATGGCCACGTGCACGCCCTTGGCCGGGCGGATATGCAGCGTCTTTTCCTCGCCCTTCTTGCGGCCGGTCCAGTCACGCAGCCACACGCCTGTGGCCATGACGACGACGCCGGCCCTGGCGCGGATCTCTCGATCCCCGGCATGAATGATGGCGCCGTCGACCTTGCCGTGACCGTTGCGCGTGATCTCCACCACCTTCGCGTGGTTGACCACTGCCGCGCCGTGAAAGGCCGCGGTGCGGGCGATGTTCAGCGTGAGCCGGGCATCGTCCACGCGCGCATCGAAGTACATGAAGCCGCCGAGCAGGTTATCCTCGTTGAAGGTCGGGCAATGCGACAGCACCTCGGCCTTGGTGAGCTTTTGATGCAGGATGCCTTCGCGCCAGCCGCCCGCCAGGTCGTAGGTCCAGAGCAGGCTCTCGAATGCCTTGGACAGGCGCTTGTCGAACACGCCGTCCTTCTCCATCACGGGAAAGAGGAACGGCAAGCGCTGCACGAGGTGCTGCGCATTCCTGCGCAGGCGTTGGCGCTCCAGCAGGGAATGACGCACCAGCCCAAGGTTGCCCTGCTCGATGTAACGCAACCCGCCATGCACCATCTTGGAGGACTTGGACGACGTGCCGGAGGCAAAGTCGTTCTTCTCCACCAGGGCAACGCGATAGCCGCGCAGGCTGGCATCCAGCGCGGCATAGGCACCGGTCACGCCGCCGCCGACGATGAGGATGTCGAAGGTCTCGCTGCCAAGGCGATCGAGCTGCGCCTGGCGCGCCAGGCGCAGCGGTTCGGTGGATGTCATCCCGGCGCGGTCCCGGCTGGGACTTCTGGATGGAAAAACCATCATGTTTCGGCGATCTCCTGGCTGGTCAGTGGTGAGGGAAGGTTTGCGCGTGGCGCAGCTCGGACGCGACGCGTGCGTGCCAGAGCGCACGGCGCTCGCCACGCTGGTCGGCGCCAAGGCGTGGCTCGAACACGGCATCGGTTTCGTTGGTCGCGCGGGCGTCCTGCAGCGAGTCCCACAGCAGCCCGGACGAGCCCGCGAAGAAGGCGACGCCGCGCAAGCTGGCGCGATCGGTCTCGCGCATGCGCCGGATCGGCATGCCGGTCAGGTCCGCCTGGATTTGCAGCAGCGCGTCGCTGCCGGAGAGGCCGCCACCCACGATGAGTTCGGCCACGGGCACGCCGGCGACTTCCTCGTTAGCCTCCATGCAGGACGACACCGCATGCGCGATGCCTTCCAGGATGGCGTAGGCCACCTCGGCCTGCGTGCTCGCGATGGAGACGCCCGTCAGCGACGCGCGGGCTTCGGGCTGCATCTGCGGGACGCGCAGCCCGGTGAGCGCGGGCAGGAAGGTCACGCCGCGCGCGGAGTCGACGGTGGCGGCCAGCGCGCTGATCTGCTTCGCGCTCGCGAACCAGCGCAGCTTCTCGCAAACCCAGTTCAGCGCGGAGCCCGTGGTGGCCACGAAGGTCTCCACGGAAAGATGCGAGACATCGTGCTGCCGGCGCGCGGTCATGGTCAGGGTGCCGTCGTACAGGCCGGCCTTGGCCGGTGGCTGCGGCCCGATCACCAGGTCCACGAAGCTGCCGGTGCCATGCACGCACATCGACTGCCCGCGTTCCAGGCATCCGAGCCCCGCGGCGCCGGCAAGCTGGTCGCCCGCGCAAGCGAGGATCGGCACGTCGATGCCCAGCAGCTCGGCGCGCGTGCGCCCGAAATCGTCGGCGTCCTGGCGCAGCGCGGGCAGCAGCGTGTGCGGGAAACCCAGCGCATCGAGCCAGCCAAGGTGATAGCGGTGCCCCGCCAGCACGTAGGCGCTGGCGGAGGTGGCGTTGGTCGGCGTGGTCACGCAGGCGCGCTCGGTCGACAGATGCCAGAGCAGCCAGGTGTCGATGGTGCCAAACGCCAGGCTGCCCGCGCGGAACGCCTCGGCCACCTCGGGCGTGTCCCGCAGATGGCGCGCGGTCCAGAGGTAGGGAGAACGCACGCCGACCGGGCGCCCGACCTGCTCGAGCAGCGTCTTGTCCCAGGCCGGCGCCAGCGCGCTGAGCTCGCTGACATAGCGCGTGTCCTGCCAGACCATGGCGGGCACGATCGCCCGCCCGCTGCGGGTATCCCACAGCACCGCGGTGGCACGCTGCGTGGCAATGCCCAGCGCGACGATGCGCAACTGCGCTTGCTGCGCGCGTGCGATGGTGGCGCGGCAGACGGCGATCGTCTTTTCCAGTATCGCGTTGGCATCTTGCTCGACCACGCCGGGCCGTGGCGCGTCCACCTGCAGCGTCGTGTACTCGAGACACGAGACATGGCCGTCGGCGGCAACCACGGCCGCCCGCGTGCCGGACGTGCCTTCGTCGATGGCGAGTATGACGTTCCTGTTGGTCTTCATCGTTGGGATTTCTCTATCGCCGGGTTGAGGAACGCCGGGGCCGGCGCCTCGTCGCCGCCAAATTGCGGGGCGTCGGCTTCGTTGTCAGGATGGATGGTGGTGCGCGTCGGGTCCCACTTGATGGCAAAGCAGATGATGCTGGCCGTCAGCGGCACGATCGAGAGGATGAGAAAGGTCGTCTCCAGGCCGTATTTCTCTCGGAAGAGCGGGAAGATCAACAGGCCCAGTGCGGCGCCGGTTGAACCCAGTGCGCCGATGATGCCGTTGGCCCCCGCGCGCAGTTCGCTGCGAAACGACAGCGACGAAAGGCTCTTGCCGTTGGCGCCGGGACCGCCTGAATGGAAAAGGATGAACAGCGACGGCACGATCACCGCCACCCAGATCGGCATCTTGCCGTTGAACAGGCCGAGGATCAGCAGCATGACGAAGACGGCAGCGAAACCAAAGGCGGAAGCGCGGCGCAAACCCAGCTTGCGCCCGATCAGCGGCGACATGAAACCACCAAGGATGCCAAAGACGTTGAAGACCAGCGCACCCACCGTGGCATAGACAAAGTCCTTGCCGAACAGCGCCGCGCTGATCAGCGGCAAATACCAGCCCACCGCGAAATACTGGATGGATTGCCCGATCTGCACCGTCGCCGCAAGAATGGTGCGCGGCAAATACACACCGCGAAAGATCAGCAGCACGTTGGCCAGCCCGCGCTTTGCCTGGTTCAGCACGGGCAGGCGCTCATCCACCGGCGCGGCGGCAAAGGGACGGCCATAGATCCGCGTCATGGCCTTGGCGGCGTCGACCAGCCGCTCCTTGCGCGCCAGCCAGATCGGGCTCTCCACCAGGAACGCAAGCTGCAGCACCAGGATGCCAAGCCCGAAGATGGCGGTGGCCGCCACGGAGTAACGCCAGATGGCGTCGCCCACATTCCACGAATGGAACAACAAGGCCAGCAGCAAATTGCTGCAGACCGCGGTGTACCACATGCCCTGCCAGGTATTGAGCCGGCTCTTCAGCCTGACCGGCGTGAACTCGGCCAGCACTGCCATGGCGATGGCAAAGTCGATACCGTAGGCCGCGCCGACAAAGAAGCGCCCGACGAGGATCACTTCGAAGCCAGGCGCGAACACCACCAGCAGCGCGCCAATCACCGCCAGGAATTTCGCGAGTATCAGCGGGCGAATGCGGCCCCATCGGTCCGCCATCCATCCGCCAATGGGATTGAAGGCGATCGCGACCCACGAAGCAAACGACGTCAGCAGCGCGACTTGCGAAGCGGCAAGCTGGAGGTTCCGCGTCATGGGCCCGAGCCCGGCGCTCAATGCGGAATTGGAAAATGCGTCCAGGAACAATCCTCCCAGCGCGAGCCACCAGATGAGGCCGGCTCTACCTTTTATGCCTGGGCAGGAATCAATAAACGAGATGACATCATCGATGCCACGGATCTTGATCGTGGATTGCACAGCGGTCTCCTTGTTTTATTTCTGTAAGAGGCCGAGCAATCTGCACGCAGGAAGAGACCATCTTACAGATGGTCTCTTATCTAGATCTGCAGGCGAACTCTAGGTTGAAAGGTTCAGGGTGTCAAGGAGGGGAATCGCGGGGACGGGGGGATTTCTGCCCACCTCTATCAGTGCGATGCATGATCACCCGTCGGCTCGCGCATAACCTGGATTTCCGGTCCAGTACGGGTTCCACAAGAACTTGCTACATTGCTGACTGCTGGCGAAAACGGCCTCACGCGGCCGCCCCGCTCACCGCAAACCGACTTACCAAGGAGACATCAAATGCACACCGCACTTCAACTTCGTTCGCAAATCAAGAGCAGCGGTGAACTCGTGCTGTCGCTAGACAGCATCGACACGCCGCACCCCGGCCCGGATGAAGTGCTCATCCGCATTGAAGCCTCTCCCCTCAACCCGTCCGATCTTGGCCTGCTGTTCGGTGCGGCCGACATGAGCACGGCCAAGGCCAGCGGCACGGCAGAGCGCCCGGTAGTCACCGCGCGCGTCCCGGAAGGGGCGATGCGCAGCATGGCAGGCCGCATGGATGCGTCCATGCCGGTTGGCAATGAGGGCGCGGGCGTGGTCGTCGAGGCAGGCTCGTCCCCCGCGGCGCAAGCGTTGCTGGGCAAGACCGTGGCTGCCATCGGCGGCGCGATGTACTCGCAGTACCGCTGCATCCCGGCGGAGCAGTGCCTGGTCCTGCCCGAAGGCGCCACGCCCGCCGATGGCGCGTCGTCATTCGTCAATCCGCTCACCGCGCTGGGCATGGTCGAGACCATGCGGCGCGAAGGGCATAGCGCCCTGGTGCACACCGCCGCGGCTTCCAACCTGGGCCAGATGCTCAACCAGATCTGCCTCAAGGATGGCATCAAGCTGGTGAACATCGTGCGCAAAGAAGAGCAGGCGGACCTGCTCAAGGCACAGGGTGCGGTCTACGTGTGCAACACCGCGTCGCCCACGTTCATGCAGGACCTCACCGAGGCACTCGTCGCCACTGGCGCAACGATCGCGTTCGACGCCACGGGCGGCGGCAAGCTCGGCGGCCAGATCCTCACCTGCATGGAAGCGGCCTTGAACAAGACCGCACGCGAATACAGCCGCTATGGCTCGGCCACCCACAAGCAGGTCTACCTCTACGGCGGCCTGGACACCAGCCCGACCGAGTTCAACCGCAGCTTCGGCATGGCGTGGGGCATGGGCGGCTGGCTGCTGTTCCCGTTCCTGCAGAAGATCGGGCGCGAGCGGGCCAACGAACTCAAGCAGCGCGTGGTGGCGGAGCTGAAAACCACCTTTGCCAGCCATTACTCGAAGGAGATCTCGCTGGCCGAGGTGCTGGACCTGGACGTGATCGCTGTCTACAACAAGCGCGCGACGGGTGAGAAGTACCTGATCAACCCGAACAAGGGCCTGGCAGGGTAAGTCATCCCGGGGCGCCTTGCGCGCCCACCGTGTCGAGTATCAGCCGCTGCGCCGCGGCCAGCGGCGCAGCGCTGCCGGCCGGCAACGGGTGAGCGCTTTCCAGTTCTGCGGCGGTATGGAAGCTCACCCAGGTGCTGCCCTGGCCGTCATCGCGCACCAATACGCGCAGAGGCAAGTCCAGCGCAACGCTGGGTGCCGCGAGCATCAACGGCGTTCCCCCCTTTGGGTTGCCATAGATCAGCACCTGCGTCGGCGGCATTGCCAGCCCGGCGTTGCGTGCAGCCTCGGCATGGTCGATCCGCGCGAAGATCGTCATGCCTTTGTCCTTGAAGGCCGCGAGCAAGCGTTCCACGGTCGTCGAAAAATCGTAGCGGCTTGGGAGGGTTTCCATGGCGGGGTCTCGTTGCTTGCCTGTGGGTCACTCTATATCCCCGCCTCTCGCCTGCAATGCACAACTTGGGACAAGGCCTTAGACGAAGTGCGCGAAGTGCGCGATCAGGGTCTCGCCTCAAGCTGATGTGCCTTCTCGTCGCCACAACCCACTCGGCGGCGGATGTCTACGCTTCCATATCTCACCAATGAATGCGAGTGATTTTCACTTTCAATTATCCGTATTGCGCCAGAGTGAAACAATCAAGCATCGAACATCGAACGCCGTCTACATCAAGCACACGCCAATCATGCCGCTGATCGGGTTCGCCTCCCGCGTCGAGCCGATCGGCGCGAGGCGAGTGCGGTAGCTAGCCGCTGCCGATTTACAATTGCCGCTGCATGGTGGCGAATTCTGGGAGGGGATGCTTGTGCTTAGGGTCTGGGGGCGGCGTAGCTCATTCAATGTGCAGAAGGTGATGTGGCTGGTCGGCGAACTCGGTCTTGCGCATGAGCACATCCCGGCTGGCGGCGGTTTCGGCATCAACGACACGGCTGAATTCCTGGCCATGAATCCGCATGGCAAGATCCCTGTCATCGACGATGGCGGCACGGTGGTCTGGGAATCGCACAGCATCCTGCGGTATCTGGCCGCTTGCCATGGCAAGCCTGGCTTCTGGGACGAAGATGCCAGCAGGCGCTCTGACGTGGAGCGCTGGATGGACTGGTCGCAGACCACCTTGCAGCCTGCCTTCCTGACTGGCGTGTTCTGGGGCTTCTATCGCACGCCGCCGGCGCAGCGGGACTGGAACGGCATCAACAATAGCCTCGCGCTTTTGTGCGCAGCACTTCCGGATTCTCGACCGTGTGCTTGCCGGTCGCCCGTTCCTCAATGGCAACCGCCTGACGCTGGCGGATATTCCGGCCGGGACGAACCTGTATCGATACTTCGAGCTGGAAATCGAGAGGCCGCGCCTGCCCAATGTAGAAGCGTGGTACGAGCGGCTCAAGCAACGCCCCGCCTATCGCGAGCATGTGATGGTACCGTTCGACGAATTGCGCGGGCGGCTCGATTACTGATTGACTGTTCTACGGTTCGACAGCCCTACTGATCGCGCGCCAGGCCAACAACAAGAAACACCGAGGAGACTAACCGTGCCCCACCCGCTCAATCGCACCGCCCTGCCGTGCGCCGCCCTTCTGCTCGCTTGCCTCAAAGCCCTCCCCGTCCACGCCGACATCCGCGTGGGCATCGACGTTTCCACCACCGGCCCCGCCGCCTCCATCGGTATCCCGTCCAAGAACACCATCATGATGTGGCCGCAAACCCTGGGCGGCCAGCGCGCGCAGTACGTGATCCTGGACGATGGCTCCGACCCGGCCGCGGCCGTGCGCAATGTGCGCAAGCTGATCTCCGAGGAAAAGGTGGATGTGGTGGTGGGCCCCAACATCACGCCCACCGCCATTGCTGCGCTGGATGCCGTGGCGGAGGGCGAGACGCCGATGGTGGCGCTGGCTGCGTCGGCTGCCATCATCGAGCCGCAGTCGGACCCCAAGCGGCGCTGGGCGTTCAAGATGCCGCAAAACGATTCGCATATGGCTACGGTCCTGACCGAGTACATGAGCAACCACGGCATCAGGACTGTCGGCTTCATCGGCTTCAACGATGCTTATGGCGAGAGCTGGTGGCGCGAGTTCTCCAAGCTGGCGGATGTGCGCAAGCTCAAGGTGGTGGCCAATGAGCGCTTCTCGCGCACCGATACTTCGGTGACCGGGCAGGTGCTCAAGCTGATGGCCGCCACCCCGGATGCAATCCTGATTGCCGGCGCGGGCACGCCGTCGGTATTGCCGCAGAAGACCCTGGCCGAGCGCGGCTACAAGGGCAAGGTGTATCAGACGCACGGCATCGCCACCTGGGATTTCCTGCGGGTGGGCGGCAAGGATGTGGAAGGCACGCTGTTCCCGACCGGGCCGGTGGTAGTAGCGCGGCAGTTGCCGGACGGCCATCCGGTAAAGAAGGTGGCGCTGGATTTCGTGACGCGCTATGAGGCAAAGTACGGCGCGGACAGCATCACGCAATTCGCCGGCGATGCCTGGGGCGCGTGGATGCTGCTGGACGACGCCGCGCGCCGTGCCGGCAAGAGCGGCGCGCAGCCCGGCACGCGCGAGTTCCGCCACGCCATGCGCGATGCGCTGGAGACGACCACCAACCTGACCATTCCCAATGGCGTGATGAACCTGAGCGCGAAAGACCATCAGGGCTTTGACCAGCGCTCGCGCGTGATGGGTGTGATCCGCGACGGCAAGTTTGCCTACGCGTCAGACAAGTAAGGATATTTGAGATGAGCAATACGACGATTGGCTTTATCGGCCTTGGCGCCATGGGTACGCCGATGGTGCGCCACCTGCTCGCCGGCGGCCACGCCGTGCGCGCCTATGTACGCCGCCCCGAGGCCGCCGACGCGGCCCGCGCGCTTGGCGCCGTGCCCTGCACCACGCCGGCGCAAGCAGCGCGCGGCGCCTCGGTGGTGTTTACCAACGTCACGTCATCGGACGACGTGCAGGCCGTGCTGCTGGGCGAGCACGGCGTGATCGAAGGCGCGGCGCCGGGCACCATCTGCATCGACCACAGCACCATCTCGCCCATCGTCACCCGCGAGATCGCCGCCAGGCTGGCCGAGCGCGGCATCGAAGCACTGGACTGCCCGGTCTCCGGCGGCACGGTCGGCGCCGAGGCCGCCAGCCTCACCATCATGGTGGGCGGCAAGGCCGAGATGCTGGAGCGCGTGCGGCCGCTGCTCGCGCTGCTCGGCAAGACCATCACCCACATCGGCGATCATGGCGCGGGGCAAGTCGCCAAGCTGTGCAACCAGATCGCGCAGGTGGTCAATATCGAAGGCATTGCCGAAGCCATGCGCTTCGCGCAGGCACAGCAGGTAGACAGCGGCCGCGTGCTGCAAGCCATGGCCACCGGCATGGCCGGCAGCCGCATGCTCGACATGATGGGACCGAAGATGGTCGCCCACGACTTTGCCCCCGGTATCGAAGCGCGGCTGCACGACAAGGACTTCGGCCTGGCCGCGGAGATTGCGCGCCAGCTCGGGCTGGAGCTGCCGGCCATGCAAGCCACCTCGCGCCAGCTCGGCACGCTGATGGAAAAGGGCTGGGGCAAGGACGATACGTCGTCGCTGCTGCGGGTGCTGGAGGGCTGAATGGCCGAGGCGTGGCCTGAAAGTGGCCGGGGAGTGGCCAAAAAGGAGGCGCTAAGCCACCCCCATCATCCGCCGCACAGCCAGCAGCAACGGGCTGTCCTTGTCGGCGAAATCATGCATCACGTTGAAATGGTGCCTGTCGGGCATCGGCACATGCGCCGCGCCCGGTGCCTGCGCGTTGGCGGGCCAGCCGGCGCGCAGCAGATCGGTCTGCCGATGGTATTCGCCCGGCCCCAGCCCGCCCACCGCGGTGACCAGCGGCGCATCCGTGGCCGGCGGCAGGAAGGCCGGCGAGAGCCGGTCAACGTCGCGCGCCGATAGCTTCAGGTCGACCTGCAGGAAGTCCGCCCGGCGCAGCGGCTCCAGGTCATGCAGGCCGCTGACCGAGACCACGCCCTTGACCAGGTCGGCGGGCAGATCGCTGCCTACGCGCGGCCATAGCGTGGTGAGCATCATCGCGGCCATGTGGCCACCAACGGAATGCCCGCCCACGAAGATGCGCGATTTGTCGTGGCCAAGCCGGCTGGACTCCCGGTACAGCCACGCCACGCTGCGCACGGCCTGCAGCACGATGGTCTCCACCGTCACCGCCGGGCACAGCGAGTAATTGATCACCGCCACCGACACGCCGCAGTGCGGCAACGCATTGGCCACCAGGCTGTGGTCGCGCTTGTCCAGCGCGCGCCAGTAGCCGCCGTGGAGGAACACCAGCAGCGGCGGCGGCCCATCGGTGGCGCCCGGCTCGGCCGGAAAGTAATCGAGCCGCTCGTCCGCCGCGTGCGGGCCAGGCTCGGCACCGGCATAGCTCAGGTCCTCCAGCCAGCCGGTGCGCTTGCGCACCTGCCGCGACAACTCCGCCCAGTGGGCCATGTGGGCGGCATTGTCGGGCACGTTGGCCCGGTTGTTGTATTCGCTTGCGAAGAAGGCGGGATCCTGCGACGGCAGCTGTGCAAGGCTGGCGAGGGAGGGCTGGGCTGACATGTGGCTCCGGGGAGGATGAGAGAAACCGGGCGGCGCCACGGCTGCAAGCATGCTAGCCAGTTCGCGCAGCGCCAGATATCGACAACTTCCCGGATATCGGCCCACGGCCGTCCAGCGCCAGCTGGGCGCCACCCTGACGCTTCGGCCATGCAACGGCATTGCCTGCGGCTAGCTTCCAGGCAATACGCGCCATGGGGCTATCGGACATCGATGGCCTTGGCAAACCGCAGAGAATCTTCCCAATGCCGGAGCGAAATTTAGGATCTTGTCTTATCTTTTCGGTAGAAATTTAGGACACGTCCTATTTTAATATTTCCCCACAGGAAATACACTACAGTTGCGCCATCAAAGCCGCCACATCGTGCATGAACTGCTGGTACGCAAAAAGATGGGGGATCAGGAAATCACCAGCGGATTGAGGCGGCCTGCTCGAAAAATCCGATGCATCAATCCAAATTTAAAGTCAAAAAAATTTAGCAGAAAATATCTGGCGGAGAAATTTTGCGAAACCAACATGGAATGCGAGACGAGAAACCGCGGCCACAGCGGCGTCTGGACAACGACCACCTCCTTGATAAAAACAGTTCACGCATGCTTGCTGGCTCCGGAACCAATAACGGTGGGCGATTCGCCTTGCGACAAGGCCACAATCAAATCTTACCTATTCCGTAGAATGATGAAAAAATTGATTCGAATTTTCGCTTTTTTTAGCATATCTATTTTTTTGAATGCGATACCTTCCATAGCGCAAGCCCAGTATTTGGATTGTCCCTGGAAAACGCTTATGACACCACCGCCGGCAATTGTTTTCGATCCAGGGGTCCCGGACGGAACCGTGCTATGGAAAGGAGACCTTCGTACGAATTTTCGTGGCAGCGGCGCTTACGCTTGCCCCGTAGGGTACTTCGCCATGAGCTACAAAGGAACAACGCGCTACCTGGGCGATAATCTCTACGAGACTGAAATACCCGGCGTTGCGTACCGGTTCAAGATGTCTGGCACGCCGCCGTCCATACCGTGCCTTGCGGATAAGTATTTTCCAGACGGCTGCATTGCCACATTTCCCGCGGGATTTTATAACCATACGCTGCACGTTGAACTTATAAAAACAGGTCCAATTACCGCCGGCGGTGTATTGACAGGAAAGTTCGCGTACTGGTACGGAGGGCAAGGGTCGAACGTGATCGGGGACTATGCCAGCTACACTTGGTCGGGAGGAGGTGTCGTGGTACAGCCGACCCTCCCCACGTGCAAGGTATCGACATCATCGATTGCGGTCCCTCTCAAAGACGTAAGCGCACATATTTTCACTGGCACTGGCAAAACGTCATCGGGTCAGTCATTTAATATTACATTGCTGTGTTCTGGGGGAACTACCGGCCCGGACACAAATATCTATGTGACACTGACCGATCAAACCGATCCGGGTAATTTCTCAGATACCCTGCGCCTTACAAATGACTCTACTGCCTCCGGCATTGGTATTCAGGTTTTATTCGGGACCGCGGTGATCAAGTATGGCCCGGATTCCAGTGCCGCGGGCAACAAGAATCAGTGGAAGGCTGGTTCATATGGCCAGGGTGCATTCCATATACCGCTGACAGCCCGGTACATTCAGACCGCACCCGCGGTGAAAGCAGGAACGGCAAATGGTCGTGCGACTTTTACGATGAGCTACCAGTAAAGGGAGAATACGCGATCAGAAAGGTGGTACCAGGGTGAACGGACCGCCGCGGCCATGCACCGGTCAGCCGCCAGAAGAATCATTCCGTCTTCACCGAGGCCGAACTGGCCCACACTTGCCACGACTGGGAGCGCCTGCACCCCTCCCCCTTAGCCGGCTTCATCCGCTGTACCACCCGGAAGCCGCCTGAATCCCGCGATCGCAGCCGGGCGACGCGGGACAAGCGCAGGCGCCAGGGCTGCGGATGGGACGCGTTGGGGGCCCGCTACCGGAGCCAGTTGTGGCCTGGCAGGATTTGCGGCATAATTACCGGCTCAGCACCGTGCTGGTACGCCGGACTCCCGGCAAATCCGCCAGCACCCACTCAGCCCGGGTGGTGAAACAGGTAGACGCAGGGGACTCAAAATCCCCCGCCGCAAGGCGTGTCGGTTCGAGTCCGACCCCGGGCACCACTATATTTCCCAAAAGAAACAAGTCGATACGCCCAAGGGCGAGCGCAGCTTCACCACACGCTGAGAGTCCGTACAGCGCGCCGGCCCGAAGCTAAGCCGGAAAGAACTCAACCCGCTCCCCGGCGCCAGCCATCGACTGCCCGAACGTAATCCAGCCGTGCCCTCTCAGCGCAACCTCATCGCGGCGCAGGATGACTTCGTCATCACCGTCGATGGCGACATGCGTACCGTTCGCGCTTCTGTCGATCAGCATGTACTTGCCGGCGCGGACCTCGATCATGGCGTGGAACCGCGATGTCTGCGGATCCGCAACGACGATCGTCATCGCGGCGTCGCGCCCTAGCGTGACCGGCGGCGAGGCGCCATTCATGCGGACCTCCATCTCCCGATACCGCAGCGTTAGCAGCGCGGGGCGGATCGCGCGCTGGCTGACGTCGGCCAGAATGGTCAAGTCGGCGTTCTGCTGCCATATCGCTTCGAACAACTCCACGGGCACGTCCTTGCCGCGCACCTGTATCGGGTAGAGGTAGCGCATCGCCTGGCGCAGGCTTGCCGGCAGATGCGCCACGGCGTCCTTGCTGGTGATGATCTGCCCCTGCGATGCGAGCTTGGTGAGGCGCGCGGCAAGGTTCACCGTGTCGCCGAAGACGTCGCCCGATGCATCATGCAGGAGCGGGCCGTGGTGAAAGCCGATATGGATGGACATGGGGATGCCGGATACGGGCGGCAGCGCCGCAATCGCCATTTGCATGTCGAGTGCAGCCTGCATGGCATTCTCGGCGCAGGGGAACACTGCCATGACTTCATCGCCGATGGTCTTCACCACGCGGCCTTGCTGCGCCGACGAACAGGACTTCATCAGGGCAATGCACTGCCCGATTGCACCGAAGGCAGCCGTGTTGCCTGCCTTTTCATACAGCTTGGTGCTGCTGCTGATATCCGCGAACAGTACGGAACCGTCGCCGTCGGACATCGCAGGCATCGATTCCCGGTCCATATGCACCTCAATATGCACCTCAACCCGTTCGCTCGCCGCGCGCCTCGCGCGGCGCCCTGCACTGATGGTAGTACGCGGCCGAACGCTCAAAGGAATGTTTCAGCAATATCGATCGAAGAGCGCTGGCCGAGTGCCTCGAAGTTTGCCGCGAGCCAGGCGTCGGCGCGCTCGCGCCCGAGCGTGAACAAGCTGCGCAGGAAGGCCCAGTCCGCGTTGAACTTGCTGGGCGCGCCCAGCCGTGCCATCTCGGTTTCGGCATCGATGCTGTGGATCAGCATGCGGCGGTAGCGTGACGGGTCGAGCGCGCCTTCGTCGATCAGCCGGGTGATGAACTCGATGGCGCGCATCTCTCGCATCAACGAGGAGTTGAAGCTGAGCGTGTTGATACGGTCCAGGATTTCGCGTGCCGTAACAGGCACCTGTGGAATATGGATAGGGTTGAGGCGGATGATCAGCACATCGCGGCTGTCGGTCTCATAGATCAGCGGATAGATCGGCGGGTTGCCCATGTAACCGCCGTCCCAATAATACTCGCCGTCGATCTCCACGGCCTGGAACAGCGTCGGCAGGCAGGCCGAGGCCATCACGGCCTTGGCGCAGACCTCGCCAGTGCTGAACACGCGGATGCGCCCGCGCAGCACATTGGTTGCGCACAGGAACAGCTTGACGCTCTTGCTGCGGCGCAGCACCTCGAAATCGATGGTCTCATCCAGGATGTTCTGCAGCGGGTTGAGATTGCAAGGATTGAGCTGGTAAGGCGAGTAGAAACGCGTGAGATGGTCGAACATCATCCACGCGGGCGACATCTCCATATTGCCGCCGGCGCCCATCAACCGGTCCAGCCAGGTAGGTTGCAAGGGACTCAGCTTTGCGCAGTCGGACACCTTGCGCCAGCACGCCTCCAGGGCCTGCCGCGCGCCCTCCGGCCCACCGCTTGCCAGGCCGTAGGCGAGCACGGTGGCGTTGACGGCGCCGGCGCTGGTGCCGCTGATGCCGTCGATACCGATGCGCTTGTCTTCCAGCAGCCGGTCCAGCACGCCCCAGCTGAATGCCCCGTGGGTGCCGCCCCCTTGCAACGCGATGTTGATGCGGCGGATCGCGGGGGGTTGCGTGGCTTGCATGGCGGCCTCCTGTTTGCGTGCCTCTGGCATCGTCCAGCCCAGGCAGCTCGGCCCGTGCTGGCCCTCCGGCTCCCTTTGGTTGCAGCGTAGTGCATGCGGGCGGACAACCGGCTCACACCGGTTCAATCCGGCGCATTGCCTGCCTTCGCCGTCCATCTGGCGGCTTAGGACACAAGAGACGCATCAGGTAGGAATCGGCGCCTGGACGCAAACAGCCATACCGAGAGCGCCAGGTTTTTTTACGTCCTCTAGCCCTGCATAGCGCGGGAAACAGATTGTGGCCGGGGCTCTACCTCTACCCCTCCCCCACCAGCGCCTTGATCCACCCGTGCACCACCCGCACCTCCGGCGAGGCCTCGAACCGCTCTGACACCATCAGATAGTACGAGTGCGCCGATGACAAGCTGACCGGCGACAACCGCACCAGTTGCCCGGACTTGAGCAGATGCAGCAGCAGCGAGCGGCGTCCGTACGCGATGCCCTGCCCGCGAATGGCGGCGTCCAGCATCAGGCCGGTGTCGGTAAAGGTGGTCACCCGGTGGCTGCGCGGCATCGGCAAGCCGGCTTCCCGGAACCAGGGCTCCCAGGCGTGGCGGCTGTGCGAGAGCAGCATCGCCTCACCGAACAGCTTGGGCAGGGCACGCTGCCTGAGGGTGGCCAGATAGGACGGTGCCGCCACCGGAAACCACTCGTCGTGGCCAAGGTCCAGATGCGGCTCGACTGGCTTGGCACGGGCAAAGCGCAGCGCGGCATTGCCCGCGAGCGCCCAGTCGGCGGCCAGGGGCACAAGGCCGAAAGTCAGGGCGGAAAGCATGGACATCTCCCTCAGCTATTGCAATGCCGCCACTGTAGGTCCGGATCACGCGTGCATTGATGAAAGATGCAGCGGGATTATGCAATGAGGCCGACTAATCGGCTTCTGCAATCGAGAGCAAACCGGTACGGCGGCAAGCACCTCATCGTCACCGAAGTCAGTTGCGGCCGGACTTCCGGATGGGTGGCGGATCCCGCCGCCATTGAGCCCCTTCGGCTCGAGTCAGGCACTCCGATCCCCTCATCTGCGAGCACCAGAAGTGTCGATTTTTTTAAAAGATAATCCCAAATCACATTGCTGATTTCTGTTTGCAGATCGTCCATGCTGCAAGCGAATTCCTGCCGCGGGGAGTCCATTGCCCGGCCGATAGTGGGCGCGTTACAACGCCGGCCAAGCCATGCAGCCGAGGCTTTGACCATGACGTGAATCGCGACTACACTCCCCGCGAAGTACCTCCGGAACAGGGTCATCTGGAGAAAAATTAAAACAGGAGCGCGAGCATGGGCCAAAGAAGCCCGGCGGTGCGATATAGCCGAAAACATCGGTTATTTCGGGATTTTGGGGCGGCCACGGTGTGTATCGGTTGCGACCGGCACACTCGGCTCGAGGCCGGCTTTACGCTGATCGAGCTGATGGTGACCGTGGCAATCATTGCGATTCTCGCGTCAGTCGCCTACCCGTCTTATCTCCAGTACGTCGTGCGATCCAATCGCGTGGCAGCGGAATCTTTCCTGCTTGAGGTCTCCAGCATGCAGGAGCGCTATCTGGTAGACAACCGGGCTTATGCCTCCAGCCTTGCCACGCTCGGCTACGCCAGCCTTCCCGCCACGGTTTCCCCGAATTACCAGATCACTGTCACCGTGGTCGCGGGACCACCGCCCGGCTATGTGCTGTCCGCGACACCGCAAGGCGGGCAGGCCACCAACGACACCGCGTGCGGAACGCTTACCCTGTCAGGCAGCGGGGACAAGAGCGCGTCGGGCGGCAGCTTGAACTGCTGGAAATAGCCTATGCGAAATTTCACTGCATGGCGCGCTGCCGGCCTTCTCCCCAAGCGCGGATTCACATTGATCGAGCTGCTGGCCACGCTGATGATATTGGCAATCATTGCGTTTGCCGCGGCCCCTTCGTTCTCGAGCATGGTTGCGACGCAACGCGCGCGTAATGCTGCGCTTGACCTCTCTGCCGCCGTGTCGTTGACCCGTAGCGAAGCGGTGAAGCGCAACAGCACCATCACCATGGCCGCATCGAGCGCCTGGGCCAGTGGCTGGTCCGTCACGGCAGGCACCGAGAAGGTGCGCAGCTTCGGCCCCTATGACGGCATTGCAATCACTGCCAGCGCGGGCAACTCCCTTGCGATCGGCAACGACGGCAGGCCCGCGACCGGGAGCCTGACGTTCCAGGTCGCGCCTTCCGTTTCTCCCCAGCCGGCCTCTACGATCTGCGTGCAAGTGAGCGGCACCGGGCGCATCGCTGTGGTATCCGGAGCTTGCACATGACTCCGCGCGCGTCACGCCATGGCAAGTGCGCGGCCCGGTCCTCGCAGTGCGGCGCCACACTGATCGAGGTCTTGATATCCGTCGTGATCTTGCTAGTGGCGCTGCTTGGGACTGCGGGCCTGATCGCGCGCTCCAGTCAGTCGGAGATGGAATCCTATCAACGCGTGCAGGCACTGACACTGCTACAGGACATGGCGGCACGCCTGAACGGGAATCGCCAGGCCGCGCCCTGCTATGCCAGCGGCACAATCATCACGACGGCGGGCAGCGCGAGCGTTGCCCCGCCGGCTTGCGCGATCGGAACCGCAGCCCAGGTGGCCATTGCCAATGCCGACCTGGCAGCCTGGGGTACCGAGTTGCTCGGGAGCGCGGAGATCAGTGGCGGCAAGGCGGTCGGTGCGATGATCGGCGCGCTTGGCTGTATCGAAGCCATCGATGCCGCGAACCAGATCTATCGCATCACGGTAGCGTGGCAGGGCCTCGCCAAGACCGCAGCCCCCGCGCTGCCTTGTGGCAGTGGGCAGTTTGGCGATGACGCGAACCGCCGCGCGGTGAGTATTCAAGTACGCATTGGAGTGCTCTCGTGACCAGCCAGCACATTGCAATGCGGCGCCGTCAGCGCGGCCTTTCCTTGATCGAGCTGATGGTCGGGCTGACCTTGGGGCTGCTGCTCCTGACAGCGCTCGGGAGCCTGTACTTCTCCACCACGCGGTCACGCTCCGAGTTTTCCAATAGCGCAGAGCAGGTGGAGAACGGGCGCTACGTGCTGGACACACTCGGGCGCGAAATCGAGCTTGCGGGCTTTTTTGGCGCTGCCAGCGTAACGAGTGGAGCAGCGGTGGCAGGCCCCGCCGCATGTGCCACGGCACCTGATGCACTCGGCTTTGCCAGCTCGCCCGCCACAGTACCGCTTGCCGTGCAGGGCTACGCGCCAGGCACGGTACTCCCTTGCCTGCCTGGCCTCGCGCCAACCTCGGAGGTCCTGGTGATCAGGCGCGTATCGACGACGCCAACCACGGCACCCGTCGCCGGGCAGGCCTATATGCAGGTTTCATTCTGCGCCAATGACGCCACATCGTTCGTGTTCGGCGCCAGCGCGCCGGCCTTCACGATGCGCACCAAGGCATGTGACGCGGCCACGCCCACGGCGTTGCGCCAGGCGGTCGTGCGCATCTTTTATCTTGCCGCCTGCGATGTGTGCTCCGGAAACGGCGATGGCGTGCCGACGCTGAAAATGGCCGAACTGACCGGCGGTGCCTTTCAGGTCAGCTCGATGGCGCAAGGCATCCAGGATATGCACTTGTCCTACGGGGTGGACCTCGACAATAACGGCTCCGCCGACTGCTATGTCAGCGACCCCGGCGCGAACAACCAGGCGAGCTGCGCCTCGGCGCCGGCCTATGACTGGACGGTCGCCGCACTCACCAACTGGCAGAACGTGACATCGGTACGCATCAACATCCTGGCCCGTGCACAACGAACCTCGCTCGGCTGGACCGACAGCCGCACCTATGATCTCGGGCGGCCCACCACGAGCGGCCCATTCAACGACGGCTTCAAGCGCCATGTCTATGCCCGGGTGGCAAGGCTGGCCAATGTGGCAGGCCGCCGGGAGTAAGCCATGCAATACGCACAACGCGGGGAGTCCGGCGCCACCCTGATCGTTACGTTGATCTTCCTCGTCATCTTCATGCTGATGACGATATCGCTGGTTGGGTCCAGCGTCGTCAATGTGAAGGTCGCCGCCAACCAGCAGCATGGCGTCGAAGCGCAGAATGCAGCACAACAAGCCATCGAACAGGTCATCAGCAAGGACTTCACCGCCAGCCCGGCGGCGGCCGCCGCCAGTGTGCCGGTCGACGTCAATGGCGATGGCAGCGCGGACTACACGGCACAGGTTGCCGCTCCTGTGTGCCAGACCAGCAAGCCGATCAAGAATACCGATCTGGATACCACCAACGCCGACGATGTTTCCTGCTTCATCGGCAACGGCAACCAGAACACCGGCATGCTGACCGCCTCCGGAGGCGGTGGCGGCAATTCTTTATGCAACGCCACGCAATGGGATGTAAACGCCAGCGTCAACGATAGCGCCACCGGCACCAGCACTACCTTGCACCAGGGAGTTGCAGTACGCGTTCCGACCGGCACGGCTTGTCCGTGAGCTTGTCCCCGCCCATGGGCGGCTGATCTGATCATTTCACCTCGTACCCCAGGACTCACCATGCGCCAATCCGCCGGATGCATCGCCTCGCGCATTGCCATTGCCGCGTTGTTCTCACTCTGCGTCGTGCGCCCGGCAATGGCGGAGGACATCGACTTGTACACTGGCTTGCAGCCACAGGCTGGCAAGCCCAATGTGCTGATTCTGTTCGACAACGCGTCAACCTGGGATGCTTCGGCCAGCTTCACCTGCTCCACGGCGAACGTGGTATCCAGCAATAACGCGGGCAAGGATGTCGGCGCCGAGCAGTGCGCGCTCTATAACGCGGTGGCGTCCATCAAGAACAGCCCCGCCCTGCTGGGCAACCTGAATCTCGGTGTGATGATGTTCGGCACCGGGAAAAATGTCGGCGGCTCGATGCGGTTCCCGTCGGTGGCGCCTTACAAGCTGCCGCTGATGGACAGCACCGGCGTGGACAATTTCCTGACGTATGTGAAGTCCATCGATCGCCAGGCCGACAACGCGAACAACTCGCAGGTTGGCGGAGGCATGCAGGAGTCATGGGCCTTCTACGCAGGGCAGACCGGCTTGTCGGGCACCAAGTACACATCGACCATCGACAATCCCTGCCAGCGCAATTTCGTTATCTATATCGCCAACGCCGTCAACAACGGCAAGCCGCAGGACACTGGCCAGAACGCCTTCAACGCGCTGGTAGCCGCGGGCGCGACTACCGCCCAGCAACAGCAAATCACGATTCCCGCCCCTTACAACGGATACCAGAGCAACTGGGGCGACGAATGGGCTCGCTTCATGTACCAGACGGACGTACAGGGCAACATGGCCAACCAGCAGAACATCGTGACCTACACGATCGCGGTGACTGATGGCAAGAACCCGGATTACGTCCAGTTCACAGATAGCATGGGGACCAATGGCGGCGGCAAGACCTATGAGGTCCAGCTCGGAGATGTCAACGGACTGACTTCCGCTTTGCTGCAGATCTTCAACGAAGTGCAGGCCGTCAACAGCGTCTTTGCCTCGGTGAGCTTGCCGGCATCGGTGAATGCGCAAGGCCAGTTCCTCAACCAGGTCTATGTCGGCATGTTCCGCCCAGACGCCACCGCCGCGCCGCGCTGGATGGGCAATCTCAAGCAATACCGGATTGGCTACAACAGCAAGGGCAATATCGTACTGCAGGATGCCAGCGGCAATAGCGCGATCAGCAACGCCTCGACCGGATTCATTTCGCCGGGTGCCGTCAGCTACTGGACCGCTGAGCCCCCGCTCACGTTCAGCACAAGCGGCTATGGCACCGGCGGGGTAGCAAAATGGCCCGCCAAGGGCTTCTGGACGAACAGCCCATCGAGCACTGGATGGAACCTGGACTCTCCCGATGGAGAGGTGGTGGAGAAAGGCGGCGCAGGCGAGATGCTGCGTGCCCAATTGCTGACCAGCCAGGATAGCCGGGTACTGTTCACGTGCAACGGCGCGGGCAACTGCCCAACCAACGCCGCCATGCCAACGTTCGATACCGCCAACACATGGCTGAACGGCGCCAATGGCCTTGCGGCCGTCAACGCCGGAACCAGCGGTGCGGCAACCATCAGCAGTACGGAATTGCCCAAGCTGATTGCCTGGATGCGCGGCGCGGATGTTCAAGCTGCGGATGCCAGCAGCATCGCCGGCCAGGAGGCGGAGCAAGGTCCCGGCTCACTAGTCACCGTGCGCGGTTCGATTCACGCCGATGTGCTGCACTCGCGGCCGGCGGTCGTCAACTATGGTGGAAGCACGGGCGTCGTGGTGTTCTATGGCACCAACGACGGCGTGTTCCACGCGATCAACGGCAATCAGGCACAGGGGATCGGCAGCGTAAGGCCCGGCGGCGAGCTCTGGGGCTTTATTGCTCCGGAGTTTCTCGGCAAGCTCAGCCGCATCTATACCAATTCGCCGGAGGTAAAGCTCTCGACCACGCCGGGTGGCATTACCCCGGCACCGACACCACGCGACTATTTCTTCGACGGCAGCACGACGGTCATGCAAGACCTGCGGGACCCGGCACATCCGCGCATCGTGCTCTACCTGACTGCACGCCGCGGCGGCCGGCTGATCTATGCCCTGGATGTGACCGACCCCGCCAACCCTCGCTACCTATGGAAGCGCACCAACGCCGACTTCCCTGAACTTGGCCAGAGCTGGTCCCAGCCGCGCGTGATACGTGCGCGAGGCAGCACGTCCCCGCTCATCGTCATGGGTGCTGGCTACGACACGACGGAGGACAGTGATCCCGCACCAGGCACCGACATCATGGGGCGGGGCGTTCTGGTACTCGATGCCTTGACCGGCTCCCCCGTATGGAGCGCCCTGCCCAGCTGCGCGGGCATGGGCGGCACCTGTCTGCCAGTGCCGGGCCTGACTCGTGCCATCCCCTCGGATGTGACCGTGCTCGACCGCAACGGCGACGGGTACATCGAACGCTTCTATGTCGGCGACGTCGGTGGCAACATTTGGCGCGCGGATCTGGAGACTACCGCGGGGAATGCGCCGGCAAACTGGACCCTGAACAAGCTTGCCGCCCTCGGCGGCGCGTCCGGCACAAACGCTGCACGCAAGTTCTTCTACCCCCCCGATGTCGTCTCCACCGCTGGCTACGATGCCGTCACGGCCGGCACGGGGGACCGCGAGCATCCGCTGTATTCTGCCTCGACGACGCCGGGCACGGCCTACAACGTGGTCAATCGGCTCTACATGTTGAAGGACACCAACATCCTCGGCATGCCGCCGACCTGGAAGCCGATCACCGAGGCCGGCCTCGTCGACGCCACGACCCTGACGGGCACCTATGACGGCTCGGGTTCGGGCTTCTACATCACGCTGACCAATCCCGGCGAGAAAGCGGTCAACGCGCCGCTGACGGTCAGTGGCTACACCACGATCGGCACCAACACGCCAAGAGTGCCGGATGCCAGCACGTGCTATCCGAATCTCGGGATCGCCCGTAGCTACTCCTTCAGCTTCCTGACGTCGGCCGGGCAAAACCCGGCCCGCTCGATCATCCTGGACGGCGGCGGCTTCCCGCCGTCGTCCGTGTTCGGCATGGTGTCGATCGGCAGCGGCACGAGCGCGACCGTGGTGCCGGTCTTGCTCGGCGGGGGGAACCAGACCGGCCCTGGCGGCGGCGATGCCACCTCTGCGCTCGGTGCGCAGAAGGTCAATATCGCTGGCGTCGGCAAACGCAAGCGCATCTACTGGTACCCGGAAAGCGATAAGCACTAGCTAGCATCAGCACTGTCATGCCACCAAATGCGGGGTCGCCAATGATGCAATGCACGACGCCCCGCCGGTTCACGTATGTCCTTGGCAAGACACCCCTGTCGGGTTGCGCACAGTCTATACGCCAAACGGTGCAGTGGTAGCGCCCGCTACCGTCGTGGTGGATCCGGGCCCCGGTCCAGGTTTCTGTCCGCCTGGCCAGGCGAAGAAAGGGCGCTGCTAGCAAGCAGTCATACCCATAGTGACATCTGGGGCTTCCCCAGATGAATCGGCGGCCGCGAGGAATTGCGCAATGCAATATCCTCACGCACCGCCGGCTCTCTCAGCCTGATTGCTTTGCTGCACTTGCCTCGGCACGCTTCAGCCGATAAGCCAGGCCCCGGCGCTACGCGCGTTGACACCGCTTAAATCAGAAACAAAAGCTTTCAGCACGCGTGCCAAGTAGCGGCAGTGATAATGGCCCACGCCAAATCTGCGCGGTGCCCGCCGGGGAAGGATCGCGGGCTGACGCCCGTGTCGCGCCCCCGTTGCGCCGGTACCCCGTGGACCCCGTGATTCCGCCCTGACAGCCGCCGCTGCTCCATGGAAACCATTGTCCACCTGCTAGCCACGCAACCCGAGATCGCCCTGTTCCTGGCGCTGGCCGTGGGGCACGCCGTGGGTGCGGTCAAGGTGGGGCCGTTCCAGTTCGGCGGCATCTGCGGCACGCTGATTGCCGCGCTGGTGATCGGCCAAAGCGGTGCGCGGATCGACACCGACGTGCGTAACGTCTTCTTTGCCCTGTTCATCTTTGCGCTGGGTTTCACCGGCGGCCCGCAGTTCTTTGCCAACGTCGCGCGCAGCTGGCGCATTGGCCTGTTGTCGGTCGTCGAGGTGACCGTGGTGCTGGCGCTGATGGCGCTGGCGGTGGTGGTGCTGAACCTGGACCAGGGTACCGCGGCGGGCTTGCTGGCAGGCGCCGCGACGGAGTCGGCGGTGATCGGCACCGCTTCCGAGGCCATCGGCAGGCTTGGCCTGCCCCCCGACCGGATACGCGAGCTGCAGACCAATATCGTCACCGCCTACAGCGTGACCTATCTGTTTGGGCTGATCACGATCGTGTTGTTCACCAGCCAGCTGGCGCCACTGCTATTGCGCATCAACCTGCGCGAGTCTGCCGCGGCGCTCTGGCACCGGCTCGGTGGCGAGTCCGATATGGGTGCGCGCCAGTACAGCGCGCTGCCGCGCCTGGTGGGACGCGTGATCGAGGTGCGGACCGCCGCGGGCCAGACAGTGCTGGCGGCCGAGCAGGCGGTGGCGCTGGGCGTGACGATCCGGCGCATCCGGCGCGATGGCCAGACCTTCAAGCCATCGCCCGACGAATTGCTGCGCGCCGGCGATGTGGTGCTGGCGTATGGACGGCGCGACGCCATGGTGCCCTTCATGCAGGCGGTGGGCATCGAGCTGCCCGAGGCGCCGGAAGCTGCCGGCGAAGCCGGCATGGACATGGTGGTGCAGACCGAGCAGGACGTGTTGCTGACACGCCGCGCGGTGAGCGGCCTGATGCTGTCCGCGCTGCGCGGCATGGCGGATGTGGGCATGGGGCGCGGCGTGTACATCGACGCCATCCGGCGCATGGAGCGGCCCATCCCGCCGTTGCCCAACACGGTGCTGGAGCGTGGCGACGTGGTGAGCCTGAGCGGCCCGGCCGAAGCCGTGGAGCGGGTGGTGCCAGAGCTGGGCTATCGGGTCGTGCCCACCATCAAGACCGATTTTGTGTTTCTCGGCGTCGGCGTGCTGCTGGGCATGTTGCTGGGCAGCCTGAGGCTGAAGGTTGGTGGCGCGGAGCTGACGCTCGGCACCGGCGGCGGCTGCCTGGTAGCGGGCCTGGCCTTCGGCTGGCTGCGCGCGCGGGTGCCGCTGATGGGCTCGCTGCCGTCGCCGGCGGCGGAGATCCTGAAGGATTTCGGGCTGGCTACGTTCATCGCCGCGGTGGGCCTGTCGGCCGGGCCGGACGCGATCAAGCTGGTGAAGACCTACGGCCTGGCGCTGCCCGTGGCCGGGGTGTTGATCTCGATCGTGCCCGCGACGTTGTCGCTGCTGATCGGCCACTGGTGGCTGAAGATCGAAGCCCCGATCCTGCTTGGCGCGGTGGCCGGCCAGCAATGCAGCACGCCCGCGATCATGGCGCTGACCAACGCGGCCGGCAACAGCACGCCGGTCATTGGCTACACGATCACCTATGCCATCTCCAACGTGCTGTTGCCGTTGATGGGACCGATCGCTGTCGGCGTGGCCGGCGCGCTGGCGCATTGATGGCGCACGGCCCGTGGGCAGCATCGGTGCCCGGCCAGCGCGCTCGCCCGGCTCCCCCTTACCTGATTTTCTGATTTCCTGATTCATTGATTTATCACGCAGCAGGAGCAAACCATGGAGTGGTTGCACAACATCTTCCAGAAGTCCCCTGAAGCGGCTTTGTTCCTGTCGCTAGCCGTAGGCTACGCCATCGGCAAGATCACCTTCGGCCGCTTCCAGCTGGGCGGCGTGGCGGGATCGCTGCTGGCTGCGGTGGTCATCAGCCAGGTCGGGGTGGAGATCGACAACGGCGTCAAGGCGGTGATGTTCGCGGTGTTCATCTACGCCGTGGGCTACGAGAGCGGACCACAGTTCTTCAACTCGCTCAACCGCAGCTCGCTGCGGGAAATCGCCATGGCCGTCTTCATGGCGGTGGTGGGGCTGGCCACCGTGGTGATCCTGGCCAAGCTGTTCCATCTCGACAAGGGGCTGGCCGCTGGCCTGGCTGCCGGCGGCATGACGCAGTCGGCCATCATCGGTACCGCCGGAGACGCCATTACCAAGCTCGGCTTGCCGCCCGACCAGGTCAAGCTGCTGCAATCGAACGTGGCGATCGGCTATGCCGTGACCTATGTATTTGGCTCGCTGGGCGCCATCATCGTGTGCGTGAACATCCTGCCGCGCTTCATGAAGTCGGACCTGAAGACCGATGCCAAGAAAATCGAGGCGGCCATGCACGGCGGCACCCCGCAGTTCGGCCCGGGCCAGCGCGGCGCGCTGCCCCGCCTGGTGGGCCGCGTGTTCCGCGTGACCGGCGCAGCCGGCAAGACCGTGGCGCAGATCGAGACCAAGGGCGCGGATCTCGTCACGGTCGAGAAGGTGATGCGCGACGGCAAGCCGGTCGAGGCCAAGCAGGACCTGGTGCTCAAGGCCAATGACGTGGTGCTGATGGTGGGCCGGCGCGACGCCATGGTACCCACCGCGCAGGTGATCGGAGAGGAAGTGGCCGATGCCGACGGCATGGGCGTGGTGATGCAGACGCGCCGCGCGGTGTTCACGCACAAGGACATGAACAACAAGTCCATCGCACAGATCATCGACATGGTGGAGCGCGACCAGCGGCACGGCGTGTATATCGAGCATATCGAGCGCTACGACCATCCGCTGCCGATCCTGCCCGAGCTAAAGCTGCAGCACGGCGACATCCTCACCTTCTACGGCACGCCGGACGACACCGCGCGCGCGGCCAAGACCGCCGGCTACGAGCTGGTGCCGAGCGAGAAGACGGACTTCGTCTACTTCGGCGCCGGCGTGCTGGCGGGCCTGTTGATCGGGCTGCTGGTATGGCGCGTGGGGTCGATCCCGCTGACGCTGGGCTCGGGCGGCGGCGCGTTGCTCTCCGGCCTGGTGTTCGGTTGGGCGCGGTCCAAGCACCCGATGTACGGCGCCATGCCGACGGCGGCCTGCCAGTTGCTCAAGGACTTCGGGCTGGCAGCCTTTGTCGCCATCGTCGGCATCAACTCCGGGCTGCAGGCGGTGACCACGCTCAAGCAAAGCGGGCTGACCATCTTCCTGCTGGGCGCGGTGGTGACGCTGCTGCCGTTGTTTCTCACCATGCTGTTCGGCCGCTACGTGCTCAAGTACGACAACGCCGCGCTGCTGGCCGGCGCGCTGTCGGGCTCGCGCAGCGCCAACCCGGCTTTCGGCGGCATCCTGGACAAGGCGGAAAGCCCGGTGCCGACAGTGCCCTTCGCCATCACCTACGCACTGGCCAACGTACTGCTGACCCTGCTGGGGCCGCTGGTGGTCGGCCTGGTGTAGCGCGGCGCGCCTGCCAGCCAGCAGCCCCCCGCACAAGCGCTCTTTGCCTCCCTGGGCCCGGCCGCGCCGGCCAGGTCCACCCCCAACAAGCCTTACCCCTGGAGCCTGTCATGACCAAACCTGACCTTTCCAAGCTAGCGAGCCTTTCGCCCTTCGAACTCAAGGACGAGCTGATCAAGCTCGCCAGCAGCGATGCCGACCGCATGATGCTCAATGCCGGGCGCGGCAATCCCAACTTCCTGGCGACCGTGCCGCGCCACGCCTTCTGGCAGCTCGGCCTGTTTGCCATGCGCGAATCCGAGCGCTCGTTCTCGTACATGCCCGAGGGCGTGGGCGGCTTCCCGCGCCGTGCCGGCATCGAGGAACGCTTCGACCTGTTTGCGCGCGAGAACGCCGAGACCGAAGGCGTGCGCTTCCTGGCGGGCGCGGTGTCCTATGTGCGCGACCAGCTCGGCCTGGACGCGGGCGATTTCCTGTACGAGATGTGCGAAGGCATCCTGGCCTGCAACTACCCGGTGCCGGACCGCATGCTCAAGCTGTCCGAGAAGATCGTCGCGCAGTACATCCGCAAGGAGATGATCGGCAACCACCCGTTCACGGGCAAGTTCGACCTGTTCGCGGTGGAGGGCGGCACCGCCGCGATGACGTACCTGTTCAACACCATCCGCGAGAACCACCTGCTCAAGGCCGGCGACACCATCGCGCTGGGCATGCCGATCTTCACGCCGTATATCGAGATCCCGGAGCTCAACGACTATGAACTGGTGGAGCTGTCGATCGACGCGGACCCGAACCAGCACTGGCAATACGCCAACAAGGAGCTCGACAAGCTGCGCGACCCCAAGGTCAAGGCGTTCTTCCTGGTGAACCCGAGCAACCCGCCGTCGGTGCGCATGAGCGACGAGAGCCTGGAGTACCTTGCCTCGATCGTGGAAGAGCGGCCGGACCTGATCATCCTGACCGACGATGTGTATGGCACCTTTGCCGACAACTTCGTCTCGCTGTTCGCGATGTGCCCCAGGAACACCATCCTGGTGTATTCGTTCTCCAAGTACTTTGGCGCAACAGGCTGGCGCCTCGGCGTCATTGCCACGCACCAGGACAACGTCTTCGACGCGCTGATCGCCAAGCTGCCCGAGCCCCAGCATGACGGCTTGCACAAGCGCTACAACTCCATCACCACCGAGCCGGACAAGCTCAAGTTCATCGACCGCCTGGTCGCCGACAGCCGCACCGTGGCGCTGAACCACACGGCCGGCCTGTCCACGCCGCAGCAGGTGCAGATGGTGCTGTTCTCGCTGTTCTCGCTGATGGACACGCATGACGAGTACAAGGCCGCGATGAAGCGCCTGATCCGCAGCCGCAAGGCCGCGTTGTACCGCGAGATCGGCATTGCGCCGGACAACGATGACCCCAATGCCGTGGACTACTACACGCTGCTCGACATCGAGCAGCTCGGCGGCAAGGCCATCGGCCCGGACTTCGTCAAATGGGTGCTCAACTCCGCCGAGCCGGTGGAGCTGCTGTTCCGCCTCGCCGAGGAAGCGGGCGTGGTGCTGCTGCCGGGCCGCGGCTTTGGCACGCGCCATCCCTCCGGCCGCGTGTCGCTGGCCAACCTCAATGAATCGGACTACGTGAAAATCGGCCGCTCCATCCGCAAGCTGTTCGAGGAGTACGTGGAGCAGTACAACAAGGCCACGGGCAGCAAGGCGCGCAAGGATGTGACGAAGAAGTAAGCCATAGGTCGTGTCGGGCGAATGCCGGCATGGTCCGGCATCCGCCTGACACGCGCTCCAACGCACGGCTCTGGTATGGTGGGCGGTCCGCCATACCAGAGCCGAGCCGCCGAGCCGCATGTCCCCTTCCCTTCTAGATACCTTCCTGCCTGCGCCCTGGGTCGCCTCGCTGCAAGGCGCCATGCCGGTCGGCTTTTCCTGGTGGTGGCCCTCGCTGTTCACACTGGCGGAATGGGCGATCCGCCTTGCCATGCTGGTCTACGTGCCGCAGCGCCGCGCTCCGGCGGCCGCGCGCACCTGGCTGCTGCTGATCTTCTTCCTGCCATGGCTGGGGCTGGTGCTCTATGCGCTGTTCGGCCGCATCTACTATCCCAAGTCGCGCCGGCTCAAGCTGGCCCGCATCAACCAGGGCATCGCAAACGTGCGTGACCGGGTGGCGCGCTTCGCGCCATTGCAGCCGCTGCCCGCCGCCGTTGCCGCCGATGCGGCCGGCCTGATCGAGCGGCTCGGCTCCTACTCGCCGATGCGCGGCAATGCCGTGGCGCTGCTCGACGACTATGACGCGACGGTGGCCGCGATGATCGCCGATATCGACAGCGCCAGGCACCAGGTCCATCTGCTGGTCTATATCTACGCCGCGGACGCAACCGGCCGCGCCTTTACCGACGCCCTGCTGCGAGCCAGCGCGCGGGGCGTGCGCTGCCGCCTGCTGGTGGATGCGCTGGGCGCGCGCGCTGGCTGGCGCATGTTTGCCCATACGCTGCGCGACGGCGGCGTGGAGGTGGTGCAGGCCCTGCCCATGCGCTCGCTGATGGCGGTGCTCAAAGGCAAGAGCGCGCGCTTCGACCTGCGCAATCACCGCAAGATCCTGGTGGTGGACGGCAGCATTGGCTACATCGGCTCGCAAAACGTGATCGATGCCGAGTCGATGCCCGGACTGCCCAATGAAGAACTGGTGGCGCGCGTGACCGGGCCAGTGGTGGCGGAGCTGCAAGCGGTCTTCCTGGCCGATCGCTACCTGGAAACCGGCGACGGCAACTTCGGCCTCGACAGCTTCCCGCCCATGGAGGCGCAAGGCCCGCACATCGCGCAGATGCTGCCCAGCGGCCCTGGCTACGGCACGCAGAACGCGCAGATGGCGCTGATCAGCATGATCCACCGCGCGCGCAGCGAAGTGGTCATCACCACACCCTACTTCGTGCCGGATGAAGCGTTCCTGCAAGCGCTGCACCTGGCCTGCTACCGTGGCGTGGCGGTGCACCTGGTGCTATCGCAACGGATCGACCAGCGCTTCACGCAGGCCGCGCAAGAGGCTTACTTCGGCGTGCTGCTGGACTCGGGGGTGCAGATCCACTTGTACCGCCCCGCCTTCCTGCATGCCAAGCACGTCACCATTGACGATGAAGTTGCCATGGTGGGATCGACCAATATGGACATCCGGTCGTTCGCGCTCAATGCAGAAGCCGCGCTGGTGATCTATGACCGTGATGTGGTGGCGCGCATGCGGCGGATCCAGCAGCGGTATCTGGCCAATAGTGAGACGGTGGTGCGGGCGGTTTGGCAGCGGCGGCCGCTGCATACGCGGACCTGGCAGAATCTTTGCCGGTTGGCGGATTCGTTGCTGTAGGAGAGAGGGGGCTGGACGTGGCTATACGGTTCGTCTTTGGCCCCGCTGACGCGGGCGTGGCTCTGTGGGCGGGGTTTTCATGCTTCTAGCTGCTGTCGCGGCTGTGCGGGGTTGGCCGTTTTGGAACGTGTGAGATGTCACTTTTCTTTACTCGTAAAGAAAAGTGACCAAAAGAAAGCGATCCTTGCAGGAGGCTGGCGTGGCGTCATTGGGGACCCCAATGGTTTCGTCGTACGGCCCCGGGTGCTGATGGACTCGTGCCGTTACCAGTTTAGACCACCACGACCTTGCTAGTGCCCAGGGTATCGTGGTGGCCCCCACCGGTAGCCACCACCACGAATTTCAAGCCGTCTGTCGCTCGCGAGGTGACCGGCCACGAAGTTGCAGGCGTCCCGTTTTCGTCGTGGGCGCGGTGGCACCGAATGGATAGGTCGAAGAACTCTTCCACCGCGCCCACCCCACCACGAAACCATCACGGCGTGATATATCGCGGTGCTCGGAGCCGGTACCGGTAGATGTGCGAATGAGCAGGGATGTCGCTACCGAGCAGCCTCACCACGAAACCGGTGTCATTGACAGGATCGTGGCCATTCAAACCGGTAACGGCACGAGGCCATTAGCACCCAGGGCCGTACGACGAAACCATTGGGGTCCCCAATGACGCCACGCCAGCCTCCTGCAAGGATCGCTTTCTCTTGGTCACTTCTCTTTACGAGTAAAGAGAAGTGACATCTCACACGTTCTAAATCGGCCAACACCGCACAGCCGCGACAGCAGCTAGAAGCAGTAAAACCCCGCCCACAAAGGCACAAAGCCACCCAAGCGTCAGCGGGGCCAGCAACCTTAACGCGCCTCCACGTACCCCAACACCGTCTCCAGCATCGTCTTCAGCGTAGGCTGAATGCGCGTTGCCCGCGCTTCGTCATAGGCGAAAGGATAGCTCTCGCTCATATAGGCCGACTGCGTCAACTCCAGCTGCACGGCTTGCACGCCTTGTGCCGGCGCCCCGTACAGCCGCGTAATATAGCCGCCCTTGAAGCGCCCGTTAAGCACCGACGTATAGCCCGGCAACGCGCCAGCGATATCCAGCAGCTGGTTGGCCAGCGCGGCGTCGCAGCTGGCTCCATTGGCGGTGCCCAGGTTGAAGTCGGTCAGCTTGCCCTCGAAAAAGCGCGGCAGCACCGAGCGGATCGAATGCGCGTCCCACAGCGCCACGGTACCGTGCTCGGCGCGCAAGCGGGCCAGTTCTTCGGCGAGCGCGCCGTGGTACGGGCGCCAGATGGCGTCGCGGCGCGCGGCGATTTCATCGTCGGCGGGCAGGCTGCTGGCGTCGGCGTAGATCGGCGTCTTGTCGAAGGTATCGACCGGGCACAGGCCGGTGGTGTCCTGGCCGGGGTAGAGATTGGCGTTGTCGGGCGGGCGGTTCAGGTCCACCACGTAGCGCGAGTGGGTAGCCACCAGGATGGAGGCGCCGAGCTCGCGCGCGAAATCGTACAGGCGCTCCAGGTGCCAGTCGGTATCGGGCACGGTGCGTGCCTCGGCGGTCAGCCGGTCGGACACGGAAGCCGGCAGGTGGGTGCCGACGTGCGGCATCGACACCAGCATCGGGCGCGTGCCGCGATGCAGGGTGAAAGCGGGGGTATCGGTCGAGAAGGCCATGTTTTCTTGTTTGCTACTTTGCAACGTAAAGGCGCAGTGCTCATCAATACGGGCCTGAAGCTTGTAGCGTCAAGCGTCAGGCCGCGTGGTGCGCCGGATTTTAGTCAGTCAGCAGGCTGGCGCGCGCAGCGGCAAAGCCCTTGCCAGCGTCAGCCTGCAAGGCGTGCATACCATGCTGCACGCGCGTGCGGCCCGCCGTGCGGACTTCCGCTAGTGTCTCATGCCCATGGTTGGTGAACACATGGACCGCCAGCGCCTGGCTGCCCGACAAACCCGAGAGCGCGGGATGCGCCCCGTCCAGCACGACGAAATCCGCCTGCTGCCCGACGGCAATCGCGCCGATATCCCGGCCCGACGCACGCGCGCCGCCAAAGGCGGCATCAAGGTAAAGGCGGTCCGCCACCTGCTTGTGCGCGTCCGAAGCCAGCACGTTGCGCTTTTGCAGCGCCAGCCGCTGGCCGTACTCGAACAGCCGCAGCTCTTCCACGACGCTGACGCTGGCGTGGCTGTCCGAGCCGATGCCCCAGACACCGCCCTGCCCCAGGTAGGGCGCGGCATCGAATACCCCGTCGCCCAGGTTGGCCTCGGTGGTCGGGCAGATGCCGGCCACCGCGCCGCTGTGCGCCAGCCGGCGCCGCTCGTCCCAGTCCAGGTGCGTGGCATGCACCAGGCACCAGCGCGCATCCACCTCGGCATGGTCGAGCAGCCACGCCACCGGGCGTGTGCCCGTGAGCGTGATGCACTCATCGACCTCGCGCTGCTGCTCGGCGATATGGATGTGCACCGGCGCTGTTGCATCCAGCGCGTGCAGGCCCGCCACGGCGTCGGCAAGGCTCTGCGGCGGCACCGCGCGCAGCGAGTGCGGGGCAAGTCCCAGGCGAGCCTGGCCATGGCATTGGGGGGCCAGCCGGCCAAGCAAGGCGAGCATGGCGTGCGTCTCATGCAGGAAGCGGCGCTGATCCGGCACCGCGGGCTTGTCGCCGAAGCCAGCCGTCTGGTACAGCACCGGCAGCAGCGTGATGCCGATGCCGGCGGTCTGCGCGGCGCGCAGCAGGCGCAGCGACATCTCGGCAGGGTCGGCGTAAGGCTTGCCGTCCGTGTCGTGATGCACGTAGTGGAACTCGCAAACGCTGGTGTAGCCCGCGCGCAGCATCTCGATATAGAGCTGCGTGGCGATGGCTTCCAGCGTATCGGGCGAAAGCCGCAGCGCGAAGCGGTACATCAGCTTGCGCCAGCTCCAGAAGGAATCGCTCTCCTGGCCGTCGGCCAGCGTCTCGCTGCGGAACTCGGTCAACCCGGCAAAGCCGCGCTGGAACGCATGCGAATGCAGATTGGGCATGCCCGGCAACAGCGGCCCGGCGGCGCGCGGCACGTCCACGGCGGGTTCCGCACCGGCCTGCACCGTCGTAAATGCGCCAGCGTCGTCCCAGGCCAGCAGTACATCGCTGGCCCAGCCCGTGGGCAGCAAGGCCTGCGTGGCAAACAGGCTTCCGGCGTTCATGGCCGTACTCCTTGCGCTGGCGTGGCAGCGGGATAGACCTTGCCCTGGCGCACCACGGCGGCGGCGGGATTGCGCCCGAACCAGTAGGCCAGCTCGGCCGGCGAATCGATATTCCACAGCACGAAATCGGCGGCGCGCCCGGCGGCCAGCAAGCCGTGCCGGTCGGATGCGCCCAGCGCGCGCGCGGCGTGCGTGGTGACGCCTGCCAGCACTTCGGGCACGGTCAGCCTGAACAGGGTGCACGCCATATTCATCATCAGCAGCAACGAAGTGACGGGTGACGTACCGGGATTGTGATCGGTGGAGATCGCCATCGGCACGCCATGCCGGCGCAGCAGGTCGATCGGCGGCAGGTTGGTGTCACGCAGAAAATAATAGGCGCCCGGCAGCAGGACCGCCACCGTGCCCGACCCGGCCATGGCAACGACGCCGGCCTCATCGAGATGTTCCAGGTGATCGGCCGACAGCGCGCGGTAACGCGCCGCCAGCGCGGTGCCACCCAGGTTGCTGAGTTGCTCGGCGTGCAGCTTGACGCGCAAGCCGTGGCGCTCGGCAGCCTGGAACACGCGCTCGGTCTGCGCCAGGCTGAAGCCCACGGATTCGCAGAAGGCGTCCACCGCATCGATGAGGCCCTCTTCGGCCAGCGCGGGCATCATGGTTTCGCACACCAGCGTGATGTAGTCGTCGGCGCGGCCCGCGTATTCCGGCGGCAACGCGTGCGCGCCGAGGAAAGTGGTATGCACCGTCACGCCGAAGGCCTCGCCCAGGCGGCGCGCCACGCGCAGCTGCTTGCGCTCGCTGGCGAGGTCCAGGCCGTAGCCGGACTTGATCTCCAGCGTGGTCACGCCTTCGGCCAGCAGCGGCGCGAGACGCGCGGCGGCCAGCGCGAACAGCGTGTCTTCATCGGCGGCGCGGGTGGCGCGCACGGTGGAGACGATGCCGCCGCCGGCGCGCGCGATTTCCTCATAGCCTGCGCCGGCCACGCGCATGGCGAATTCGTCGGCGCGCTGCCCGCCGTACACCAGGTGGGTGTGGCAGTCGACCAGGCCCGGCGTGATCCAGGCGTTGCCCGCGTCATGGCGCGGCAGCGCTGCGTATGCCTGCGGCATCTCTGCCTGCGCGCCGAGCCACACGATGCGGCCTTGCTGCACGACCAGCGCGGCGTCACGGATAGCCTTGGCGGGATCCCCGTCGGGCAGCAGGTGGCAGCGATGCCAGACGCCGTCGGCGGACAAAGAGGTAACGGCGGCCTGCGCCGGGTTCAGGTTCATTGCGGGTTCTCCAACTCCAGTTCCAGGGTGACGCACAGGCAAAGCGCGGGCTCCGACATCGCCTGCAGGCGATATGGCACCGCTACGCCTTCGGCAAACAACATGCCGTCGTCACTGGCCAGCACGGCTTGCCCGCCCTGGCCGGCAACGCCGTGGCGCCATGCCCCCTCAACCACAAACAACAACACCACATGCGCGCCGGGCGCGATCGTGAATTCGTCGCGCGCCGCGACCACGCTCGCGCGGCACTGGCCGCGCCGCGTCATCACATTGAAGTCGCGCGTGGCGCCATCCAGCAGCGTGGCTTGCACGCCGCGCTCGCCGGCAAAGGCAAAGGGCTCGCCAACGGTATCGAGGCGATGATCGAAGCTGCCATCGTCAGCCAGCAGGCGTACGCCCTCGCCGTCCAGCAGCACGATCTGGCGATCGATGCCGGGAAAGGCGGAGAACGGCCCATCGGCGGCGATGTCGGCCACGCTCACGCGCCACAGGAATGCGTCCATGCCGGCGCCCGGCGGCCACACCGCGATTTCGCGGGTGACGCCGCCGCCGTTCTTCCAGGGCTGCGCGGCCAGCGCGCCGAGCGAGAAACGTTCGACGCCGTTCATGCGCCTGCCGCCTTCGGCACCATCGGCAGGTTCAGGCCCTTCTCATGGGCGCAGTCGATCGCGCTTTCGTAGCCGGCATCAGCGTGGCGCATCACGCCGGTGGCCGGGTCGTTCCACAACACGCGTTCGATGCGCCTGGCCGCGGCGTCGGTGCCGTCGCAGACGATCACCACGCCCGAATGCTGCGAGAAGCCCATGCCCACACCGCCGCCGTGATGCAGGCTGACCCACGTGGCACCGCCCGCGGTGTTGAGCAGCGCGTTGAGCAGCGGCCAGTCGGACACCGCATCGGAGCCGTCGCGCATGGCTTCGGTCTCGCGGTTGGGGCTGGCAACCGAGCCGCAATCCAGGTGGTCGCGGCCGATCACGATCGGCGCCTTCAGCTCGCCGTTCTTCACCATCTCGTTGAAGGCCAGGCCCGCGCGGTGGCGCTCGTCCAGCCCCACCCAGCAGATGCGCGCGGGCAGGCCCTGGAAGGCGATGCGCTCGCGCGCCATATCCAGCCAGCGGTGCAGGTGCGCGTCTTCGGGGAACAGCTCCTTCATCTTGGCATCGGTCTTGTAGATGTCCTCGGGGTCGCCCGATAGCGCAACCCAGCGGAACGGGCCCTTGCCGCGGCAAAACAGCGGGCGGATATACGCCGGCACGAACCCCGGGAAATCAAAGGCATTGGCCACGCCTTCGTCAAAGGCGACCTGACGGATGTTGTTGCCGTAGTCCAGCGTGGGCACGCCCATTTGCTGGAAGGCCAGCATGGCCTGCACGTGCTTGACGATGGAAGTCTTGGCGGCGGCCTCGACCGATTTGGGATCAGCCGTGCGCGCGGCTTCCCACTGCGCCACGGTCCAGCCCGCCGGCAGGTAGCCGTTGACCAGGTCGTGCGCCGAGGTCTGGTCGGTGACGATGTCCGGGCGCATGCCGCCGGCCTGCGCGCGTTTGACCAGCTCCGGCATGATCTCGGCAGCGTTGCCGAGCAGGCCGACGGAGATGGCCTGCTTGTTGCGCGTAGCTTCTTCGATCATGGCCAGCGCTTCGTCGATGCTGGTGGCCTTCTTGTCGACATAGCGCGTGCGCAGGCGGAAGTCGATACGCGACTCCTGGCACTCGATCGCCAGCACGCATGCGCCGGCCAGCACGCCGGCCAGCGTCTGTGCGCCGCCCATGCCGCCGAGACCTGCCGTGAGGATCCACTTGCCGGTGAGATGGTTGTTGTAGTGCTGGCGGCCGGCTTCGACAAAGGTTTCGAAGGTGCCCTGCACGATGCCCTGCGTGCCGATATAGATCCACGAGCCGGCAGTCATCTGGCCATACATCATCAGGCCGGCGCGGTCCAGCTCGTTGAACTTGTCCCAGGTGGCCCAGTGCGGCACCAGGTTGGAGTTGGCAATCAGCACGCGCGGCGCGTCGGCATGGGTGCGGAACACACCCACCGGCTTGCCGGATTGCACCAGCAGCGATTCTTCCTCGCCCAGGTTGCGCAGGCTGTCGAGGATGGCGTCGAAGCACTCCCAGTTGCGCGCCGCCTTGCCAATGCCGCCGTACACCACCAGGTCCTGCGGGCGCTCGGCCACATCGGGATCCAGGTTGTTCTGGAGCATGCGGTAAGCGGCTTCGATCAGCCAGTTCTTGCAGTGCAGCTCGGTGCCGCGCGGCGCGCGGATCTCGCGCTGGCCACGCAGGGGTGCCGCTTTGGTCAATTGGTGTTCGTTGGCGTTCATGTGGGGTTCTCCTGCCTGTTCAGTTCAGCGGTTCAGCCTGCGTTTGGGAGTAGCGCGCGCATCAAGCCACGCCCACCTGCGACGGCAGCACCTGCCGCACCGCCTCGGGCCAGCCCGCACCCGCGTCACCCTGCTGCACCCACTGCTTCATCGCCTCGATATCCGGTGCGAAGTAGCGGTCGCCTTCCACAAAGGCCACGCGCTCGCGGATGCGTGCGATCTCGGTCTCGATCAGCGGCGAGGATTCCAGCGGGCGGTGGAACTCGATGCCCTGCGCGGCGGCCATGGCTTCGATGCCGACCACCACGGCGGTGTTCTCCGCCATATCGCCCAGGCGGCGCGCGCCGTAGGTGGCCATCGACACATGGTCCTCCTGGTTGGCCGACGTCGGCAAGCTGTCCACGCTGGCAGGATGCGCCAGCGACTTGTTCTCGGAAGCCAGCGCGGCGGCAGTGACCTGCGCGATCATGAAGCCCGAATGCAGGCCGCCGTCGCGCACCAGGAACGGCGGCAGGCCGGACAGGCCGGAATCGAGCAGCAGCGCGAGGCGGCGCTCGGAGATCGCGCCGATCTCGGCGATGGCCAGCGCGATGATGTCGGCGGCAAACGCCACCGGCTCGGCGTGGAAGTTGCCGCCCGAGATCACGTCGCCCTGCTCCGGGAACACCAGCGGATTGTCGGACGCGGCGTTGGCTTCGATCTGCAGCACGCGCGCGGCGTGCTGCAGGTTGTCCAGGCAGGCGCCCATCACCTGCGGCTGGCAGCGGATGGAGTACGGGTCCTGCACGCGGCCGCAGCTCACGTGCGAGTCCACGATCTTGCTGCCATCGAGCAGCGCGCGCACGGCGCCGGCCACGGCAATCTGGCCGGCCTGGCCGCGCGCGGCGTGGATGCGCGCGTCGAACGGCTTGACCGAGCCCTTGATGGCTTCGAGCGACAGCGCGCCCGCCACCAGCCCGGCAGCGAAGATGTCTTCGGCGGCAAACAGGCCCGCCAGCGCCAGCGCGGTGGAAACCTGCGTGCCGTTGAGCAGCGCCAATCCTTCCTTGGGACCCAGCGTGAAGGGCGCCAGGCCCGCGTGGGCCAGCCCTTCGGCGGCCGGGCGGCGCACGCCGTCGATCATCACCTCGCCCACGCCGATCAGCGTGCACGACATATGCGCCAGCGGCGCGAGATCGCCCGACGCGCCCACCGAGCCCTTGGCCGGGATGCACGGCGTGACGCCCGAGTTGGCCAGCGCCAGCAGCGCCTCGATGATTTCGGGACGGATGCCGGAATGGCCGCGCGCCAGGCTCACGGCCTTGATCGCCAGGATCAGCCGCACGGTGTCGCTGTTCAGGTCCGCGCCGGTGCCCACGCTGTGCGACAACACCAGGTTGCGCTGCAGCTCCGCCAGCTTGTCATGCGGAATGCGCGTTTGCGCCAGCTTGCCGAATCCGGTGTTGATGCCGTAGACCACCGCGTCGGCGTCGATGATGTCCTGGACGGTGGCCTGGGACGCGCGCACGCCAGCCCATGCGGATGCATCCATCGCCAGGCTCACTTCGCCGCGATGGATGCGGCGCAGGTCGGCCAGCGTGACGGAGCCGGGCTGCAAGGTCAGCAGCGGGCGGGAAGTTTGGTTGGCTTGGGTGGCGCTCATTTGTATGTCCCTGTCTATACAGCCGGGTTCGTGCGTTGGCTGGTGGATCTGAAAAAACTAACGGCCCTTGGCGGGTTCAGCCGAAGGCCGGGTTGCCATCGGCGCGGAATCGGCTGCCTAGGCGGTAACGGTTGCCTGGGTGCAGGCAACGTACAAAGGTCACGGGGGTGCCGCCCGTCCAGGTGCGGCGGGTCAGCAGCAAGCACGGCTGGGTAGCCGGCATTTCCAGTTGGGTGGCCTGTTCCGCCGTGGCGGAGATGGCATCGACCACATGCTCGATCTGGTCGTAGGGCACGTGGCGCAGCAGGTATTCGCCCGGCTTCACCGCATCGGCGGCGGCGAAATCCTGGTTGATGAAATCCGGCGCGACGCGCGGGTTCACATAGCGGTCTTCGAGCTGCACCGGCACGCCGTCCTCGCGGTGCACGCACACGGAGTGGAACACCGATTCACCGGTGCGCAGGTCCAGCGCGGCGGCTACCTCGATGGAGGCAGCCACGCGTTCCACCACCATCACGTCGCAAGCGTAGTCGTGCCCGCGCATGCGGATCTCGTCCTGCAGGTTGACCACGTTGAGCAGCGTCGATTGCGGCTTGTGCTCGGCCACGAAGGTGCCCACGCCGGCCACGCGCACCACCCGGCCCTGCTCGGCCAGCTCGCGCAGCGCGCGGTTCACCGTCATGCGCGACACGCCAAAGCGGGTCACCAGTTCCTGCTCGGACGGCACGCGATCGCCAGGCTGCCACGCGCGGCTCTGGATATGGCGCGCGATGTACTCCTTCACCTGCTGGTAGAGCGCGGCGGGAGTGGCATCGGGAACACCCCGGCGGTTGGCGGTGGCAGCTTTCATGGCTTGGTTGGCAACTCAGTGCTCGGCGCTGGCCATGGCCTCGGCGCGGATTTCCTCGGTCAGTACCGCCTTGAGTTCCGAGAACGCCAGCGACGTCTTGATCGTGTAATGGCGCGGATGCGGGAAGTCCACATCGATGGTGCGCTTGATGCGGCCAGGCCGCGCCGAGAACACCGCCACGCGGTTGGCCATGAAGATGGCCTCGTCGATATCGTGCGTGACGAACAGCACCGTCTTGCGCGAGGCTTCCCAGATGCCCAGCAGCAGTTCCTGCATCAGCACGCGGGTCTGGTTGTCCAGCGCGCCGAAGGGCTCGTCCAGCAGCAGGATCTTGGGGTCGTTGGCCAGCGCCCGGGCAATCGCCGTGCGCTGCTGCATGCCGCCCGAGAGCTGCTTGGGGAAGTGATGCTCGAAGCCGCGCAGGCCCACGCGCTGGATAAAGAAGTCGCTGCGCTCGCGCTGGTCGGCCTCGCTCATGCCGCGCTCGCGCAGGCCAAAGCGCACGTTCTGCTCGATGGTCAGCCACGGGAACAGCGTGTACGACTGGAACACCATGCCGCGCTCCGCGCCCGGGCCGGTGACTTCCTGCCCGTCGAGCAGCACGCGCCCGGTGGTGGGCGTATCCAGCCCGGCGACGATGCGCAGCAGCGTGGACTTGCCGCAGCCCGAGGGGCCGAGGATGGTGACGAAGTCGTTGTCCGCCACTTCGAAATCGGTCGGCTGCAACGCCAGGGTCTGGCCGCCGCGCGGATTGACGAAGGTACGCGAGACCTGCTGGATGGACAGCGCGCTCATTTGATCGAACTCCACGGAAACAGGCGCTGGTTGGCCAGCTTGAAAGCCAGGTCGGAGACCAGGCCGATGCAACCGATCACGATGATGCCGAAGATGATCTGCCCGGTGTTGAGCAGCGCCTGACTGTCGGTGATCATATGGCCGATGCCGGAGGACGAGCCGATCAGCTCGGCCACGATGACATAGGTCCAGGCCCAGCCCAGCACCAGGCGCAGGATCTCGGCGATCTCAGGCGCGGCGCCCGGGATCAGCACGCGCCGCACGATGCCGCTGCTGTTGGCGCCCAGCGTGTAGGCCGCCTCCACCAGGTCGCGCCGCGCGCCGCCCACCGTCACCGCCACCATCAGCACGATCTGGAAGAACGAGCCGATGAAGATCACCAGCACTTTCTGCGCCTCGCCGATGCCGGCCCACAGGATCAGCAGCGGAATGAAGGCCGACGCCGGCAGGTAGCGGCAAAACGAGACGAAGGGCTCGAAGAATGCCTCCGCCGCCTTGTACGCGCCCATGAAGATGCCCAGCGGCACGGCCAGCACAGCAGCCAGCACGAAGCCGCCCAGCACGCGCCATACCGTCATGCCGATGTCGCCGATGAAGTTGTACTCGGTGAACAGCAGCACACCTTCGTGGGCCATGGTCATCGGGTCGGCCAGGAAGGTGCGCGGCACCATGCCGCCCAGGGTCACCGCCGCCCACACGGCAAAAAACACCACGAAGAACGACAAGCCCAGGACCCAGCGCGCGCGCTGGGTGACCGGCGCCAGCGGCGCCAGCCAGGGATGCCGGCGCGTGGCCGCCGGAGTCACCGCGGCGGGAGCGGGCGTTGAAGCCGCACCCGCTGCGGACGAACCAATGTGAACCTGCGTCATGGCACCGACCTCGTTACTTGATGAAGCGCGCGTCGTACAGGGCCGTGACGTCCGGCACCTGGCGAATCACGCCGATCTCCAGCAGCACCTGCGCCGCTTCCTTGCTGAAGCTGGCCAGCTCGCCGCCGAAGAATTTGCGGTTGGCGTCACGATCCTGCCAGCGCAGGTAGGCGGACGACTTGGCGAACTGCTCGCCGCTTTGCTTGACCGCCGCGCCCATGATGTCGTTAGCCTTGGCCGGGTCCTGCTTGATCATGTCGAGCGCTTCGAAGTAGCTGTCCACCAGCGCTTGCGCGGCCTTGGGATTGTCCTTGAGCCACTTGGGCGCGCAGCCCAGCGTGTCCATCACCATCGGGTAGTCCAGCGTGGTGGCGAGGATCTTGCCTTTGTCCGGGTTCTGGCGCACCGACGACAGGTACGGCTCATACGTCATGGCAGCATCGTTCTGGCCCGAGACGAAGGCCTGCGCGGCAGCTTGCGGCGACAGCGTGGTGGTCTTCACATCCTTCAGGCTCATGCCGTTCTTCTTTAGCATCCAGGCCAGGCCGAAGTAAGGCGCAGTGCCCGGCGCGTCCACGCCGACGGTCTTGCCCTTGAGGTCGGCGAAGCCTTTCACGTCGCCGCGCACGGCCAGCCCGTCGGCGCCGTAGGACTTATCGAGCTGCACGATCTGGGTGATGGGCACGCCGTTGGCGTTCCAGGCCACATGGGTCTCGACCGTGGTGGCAGCACACTGGATGGCGCCCGCGGCAAGTGCCAGGTGACGGTCCTTCTGCGGAATCATCTTGATGTCGACGTCGACACCATGCTTCTTGAAGATGCCCGCCTTGTCAGCCAGCGTCAGCGGCGCGAAGCCAGTCCAGCCGCTCATGCCGAGCGTGACCTGCGTGGCTTGCGCTTGCGCGGTGCCTGCGGCACCCAGTGTGGCGACCACTGCTGCTACGGCGACGGCTAGCGACTTACCGCTACGGATACGAAATCCCATCTTCCTGGCTCCTTTGGTGTGATGCGAACGGGGCCGCGCCAGCGTTGGCGGCGGCCGGATCGCCCGGCTCGGGCGGCGCCGTACTTGCAGCGCCGGTCATTTGCCAGGCAATTTAGCAACCCTGTATATACAAGTCAATGCAGTAGTTAACCCGAGGCAAAGCACAGAACCGGCGTGGCCGGCACTTAGGTGCCGCCGGGCCTGGAACAGCACGAAACAAGCACAAGATGAGCACAAAACGGCCACAAGGTGGCTACATGCGGGATCAGGCCGGGTACCCGCCGATGCCCGTTGACGGGGCATCCGGCCCTTGCCGCTTTCGCCTCCGCGCACCAGATCCGCGCACGGTTACGCTGAATGCATCACTTGCTGTCTATACAGGATCGAGCGGCAACACCAACGCAAACGGCGTGCCACCGGGCGCCGCAGGGTCGCGAAAGGGAAGCGCTCCCGGGCAATGCCGAGAGCACCTGAATTCAGGCGTCGAAAAAAGAAGCCACGGTGGGATAGCGCAGCCGCAGGCGCAGCTCGCGTTTGAGACGGGCGTTTTCCAGCCGGCGCGATTCGCTCATGAAGCTGAGCAAGGTTGGCTCCACGGCTTCGCGCAATTGCGCGCGAGCCAGGCGCGGCGGCCGGGGCAGGCCGCGGCGGTCGGCTACCAGGTCAAAGTAGTCGGCCATGCGCATTTCCGAATCGTCGCTGGCATGCACCACCCGCTGCGCGCGGCCGCGGAACAGCGACGCCACCATGGTGCGGGCGAGGTCCAGGGCATGAATGTGGTTGGTATAGACATCGTCCTGCGGCGCCAGCGCCGGGGTGCCCTTGGCCAGGCGAGCCAGCGGCAGCCGGTCTTCGGCATAAATGCCGGGGATGCGCACGATGGAAGCACGCCAGCCGGCATGGCGGCCGAAGTCCCGCACGGACTGCTCGGCCGCCACGCGGCGCCGGGCGCGCGCGGTTTGCGGGCGCACCGCTTGCGATTCCGCCAGCCTGGCGCCACCCCGGTCGCCATACACGCCCGAGGTGCTGGCGTAGACAAACGCTGGCGGCGCAGCGCTTTGGCCAGACCTGCCGTAGCGTCGGTCGGGTAGAATAGCGGGTTTGGCAGACCATCCGCCAGGCCGTGCGGCGGACCGCCGCCAGGCATCGCGCCGCAAGGCGCGCAGCAGCGCCAGCGTGCGGGGATCGCCCTCGCCGCGGGACGGCGGCGGCGCCAGGTGCAGCACCCTGTCGGCCAGCCCGGCCAGGCGTGCCAGCGTGGCGGGCCGGTCCAGGTCGGCTACCATCGGCACGGCGCCGTTGTCCCGCAGCTCAGTGCGGCGGGACGGCTGCGAAGTGATGGCAAAGACGCGCCAGCGCGTCGATAGAATACGCAGGCAACGTGTGCCCACATCCCCACAGCCAACGATGAGTAGGCGCGGGCGACCCAGGCGGCGTCGCGACAGATTTTTGCTCATAGAGTGATTATGGCTTATCAAGTTACCGTCATGCCCAGCGGCCGCACGTTCGAAGCGGCCGCGGATGAAACCATCCTTACCGCGGCTCTGCGCCACAGCATTGGCCTGCCCTACGGCTGCAAGAACGGCGCATGCGGATCCTGCAAGGGCCGTGTCACCGCTGGCGGCATCGAGCAGGGCGACCATGCCGCTTCCGCGCTGTCCGCGCAGGAAAAGACCGAGGGCCGCGCGCTGTTCTGCTGCGCCAAGCCCACCTCGGACATCACCATCGAATGCCGCGAGGTGCAAGGCGCCGGCGACATCCCCATCAAGAAGGTGCCGTGCCGCGTCGCCACGCTGGAGCGCGTGGCCGACGACGTCATCGTGACCCGCCTGCAACTGCCCGCCACCGAGCGCATGCAGTTCCTGGCCGGCCAGTATGTCGAGTTCCTGCTGCGCGACGGCAAGCGCCGCAGCTACTCCATCGCCACGCCGCCGCACCAGGAAGGCCCGATCGAGCTGCACATCCGCCATATGCCCGGCGGCACCTTCACCGACTACGTGTTCGGCGCCAGGGAAGGCCAGCCGGCCATGAAGGAGCGCGACATCCTGCGCTTCGAAGGCCCGCTCGGCAGCTTCTTCCTGCGTGAAGACTCCGACAAGCCCATCATCCTGCTGGCCTCGGGCACCGGCTTTGCGCCGATCAAGGCCATCGTCGAGCACGCGGTCTACACCGGCATCACCCGCCCGATGACGCTGTACTGGGGCGGCCGCCGCCCGCGCGATCTCTATATGCACGCGCTGTGCGAGCAATGGGCGCGCGAGCTGCCCAACTTCCGCTACGTGCCGGTGATCTCCAACGCCCAGGACAGCGACGACTGGGACGGCCGCACCGGCTTTGTCCACGAGGCCGTGATGGAAGACCATCCCGACCTGTCCGGCTTCGAGGTCTACGCCTGCGGCGCGCCGGTGATGATCAATGCGGCGCGCAAGGACTTTTCCCTGCGCTGCGACCTGCACGAGGATGCCTTCTTCGCCGACTCGTTCACGTCGGAAGCGGACATGCATCCGGCAGGTTCGGTACCGCCGGCACCGGCGGCCTGAGCGCCCCGCTGCCCGTTTCCAAGCGACAACAATGCCCGGCTCCGCCAAAATTCGTTTTGACAGCCGGGCGCATGGGCCTTATATTGGCCGCCATGAACTACGCTATCAACAACCGACGCAGCTACCGTACGTCGCTCCCTACCGGGGTGCCTCGCGGCTGACCGTCCATAGCTTCTGTTCAGGTCAACAAGCCACGGGCAATCCCCGTGGCTTTTTGTTTTTCTGCTCTCCTCTCCCCTGTTTCACGCCGACCCCTGGAGTCCGCCATGGCATTTGCTGAGTACCCCGTCCAATCCCTGATGTACATCACCAACCGGCCCGAGCTCGTCTTTACCGAAGGCAAGGGCTCGTGGCTCACGGACCATAACGGCAAGCGATACCTGGACTTCGTGCAGGGCTGGGCGGTCAACTGCCTGGGACACTCCAACCAGGCCATGATCGACGCGCTGGTCGACCAGTCGAAGAAGCTGTTCAACCCCAGCCCGGCGTTCTACAACGAACCCATGCTCAAGCTGGCCAAGCAGCTCACCGATGCCAGCTGCTTCGACAAGGTGTTCTTCGCCAACAGCGGCGCGGAAGCCAACGAAGGCGCGATCAAGCTGGCGCGCAAATGGGGCCGCAAGCACAAGAACGGCGCGTTCGAGATCATCACCATGGACCACAGCTTCCACGGCCGCACGCTCGCCACCATGAGCGCGTCGGGCAAGGCCGGCTGGGACACCATCTTCGCGCCGCAGGTGCCGGGCTTCCCCAAGGCCGACCTGAACGACCTGGCCTCGGTCGAAAAGCTGATCAACGACAAGACCGTGGCCATCATGCTGGAGCCGGTGCAGGGCGAAGGCGGCGTGATCCCCGCCTCGCGCGAATTCATGCAAGGCCTGCGCAAGCTGGCCGACCAGCACAAGCTGCTGTTCATCGTCGACGAAGTGCAGACCGGCTGCGGCCGTTGCGGCACCATGTTCGCCTATGAACTGTCGGGCGTGGAGCCGGACATCATGACGCTGGGCAAGGGCATTGGCGGCGGCGTGCCGCTGGCAGCCCTGCTGTGCAAGGCCGAAGTCGCCAGCTTCGAAGCCGGCGACCAGGGTGGCACCTACAACGGCAACCCGGTGATGACGGCCGTTGGCAGCGCCGTGATCTCGCAGCTGACCGCGCCCGGCTTCCTGCAAAGCGTGCAAGAAAAAGGCGCCTACCTGCGCGAGCAGCTGCTGGCGCTGACATCCGAGTTCGGCCTGGGCGGCGAACGCGGCGAAGGCCTGCTGCGCGCACTGGTGCTGAACAAGGACATCGGCCCGCAACTGGTGGAAGAAGCGCGCGACATGCAGCCGCAAGGCCTGCTGCTGAATTCGCCGCGCCCCAACCTGCTGCGCTTCATGCCCGCGCTGAACGTGACCATCGAGGAAATCGACCAGATGATCGGCATGCTGCGCACACTGCTGAAAAAGCTGGCCTGAGCCTCGTCTTGAAGCCGGCGTGCCGCCGGCCAGGCACAAAGAAAAAGCCCCGCAAATCACTTGCGGGGCTGTTTCTTTGCAGCAAACTACAGCGTCACACAGGCAACATCACTCGCCCAGATACGCCGCACGGACCTTCGGATCGTCCAGCATCTGCTTGGCGTCGCCGCTCATGGTGACCAGGCCCGACTCCATCACATAGCCGCGGTGGGCGGCCTGCAGCGCCAGCCGCGCGTTCTGCTCCACCAGCAGCACGGTCACGCCCAGCGCGGAAACGTCGCGCACCACCTCGAAGATCTTCGCGACCATGATCGGCGACAGGCCCATCGAGGGCTCGTCCAGCAGCAGCAGCTTGGGCTGGCTCATCAGCGCGCGCGCCATGGCCAGCATCTGCTGTTCGCCGCCGGACATGGTGCCGGCCAGCTGGTTGGCGCGCTCCTTCAGGCGCGGGAAGATGCCGAACATGCGGTCGATGTCGGCCTTGATGCCGGCCTCGTCGGTGCGCGTGTAGGCGCCCATCTGCAGGTTCTCGGTAATGGTCATGCGCGCAAACACCCCGCGCCCTTCCGGCACCATCGCCAGCCCTTGCTTGAGCAGCGTGTAGCTTGGCACCCCCTTGATGGACTTGCCCATGTACTCCACATCGCCGCCGGCCCATCCCTGCAGGCCGGTGATGGCCTTCATGGTGGTGGTCTTGCCGGCGCCGTTGGCGCCGATCAGCGTGACCAGTTCGCCTTCTTTGATCTCGAGGTCGATGCCCTTGACCGCCTGGATGCCGCCGTACGCGACCTTCAGGCCGGATATCTTCAGTAGTGTTTCTTTCATTGTGTCTTTCCCCCGTCAGTGCGCCGGGGTACCGAGGTAAGCCTCGATCACCGCTGGATTGCTCTGGACCTCGTGCGGCAGGCCCTGCGCGATGACCTTGCCGTAGTCGAGCACGGTCAGGCGATTGCACAGGCCCATCACCAGCTTCACGTCGTGCTCGATCAGCAGGATGGTCTTGCCATCGCTGCGGATCTTGTCGAGCAGGCCGCGCAGTTCCACCTTCTCGGTGGCGTTCATGCCAGCGGCGGGCTCATCGAGCGCCAGCAGCTTGGGCTCGGTGGCCAGCGCCCGCGCGATCTCCAGGCGGCGCTGGTGGCCGTAGGACAGGTTGCGCGAGGTGAAGTGCGCGTACTTGCCGATGCCGACGTACTCCAGCAGGTCATGCGCCCAGTCTTCCACCGAGTGCTCCTCGCGCCGGACAGAAGGCGGGCGGAACACCGCGCCAAAGAGGCCAGCCTTGGTACGCACATGGCGGCCCACCATCACGTTTTCCAGCGCGGTCATCTCGCCGAACAGGCGGATATTCTGGAAGGTGCGGGCAATCCCGGCCTTGGCGACTTCGTGCACGGCGGTCGGCTGGTAGGCCTTGCCGCCCAGCACGAACTCGCCGGAGTCCGGTGTGTACAGGCCGGTAATCACGTTGAAGAAGGTGGTCTTGCCGGCCCCGTTGGGACCGATCAGGCCGTAGATTTCGCCCGGCTTGATCTGCAGGCCCACATCGGACAATGCCTGCAGGCCGCCGAATCGCTTGTTGACCCCCTGTACAGACAGGAGGAGATTCTCGTTGCTCATGATGTCCTCCTGGTCAGAAACGGCCAACGCTGCCGGGGCGGCGGATCACCGGCCGGTCTTCCTTGCGCGGCGACGGCCACAGGCCCGCCGGGCGATACAGCATCACACCAACCAGGGCCAGCCCGAACAACAGCTGGCGCAGCACTTCGGCGTCGACGATGGTATGGCCGAAGAGCATGTTCTGCGCCGGCTCCGCCACGGCGCGCAGCAGTTCCTGGAAGCCCACCAGCAAGATACCGCCCAGGATCACGCCAGGAATGTGACCCATGCCGCCCAGCACCACGATGGCCAGGATGTAGATGGACTCCCACAGCACAAACGACTCGGGCGACACGAAGCCCTGGAAGGCGCCGAACACCGCGCCCGACGCGCCGCCGAACGACGCGCCCATGGCAAAGGCCAGCAGCTTGATGTTGCGGGTGTTGATGCCCATTGCCTTGGCGGCGATCTCGTCTTCGCGGATGGCCACGAAGGCGCGGCCGATACGCGAGTTCTGCAAGCGCAGGCAGATGAACACGATGGCGATCACCAGCACGACCAGCAGGTAGTAGTACATGAACACCGGCGTGAACTTCAGCCCGAAGATCTCGTGCGACTTGGAGAAATCGAAGCCGAAGATGTGGACCGGGTCCACCGCGGTGATCCCCTTCGGGCCATTGGTGATGTTGAGCGGCCGGTCGAGGTTGTTGAGGAAAATGCGGATGATCTCACCGAAGCCCAGGGTCACGATGGCCAGGTAGTCGCCGCGCAGCTTGAGCGTTGGTGCACCGAGCAGCACACCGAACGTTGCCGCCACCAGCACCGCCAGCGGCAGCACGAACCACATGGAGAGGTGCAGGCCATTGGGGAAAAGCTGGTGGATCCACTCGAACTGGTTGGCCAGATGGGGCGAGCCCAGCAAGGCCATCATGTAGGCGCCGACGGCATAGAAGGCGATGTAGCCAAGGTCGAGCAGGCCGGCAAAGCCCACCACGATGTTCAGGCCAAGCGCCAGCATGATGTAGATCAGCGCGAAGTCGAGCACGCGCACCCAGTAGTTGCCGCCCAGCGTCTGCACCAGGAACGGGGCGCACAGGGCGATGACCAGGAAGCCAAGCAACGCGGCCATGGTCTTGGTCGGCGTCTTGGTCAGCGGCGCAGCCTGCGCCGCCGGGGATGGAATCGGGGTATTCATGGATTCTCTCTCCTTAGGCGCGTTCGGAAACCCGCTCGCCCATGATGCCGGACGGACGGAATACAAGGACGATGATCAGCACGATGAAGGCGAACACATCCTGGTAGTTGGAGCCAAACACCCCGTTGGTGAGATCGCCGATATAGCCGGCGCCGAGCGCTTCGATCAGGCCCAGCAGCATGCCGCCGACCATGGCGCCAGCAAGGTTGCCGATGCCGCCCAGCACCGCGGCGGTGAACGCCTTCAGGCCCGGGATGAAGCCCATGTAGAAGTGCGCATTGCCGTAGTTGGTGGCCATCATCACGCCGGCCAGCGCGGCCAGCGCCGCACCGATCATGAAGGTGGCCGAGATGACGAAGTTCGGGTTCACGCCCATCAAGCCTGCCACCTTCTGGTTCTCGGCGGTGGCGCGCATCGCGCGGCCCAGCTTGGTGCGGTTGACGAGGGTCAGCAGGCCTGCCATGACCATCAGCGCCATGCCGATGATGACGATTTCCTTGCCCGTGATGGTGGCGCCGGTCGAACCGATATCGATCGGCGACGAGGGCAGCAGCTGCGGGAAGGTCAGCGGGTTACGCGACCAGATCATCATCGCCAGGGTCTGCAGGATGATGGACACGCCGATGGCGGTAATCAGCGGAGCTAGCCGGGGCGCGTTGCGCAACGGCCGGTAGGCGACCCGCTCGATGGTGTAGGCCAGCACGGCGCAGACCGGCATGGCGATCAGCGTGGCAATCACCAGCGTGAGCCACTCCGGCAAGCCGGGGAAGAACTTCTGCAAGCCAAGTATGGCTGACAGGGCGGTCAGCGCGCCGATCATCAGCACATCGCCGTGGGCGAAGTTGATGATCCCGAGAATGCCGTAGACCATGGTGTAGCCGAGTGCGATCAGCGCATAGATGCTGCCGAGCACCAGACCGTTCACGATCTGCTGGATAAAGATATCCATGAAAACTCCTTGCTTCCGTCCAAATTCCCTCGGCATGGTGTGGATGTCGGGGGGACGTTGATATGTGGGTGGTTTGGTAGTGTCGATATTTGCTGGTAAGCGGCCTGCCTACTCCACCCATGGTAAGGATGCTGCACGTATGGCAAGGCTAAAAAAACGGCACCGCAACATACTCGCGGTGCCGTTCGGATGGGCCGGTAAGCCCGGTTTACATCTTCACGACATCAAGGACGGTCTTCTTCTTGTCCTTGTACTCATACAACGTGATGGTGCCTTCCTTCATATCGCCCTTTTCATCAAAGGCGATGTTGCCGATCAGGCCCTTGTAGTTGGTCTTGGGCATCTCGGCCAGGATGGCCGCCGGCTCAGTCGAGTTGGCGCGCTTCATGGCGTCAACGATGACCATGACGGCGTCATAGGTGAACGGTGCATAGATCTGCACCGGCGCATTGAAGCGAGCCTGGTAGCGCTTGTCGAAATCCGCGCCCTGTTCCATCTTGGACAGCGCCAGACCGGCTTCCGAGCAGATGATGTTGGACACGGCATCGCCGGCCAGCTCAGCCACCTTGTCGGTACAGACGCCATCGCCGCCAACGATCTTGGAGCTGATGCCGAGTTCCTTGGCCTGCTTGGCGAACGGGCCGCCGGTGGCATCCATGCCGCCGTACATGATCACGTCGGGCTTCTTGCCCTTGATCTTGGTCAGAATGGCCTTGAAGTCAGTAGCCTTGTCGTTGGTGGCTTCACGTGCCACCACGTTCACGCCAGAAGCCTTGGCGGTCTTCTCGAACTCGTCGGCCAGGCCCTTGCCGTAGGCAGTGGCATCGTCGACGATGGCCACGCTCTTGGCGTGCAGGCTCTTGGTGGCGTAGTTAGCCAGTGCCGGGCCTTGCTGGGCGTCGGTGGCCACCACGCGGAACGTGGTCTTGAAGCCTTGCTTGGTGTAGTCGGGGTTGGTCGACGACGGCGAGATCTGCACGATGCCGGCATCGCTATAGATCTTGGAGGCCGGAATCGATACACCCGAGTTCAGGTGGCCAACCACGGCCACGACCTTGGCATCCACCAGCTTCTGCGCCACGGCGGTGCCCGTCTTCGGGTCGCCTGCGTCATCTTCGCCGACCAGCTCGAGCTTGATCTTCTTGCCGTTGATCTCCAGGCCGGTCTTGTTGACTTCTTCCACGGCCAGGCGGGCGCCGTTCTCGTTGTCCTTGCCAAGGTGAGCGATGCCGCCGGTGAGCGGTGCCGCATGGCCGATCTTTACTACGACATCGCCGCTGCCCGCTGCCGGCGCGGTGGCCGCGGCAGGAGCCGATGCTGCCGCATCAGCGGGCTTTTCTTCTTTCTTGCCACAAGCAGTAACCAGCGCCACTGCGGCTGCGATCGGCAGAATCTTGGCAAACGTGATTTGCATGAGTGATCTCCTAGGATTCACATGATCAGGGTAAACCAACGCCCCCCGGACGTTTCCCTGAACCGCCTTAGTTTAGTTTCAATTTGAAACGCGCGAATTGTATTCCCTTTTTATACGGATGCAATATGCGACGCAACAACCTGAAGGATTAACCCACCAAATGAGCTAGGGAATTTCCCCAATGCACACATTGGGGCAATTCCCTCCCACATGGAGGCTAGCCGTTGATACTAACAAGATTCGTGCCTACCGCTTGCCACAGGTTGGTTTTGCAGCCCTTAAGTCACTTGCAAGGTCGTGTATTAAATAGGTGTTTCATTTAATATCGACAGTCTCATTCAAATACAACGCGCGAGTGCACCGGCACCATAATAGGGAAATCCCCAATTACAGGGATTTCCCTTATTTGTCCTTTTAAGCAGACAAGCATAAGACCGTTCGCGCCTGACTTGTGCATTATCCAAGGGATAGCAGGCAATATAGAGTGCTATATATTGGTGCAACTCTGGAGAGAGAATGGTGCGCAAAGGCGTGCAACTGCCGTGCAACTGGCGCGCGAGGGGTGCGCCTGCCGGGCAGAAGCGGCCGCGCAAAAAGCAACGGCCCGCTAGAGCGGGCCGTTTTGCCAGACAGTCAGGTGAAGCAGGCTGATCAGGCGGACGTGACCTGTTGCAGGCCGCGCGGCAAGGGGAACGACATCTTCTCCTCGATCCCGTCCAGCGCGCGCACGTTGCGCGCACCCAGAAGGTGCAGGCGCGCGACAATGGCCTGTGCCAGTGCCTCAGGGGCTGAGGCGCCGGCGGTCAGGCCGATGCGGCGCTTGCCCGCGATCCATTCCGGCTGGAGCTGATCGGGTGAATCGATCATGTAGGCCGGCACGCCCAGGCGCTCCGCGAGCTCGCGCAAGCGGTTGGAGTTGGAGCTGTTGGGGCTGCCCACCACGATCACCACCTCCACCTGGGGCGCCATGAACTTCACGGCATCCTGGCGGTTCTGGGTGGCGTAGCAGATGTCCTGCTTCTTGGGCTCGCGGATCAGCGGAAAGCGCGCCTTGAGCGCGGCGACGATCTCCAGCGTTTCGTCCACCGACAACGTGGTCTGGGTCACGAATGCCAGGCGCTCGGGATCCGCTACGCGCAGCTTGGCGACATCCTCGGAAGACTCGACCAGCAGCATGCCGCCTTCGGCCTGCCCCATGGTGCCCTCGACTTCAGGATGGCCTTTGTGGCCGATCATGATGATCTCGCAGCCCTCGGTGCGCATCTTGCCGACTTCCACGTGCACCTTGGTCACCAGCGGGCAGGTCGCATCGAAAACGTTCAGGCCGCGCACGGTGGCATCGGCGCGCACTTCCTTGGATACGCCGTGGGCGCTGAAGATCACGGTCGAGCCGGGCGGCACTTCCTCGAGCTCCTGCACGAAGACCGCGCCCTTGCGGCGCAGGTCTTCCACCACATAGGCGTTGTGGACGATTTCGTGGCGCACGTAAATCGGCGCGCCGTAGCGTGCAAGGGCGCGCTCGACGATCTCGATGGCGCGATCCACGCCAGCGCAAAAGCCGCGCGGCTGCGCCATCAGGATCTCGGCATCGGGGGCTGTGGTGGGTTCAGACATGCAAGGATTCGACTCAAGGGTGCCGGCACGAGGCCCGGCCGGTGGTCTGCTTAGAGAATGCCGATCAGCTGGACATCGAACAGAATGGTCTGTCCGGCCAGCGGGTGGTTGAAATCGAACAGCGCCGACGTCGTGCCGATCTCCTTGAGCACACCGGCGTACTTACCGCCGCCGGGCGCATTGAACTCAACCAGGTCACCCGGCGCGTAGTCCTCTTCAAATGAAGAGTTCTCGCGCAGCGTCGCCAGCGAAACCCGTTGCAGCAGATCGGGGTTGCGCGGGCCAAAAGCGTGCTCCGGCGCCAGCCGGTAAGTCATGCGCTCACCCTCCGGCATGCCCAGCAGCGCCTGCTCCAGTGTAGGCGCGAACTGGCCTTGCCCCAGCAGCAGCGTGGCGGGCTTCTCCGCGAAGGTACTGACGATCTCAGTGCCGTTCTCCATGGAGATGCTGTAGTGAAGGGTCAGGAAGGAGTCCGCCTGCACGGTCTTGCGGAGATCCGCGGCGCCGTCCCCATCCTTCGGGCCGGAAGCAAAAGTTTGCAAAGTCATAGGTGCTCAACCAGTGTTGGGTAGGGACAGGTCCTTCCGGACCCATCCCCCCCCTCAGAACCGTACGTGCGAGTTTCCTCGCATACGGCTCAAGCCTACACAAAACACCTTCAGATCGAAGGTACCGGCTTCACAACAGAGAGGCCGTGGTTATGTACTTGAACATGACAGTTCGGATGCAGCAGCACGCGATTTCCTAGAGCATCTGATCCCCCGCTAACGCGGTAGACGATGTGGTGATCATGCCACCCAGTCTCTTTGGTCATCTTGCACTGACAGAGCGCACACAATCCTCGCTGGGACATGTAGAGCTTAACCCATCGCTTCCGGTGCGCCATGCTGTTGAGCATGCGTTCCTGCCGCAAGGCTTCGCCGTACATCTCCTGCGCCGGGTCAAAGGGGTTAAATTCGCCTTTGACTTTCTTGTGACGCTTGATGGCTGTTCCCGCAAGCGAGTACAACGTCATCAGCACCTCACTATCGTCGCTTTTCGTGACAGTGGTTCCAAACACCCAGTTCCGCTGCCCCTCAGATACGAAATACTTAGCTCGTACCCAGTCGGCCCTCTTCCCAGGATGTCTCCGCTTTGCCCATCGCCAGATAGCACGAAATATGTCGTGCCCCAGACGATTGAACGCCGCCTTCGCAACAACGGGGCTGTGATACTGCGCCCAGCCCCTCAGCATCGGGTTCAACAGCCGAATTAGCTCCGACTGCTTCACCGTCTTGTGGCTACTTATGACCTCCTTCACCTTGCGATAGAACGCTTGCACGTTCTTCTTGCTCGGCTTGATGAGCAGCGTTCCCGAGTACTTCCGGAAATTCCACCCTAAGAAGTCAAAACCTTCCGCAATGTTGACGATACGCGTTTTCTCCGTCGATAGCGTCAGTCCCCTTACCGCCAAGAACTGCTCCACCCATGGCTTCACTTCGCGTTCTAGTACTTCCGGCGTACTGCCGGTGATCACGAAGTCGTCCGCATACCGCACTACATTCACTTTCAGCTTCTTCGTGTTGGCGACCCCCAGCTTTGTCCCTAAGAACTTCACTAGTTGCTCTTCCAACCCGTTCAGCGCCACGTTTGCCAGCGTTGGGGAGATGATGCCTCCCTGCGGCGTTCCAGCATCGGTTGCCTGAAACTGGCCCTGAAATACCACGCCAGCCTTCAACCACTTCCGGAGGATCACTCGGTCCGTCAGGACATTGCTTTCCAACCAGTCATGGCTGATATGGTCGAAGCAGCCTTTGATATCCCCTTCCAGAATCCATTGGGCCGAGGCCTTTTTGGACAGGTTCAGGAACAGCTGGGACATGGCATCCGCCGTTGAACGATTGATTCGAAACCCATACGAGTTCGGATCGCTCGTCCCTTCGGACACCGGCTCCAGCGCCAGCAGGTATAGCGCCTGCATGGCTCGATCCAACATGGTCGGAATACCTAGTGGGCGTTCCTTCCCATTGGCCTTAGGGATGTAGACCCGCCGCAATGGCATGGGCCGATACCCTCGGCGCTTCAACTTCCCGATGGCTTCCCATCGGGTTTCAGGCGAATCCCACAGCACACGATCAACGCCTGCCGTTTTCTTCCCACGATTTTCTGTCACTCGCCGGACCGCCGATGCCTTGGCGGACCACGAGCGGGTCAGCGATCGTTGCAGAGCTTTCACCCTGCGCCAATCCCTGTCCTGCGTTGCCTTCGCAATTCGTATCTGCATCTCCCGAACGTTCCGTTCCACTCGGCGCCAATTGATGGCATCCCAGCATTGCGGTGCGCCGGAGAGCGCAGATTCATCCTCTCGGATCAACTCTTCCATGCTGCTCTCCTGTCTTGAGAATTCTTCCCAAAATCCAGAGACAACATGCCCCTGAGGGATTGTTGTCCCTCAGGGAAAAAACTTCGGTTTCAAGCGAGATCTGTCAGTCGTCCTGCGACGATAGACCCGTTGGAAGTCTGCCCGCTTTCGCGTGGGATGATGTCTCAACCCCTATCCGGACCATTACAGCCCGGCGTTCGCTTTTTCCAACCTCCCATACCCGCACAGTCAACAGCGTTCCTTGCGGTTCGCCTGCCTTAGCCCTACTGCACTTTGGCAACCCTACGGGCTTACCACGTTCCCTGCACGCTACAAGACCGGGTTAGGGCCTGCCTATTCGCCGATGGTCGTTTTGACGACGTGCCCCGAATGTTGAGCGGGACAACCGACCAAACACCTTTTGGTTAGTGCCTATCAGCAGCTTTGGCACTGCAATACTCACGACGTTTATCAGCAGTTCACTTACGTTACCCATACCAGCCAGCCTAGCTCCTCAACCCCGTTCTGCTCGGAGTATCTGCTGCCCTACCTCGCGGCAGGACAGCACCCTTGCGGGGGCTACATTGCCAGGAAAGCTTCACACCCCACCGTTACCAGTGACGCATGTCTCCCTAGGCTACTGCTAGTCGCATAGCAGGTTCTCTATCTGGACGTCCTCACGGAAGTATCAGATCGAACCATAGCGTGCAGAGCTTTCGCTCCGCTCGATTCCTACCTGCCAGTCCAACAATGGACCGGACCTACAAATGCTATCGCCTTGTGGGCGAATGGCATCCGCCCACTGGCGCTTCGACGACCCATCCGGGTCGTTTTCACGAAACAATGTGTCGGCAACCGACACGTATTCAACGCCAAACAAACCCCATACTGCGGGTTGGATGGAGCTTCCCGCCGATGGCAGGAAACAACCATCGGGGGGTGCTGACCGGTAAGCCAGCCTTGCAGAACAACGCCCAAGGGACGAACCCATGGGTATCAGCAGGTGCTAGCGGCGTCAGCTATGGTGGGCTGCGTTTCGCTAACTATTGAAGGACATCGTGGGCCGGAAAACCGCCTGCCCACTGCCTTCTAGGGTCGATGCGTCTAACGCGACGCTTACGGACACGAGTGTGCGTGTCGCACCAACAACCCGTATTGTAAGCGACTCGACCGAGCGCCGCCTTGTCCGCGGTGCCATTGTTCCGAGGGGATCGTGCCATGCGCATTACCGATTGGCCCAGCAGCGAGCGGCCACGCGAAAAACTGCTGAGCAGCGGGGCCGCTACGCTCTCAGATGCCGAACTGCTCGCCGTGTTCCTGCGCGTGGGTGTGGTGGGAAAAAGTGCCGTCGACATCGCCCGGGAGCTGCTAAACGATTTCGGCACGCTCAGCAGCCTGTTTGCGGCGGACGCCGGGCAACTGGCACGCATCAAGGGCGTTGGCAGCGCCAAGTACGCGCAATTGCAGGCGGCCCGCGAGCTGACCCGGCGCGCGCTGGGCGAGCAGCTGCAGCTGCCCGGGGCACTGGATTCCCCCACGGCGGTGCGCGACTACCTGCGCCTGTCACTGGCGGGACTGGCCTACGAGGCGTTCCTGTGCCTGTTCCTGGACGCGCGCAACCGCCTGCTTGCCAGCGAGGAGCTGTTTCGCGGCACGCTGACCCAAACCAGCGTCTACCCGCGCGAAGTTGCCCGCAAGGCACTTTCATATAACGCCGCGGCGATCATCGTGGCGCACAACCATCCGTCGGGGACCACCACGCCCAGCGCTGCCGACCTCACCATGACCCGCGCGCTGTCCCGCTCCCTGGCCCTGATCGACGTGCAAGTTCTTGACCATTTCATCGTCGCAGGTAGTAACATCCACTCCTTCGCCGAACACGGCCAGCTGTGATGCAAGATGCGATGCGTGTTGTGATGCGCACCGCACGGATGCACACCCCTGAACGGTAAACGAGAGAAGGCATTGATTCACCAGTGCTTTCCGGTCTATAATGCTCGTTTGCTGAAGTCTCAACCGCTGCAGTCCGGGCCAGCGCGCCTTTTGTTGATCTGTTGCGAACATTGTCCACGTAGAAGAGTTAGGAGTGCTTCATGGCACGCGTCTGTCAAGTGACCGGGAAAGCGCCGATGGTCGGCAACAACGTTTCCCACGCAAACAACAAGACCAAGCGTCGTTTTCTGCCCAATCTGCAGAATCGTCGTTTCTTTGTTGAATCGGAAAACCGCTGGGTGAGCCTGCGCGTCTCGAACGCCGGCCTGCGCCTGATCGACAAGAAAGGCATCGACACCGTGCTCGTGGATCTGCGCGCACGTGGCGAAGTCTAATTAGGAGCACATCATGGCCAGCAAGGGCGGACGCGATAAAATCAAGTTGGAGTCGACTGCAGGTACGGGTCACTTCTACACGACCACCAAGAACAAGCGCACGATGCCGGAAAAGATGGAGATCATGAAGTTCGATCCCGTCGCCCGCAAGCACGTGTCGTACAAGGAAACCAAGATCAAGTAATTGATCCTGTCTTCCGCATGCCGATCGCGCGGCATGTCTGTAGAAACCCCGCTCACGCGGGGTTTTTGCTTTTTCGGGCAGCATGCGCCGCATTGCGTAGCCAACGCCTCCCAACCCCCTGCCTCACGCGTGGCTTGCCTGCCCACGCAAGCCCGCCGGCGGTGTACACTTTCCAGCTTTCCTGCCTCCCGACCGCGCGTCGCGCGCGTCTCTCGCACCATGAACTTCGATGTCGCCATTGTCGGCAGCGGACTGGCCGGTCTGACGGTCGCGCTGCAACTGGCCGACACCCATCGGGTTGTCATCATTTGCAAACGTGCCATGACGCAAGGCGCCAGCGACTGGGCCCAGGGCGGCATTGCCGCGGTCCTGGACTCAGGCGACAGCCACGATGAGCACACGCAGGACACCCTGGTGGCAGGCGCCGGCCTTTGCGATGACAGCGCCACGCGCTATATCGTCGAGCACGGGCGCGAAGCAATCCAGTGGCTGATCGACCGCGGCGTGCCGTTCACCCGCGATGACCAGGCAGAACTCGGCTACCACCTCACGCGGGAAGGCGGCCATAGCCGTCGGCGCATCATCCACGCGGCGGACGCTACCGGCCATGCCGTCGTGTCCACGTTGAGCGAGCAGGCGCGCCAGCATCCCAATATCACGATCATCGAGGACCACTTCGCAGTGGACCTGATCACTTCGCGCAAGCTTGGCCTGCCGGGCAACCGCTGTTACGGCCTCTACGTGCTGGACGACGCCAGTGGCGAAGTGCAGACCATTACCGCCACCCACACCGTGCTGGCGACAGGCGGCGCTGGCAAGGTCTATCTCTACACCACCAACCCCGACACCGCCACCGGCGACGGCATCGCCATGGCCTGGCGCGCGGGCTGCCGGGTGTCGAACATGGAGTTCATCCAGTTCCACCCGACCTGCCTGTATCACCCCTACGCCAAGTCTTTCCTGATTTCGGAAGCGGTACGCGGCGAAGGCGGCCTGCTGAAGCTGCCCGACGGCACCCGCTTCATGCCGGAGCACGACGAGCGCGCCGAACTGGCGCCGCGCGACGTGGTGGCGCGCGCGATCGATTTCGAGATGAAGAAGCGCGGCCTGGACTACGTGCATCTGGACATCAGCCACCAGCCCGAATCCTTCCTGCGCGAGCACTTCCCGACCATTCACGCACGGTGCCTGGAACTTGGTATCGACATCGCCCGCGAGCCCATCCCGGTGGTACCGGCGGCGCACTATACCTGCGGCGGCGTGGTCACCGACACCGCGGGCCGCACCGATCTGGCCAATCTCTACGCCGTGGGCGAGACCGGCTGCACGGGCCTGCACGGCGCCAACCGCCTGGCCTCCAATTCGCTGCTCGAATGCATGGTGATCGGGCGTGCGGCAGCCCTCGACATCGCCGGACAGGACAAGGCCGGCCAGCCCGACATCGCCCTGCCCCAGTGGGATGAAAGCCGGGTTGCGGATGCCGACGAGGAAGTCGTGGTCTCGCACAACTGGGACGAACTGCGCCGCATGATGTGGAATTACGTGGGCATCGTACGCACCAGCAAGCGGCTCGAGCGCGCCCAGCACCGCATCACCCTGTTGCGCGAGGAGATCGCGGAGTACTACGCCAACTTCCGCGTCACGCGCGACCTGCTGGAGCTGCGCAACCTGGTGGAAGTCGCCTCGTTGATCGTGGATAGCGCATATTCGCGCCATGAAAGCCGTGGCTTGCACTTCAGCCGCGACTATCCCGAGACGTTGCCGAAGGCGCTGCCCACGGTGATGCAGCCGGTGTTCAAGCGGGAACGGGCGAAGTAAGCCCGCGCCTGGGTCTCGCCATGAAAAAAGCGCGCCTTGGCGCGCTTTTTTCATGCTCTGACCAATCCCGCTTATTCGATGATCCGCAACGAATAATCCGTCGCGCGCACATCCTTGGTCAACGCCCCCACTGAGATCCGGTCCACGCCGGTTTCTGCAAAAGCGCGGATCGTGTCTGCACTGACCCCGCCCGAGACCTCCAGCAAGGCCCGCCCGGCATTGATACGCACGGCATCGCGCATCATCGCCTCGGTAAAATTATCGATCAGGATCGATTTCGCGCCAGCCGCCAATGCCTCTTCCAGCTCGGCCAGGTTTTCCACCTCGACCTGGACCGACACACCAGCATCCAGCGCGGCCGCTGCCCGCATGGCGGCGGTGATGCTGCCGGCCGCGGCAATGTGGTTTTCCTTGATCAGGATGCCGTCGTATAGCGCCAAGCGTTGGTTGTCGCCGCCACCGACCCTGACCGCGTACTTCTGCGCCAGGCGCAGGCCCGGCAACGTCTTGCGGGTATCAAGCACGCGCGCCCGGGTACCTTCGACCAGGTCGGCATAGCGGCGCGTAGCGGTCGCCACGCCGGACAGCAACTGCAGGAAATTCAGCGACGGCCGCTCTGCGGTCAGCAGCGAACGGGCCGGGCCGGTGATCTCGCAGACCACCGAGTCCGGCACCATGCGAGCACCCTCGGCCTGTTGCCAGACGACCTGCAACGCGGGATCGACCGCGCGCATGCACGCCTCGAACCACGGCTGGCCGCACAGCACGGCTTGCTCGCGCACGATTACGCGTGCCCGCGCCGGCTTGCCAGCGGGCACCAGCATGCCGGTCAGGTCGCCGCTGCCGACATCTTCGGCAATCGCTGCGCTGACATTGGCCTGGAGCGCCCCGGCGAGCGCCGGGCCGTAGCTGTCGAAGATAGCGTTGCGGCTCGAATTCACGGTATTCACGTTTGAATTGCTGCTCATGCCGGGCCGATTCCCTTGAACAAGGCCTGCTCGCTCGCCAGGTCGGCCTTGGGCCGCACATTGGCCTTCTGCTGCGCGGCGAAGTCGAGCATGCGGTCGATGCAGGTCACGGCCTGGCGGCCGATGTCCGCGTCGACATGGATTTCGTTATGACCGTTCTCCAGCACTTCGGCCAGATTGGTCAGTGCGTTCATCGCCATCCAGGGGCAGTGCGCACAACTTTTGCAGGTCGCGCTGTTGCCGGCAGTGGGGGCTTCGATGAAATGCTTGTCGGGCGCGGCCAGGCGCATCTTGTGCAGGATGCCGTTGTCGGTCGCGACGATGAACTCGCGCGCGTCCAGCTCCTTTACCGCCGCGATCAGCTGCGAAGTCGAGCCCACCACATCGGCCTGCTCGACCACATTGGCCGGCGACTCCGGATGCACCAGGATCTTGGCATTCGGAAACTCCCGGCGCAGCAGGTCAAGCTCGATGCCCTTGAACTCGTCATGCACCAGGCAGGAACCCTGCCACAAGAGCATGTCCGCACCGGTCTGCTTCTGGATATAGCCGCCCAGGTGCTTGTCCGGGGCCCACAGGATCTTCTCGCCGCGCGCGTGCAGGTGCTCGACAATCTTCAGGCCAATGCTGGAAGTCACCATCCAGTCGGCGCGCGCCTTCACGGCAGCGCTGGTGTTGGCATAGACCACCACCGTGCGATCGGGATGCGCGTCGCAGAACGCGGCGAATTCGTCGGACGGGCAGCCCAGGTCAAGCGAGCAGGTCGCGTCCAGATCGGGCATCAGCACGGTCTTTTCCGGGCTGAGGATCTTTGCGGTCTCGCCCATGAAGCGGACCCCCGCCACCACCAGCGTCTTGGCCGGATGATCGCGGCCAAAGCGCGCCATCTCCAGCGAGTCCGACACGCAGCCGCCGGTTTCCTCGGCCAGGTCCTGCAGGTCGGAATCAACGTAATAGTGCGCGACAAGCACCGCATTGCGTTGTTTCAGCAGGGTCTTGATGCGCGCTTTGAGCGCCGTGCGATCCTGTGCCGACAGCACAGGAGGCACTTTGGCCCAGGCGTGGGCGACACAGCTGCCGCCCTCGGGGGACTCCGTCGAGAGGTTCGGCTTTTCGAACTCGACGGCTTTGATCGTTTGGGGGGTCATCTCCGATACTCCTCTTGGACAGCGTGCCTCGGAATTCCGCTTGGTATCCGCTTGTCGCTGCTGGCCCTGATATTGGGGGAGTTTAGCGAAAACAAAAGCCCCGCCAGAGGCGGGGCTTTTGGGCGAGCTAAATTGTATCAGGCCACGCCAGCTCGGGCATCAGCCCGCATCAGGCATAACGGCGCAGGCGCAGCGAGAAATCGTGCAGTGCCTGGATGCCGCTGGCCTCGGCGCGGTGGCACCAGGCCTGCAGCTGCGCCAGCAGCTGTTCGCGCGTCAGGTTGGAGCGGCCCCAGATCGCGGCCAGCTCGCGGCGCATTTCCACGAAGGTATGCAGCGACTTGTTCTGCTCCACGATGCTGGCCAGTTGCTGGCGCTGCGGATCGGCCAGCTTGGCTTCTTCGCGGTGGAACCACTTGCGAGCCGGCTTGAAGCTGCTGTACTCGGCCACGCGGGCTTCCTTCAGCTTTTCCAGTTCCTGCTTGTAGGCGCTCTTGACCGCCTTGGCATAGCGCGCCATCACGTCATAGCGATTGGCAATGATGGCTTCCAGCGTGTTGTGGTCAACCGGGCGGGCATCCACCAGGCGCGCCTTCGGCGGGGTCTTCTTGACCTTGGCCAGGCCAACAGCCTGCATGGCGCGGATGTAGCCCCAGCCGATATCGAACTCGTACCACTTGATCGAGAACTTGGCCGACGTCGGGTAGGTGTGGTGGTTGTTGTGCAGTTCTTCGCCGCCGATGATGATGCCCCACGGCGAGACATTGGTCGAAGCGTCCTCGCAATCGTAATTGCGATAGCCCCACCAGTGGCCCAGGCCATTGATGATGCCGGCGGCGTGGATCGGGATCCACAGCATCTGCACGGCCCACACGCTCAGGCCGATCACGCCGAACAGGGCGACGTCGATGATCAGCATCAGGCCAACGCCTTGCCAGCCAAAGCGCGAGTAGACATTGCGCTCGACCCAGTCGTCAGGCGTGCCATGACCGAACTTGGTGATGGTTTCCTTGTTCTTGGACTCGGCACGATACAGCTCCGCGCCTTCCAGCAGCACCTTGCGGATGCCGCGGGTCTGCGGGCTGTGGGGATCGTCTTCGGTCTCGCACTTGGCGTGGTGCTTGCGGTGAATGGCGGTCCACTCTTTGGTGACCATGCCAGTGGTCAGCCACAGCCAGCCACGGAAAAAATGCGAAACGATAGGGTGCAGGTCCAGCGACCGGTGCGCCATGCAGCGGTGCAGGTAGATGGTTACGCCCGCGATGGTGATGTGCGTCACCACGAGGGTGTAGATCACAATCTCCCACCAGGACCAGTTGGCGAGGCCATTAGCGGCCCAGTCAAGAATAGTGTCGAACAAACTGTTCTCCGTCGATTAAACAGGGGCATTCAGTGCGGCACGACAGGGCGAGCCGCAAACAAGGTGCAGAAAAAGGACTGCAAATTCAATGATTGCGTCATACGGCGCCTGCCTGAAACCCCGGCATTCGCCGGAGCCCCCAAGGCACGCGCGCCTGGCGCCATGGGCAAAACTGCTGCCTGCCGGCGGACTGGACACGAGCCGCTGCAATCTGGCGGCTGTCTGGTGTGGGGCGGGAGGTCGAACAAACTCACCCGAACGAAACGTGCTTTTCGAATGAACCCGCAACTACCCTGGATTCTACCGGAACCGCATCGCACGGACATCCGCTTTTTCCCTCAGTTTGACGCTAAGCAACACGGATTGTTCCATAAGGTGGCCTAAACGCCCCGTGAACGCTCAGGATGCCGAACCACTGGGGACGCCCGGCAAATCGGTACGCGCCTCTTGCACCTCTTTTACGGGGCCACCATGGCCGTCGAATTCCACTTTCCCCAGCACCCGTACCTCTCGCTGCGGATACGGGATCGAGATGCCATGCTCCCTGAACTTCCGCCATATCGCCCGGTTCATCGCCGATTGCACGCCCAGCTTACCATTCTGAGGATCGGCGATATAGCCCGCAAGCTCGTATTCGATGCCATTGTCGCCGAACAACACCAGAAATGCCGACGGACCCGGCTGCGCCATCAGGCGCGGGATATCTTGGGCGGCCTCTACGAGCAAGGCGAGCACCATTTCGGGGTCTGCTGCGTAATCGGCCTGTACACGTGTCGCCACGCGCACATGGGTATTGGAGAACGAATGGTTCTGCACCGCCTGCGCCACCAGTTGCTCGTTCGGCACCAGGGTTTCGCCATCGCCGTTGCGCACCACGGTGTACCGCGTCCGGATCTGCGAAACGATCCCCGTGTACTTGTCGACGGTGATCTGGTCGCCCAGCTTGACCGAGCGGTCCAGCAGGATGATGAATCCGGAGATGTAGTTGCTGGCGATCTTTTGCAAGCCCAGCCCCAGGCCAACGCCCAGCGCGCCACCGAACACAGACAGCACGGTGAGGTCGATGCCGACCAGCGACAGGCTCAGCAACAGGGACACGAGCAGCAGCAGCGCCTTTGAAATCCGGCTCAGAACCACCTTCAGGTTGCTGTCCAGCCCGGTCGACCGCATCAGGCGCTCTTCCAGCCATGAGCCGAACCACATCGCCACCAGCACGGTGACCAGGATCCAGACGATGGCCACCAGCGTATCCGCCAGGCTGATCTTCTGCTTGCCGCCCAGCGAAAAGCGAATGTCGTCCATCCATTGCACCACATCCCACAGCAAACCCAGCACATAAAGCGCCATCGCCACCCAAACCAGGGTCGTCAGCACTTTTTCGACCAGTAGCAGCATGCCCTGCAACTGGCCATTGCCCGACATTACCCGACGCAGGATGTAGAAGGCGAAATACAGGAAGGTAATGCCGGAAAGAGGTACCAATGCAAGCCGTAGTACGCTGATGGACATCATCGGCTCCAGCCCGAAGCGCGCACCCATCACCAGCAGCCAGCCGAACAGCGGGAACATGGCGCGTTCCAGGCTGGCGGCGGCGAAACGCAGGGAGAAGCTGGATCCGGCGTAGCGGGCTTTGAGGCGCTTGACGATCAACCTCGCCAATGGCCAGGCCACCGCCAGGCAAGCGGCAAGCACCGCCAACTGCCAGATGAAGCCAGGGCCACCCGCGTCGCGGATCAGATCATCGAGCATCTTGCCAAAGGCCGGATGCGCAACATGGAGTTCGTTCAGGGAAATGGGGTTCATGCTCTGCCGTGGCTGGCAGGGTCCATCCGGTCAGGATCGGCGGTCCCTGGCAAGGTAAGCGGGACCCTGCATGACGTGACTGCATGCCCCGCGGCCAAAAAGTCAGCCATTCTAGCCGCCCTGCTCCGCGCGGCGCTACGCCGAGGCCGAGCACGGTCAGCCGCACCTTCGCCGGCAATCCGGCGGGCGATGCCACGGCTCGGCAATGCGTTGCAGCCGATCCCGCAGGTCCGCCCCGGGATGCAAGGGGCCACATAGCAGGTCGACGCAATAGTCGATCACCCGCGCCCGCCCGGGCGGGTTCAGCATGCCGTGGTCCAGGCCTTCGACGGTCTCGATCTGCAACTGCGAGAAGCCGGCGAGGCCGGCCAGCGTCGGCCCGAAGAACCGCGCCAGCTCGAAAGGCCCGGGATCGTCCGGGCCGAACAGCAGGCGCAGGGCCGTGCCGCGTGCGTCGAGCGACTGGAGCAAATCCTCGATCTCCCGCTGCTCGTGCGCGGCAGGCTCGGGCAGGACCGATGCCGCATTGATGCCGGGCGCCCCCTCTTCTGCCGTAGGTGCGCTGCGGCCATGGATCAGCCACCGGGGCCGGGTGAAGGTCTCCCGGCGCAACAAGCGCTGCAGGTTGACCAGCACGGCGCCCACCAGGCCCGGGTGCGCGCCCGCGGCGTGCAGGCTGACATTGGCGCCATAGCTCACGCCGAAGGCCACCACCTCGCGATGGCCGTGGGCAAGCAGCCAGTCGCAGGCGGCGACGGCATCGCGGTACCCCTCCGGATCGGCCGGCACCCCGGCGATGGCCTGCGCGCCAACGGAAGCATCCCCGATGCCCCGCACATCGATGCGAAACGAGGCAACACCGCGTGCCGCCAGCCGGCGCGCCAGCATGACCCCGCAACGGCCAGCACCGACGTGATGCGTGCCGCCGGAATTGTTGATCAGCACAGCCGGCCGCTCGATGCGCGGCCCGAGCGGCTCGCACAGCATGCCGAACAGGCCCTGGCCAAAGCGCACCGGCGTTTCCACGCACTCGCCGACGCGCAGGCACGAAGCCGTCCCTGCCGTCATCGCGCGGCCACCCGGGGCTGGCTCGCCAACTGGTGCCGCTGGCCCCAGCTCGGCAATCCAGCCGGCCACCTCCGCGAAGGTCGCATCCGGTGGCGTGCCATGCAACGGGTCCTGCAACCAGTCGATCAGGCCAGGGAAAGGCACCATCCGCACCTGCGCGCCCAGCGTGCCGTAGTGGCACGCCAGCGGGGCCATCTGAGGCTCACCGCCCGCGATCAGGATTTGCGGGGCGGGGGCGCAAGGCGCATTGAGCAGGTCGATGCCACCAAGACCATGGATCGCGGCATCGGTGAAATGGATGCCCAGGATGTCCATGCCCGATTGCCGGCCAGCGCCAGGCGCCGGCCCCGCCTCCACAGCGCGGCAAGCAAGCGAGCGCCAGGTCTGCGCGATCATCTTCATCTCCCGCACCAGCATCCTGCCGCTCGCCACGGGCGCAAGCAGCGCCAGCGCGTCGACGCGCCGCCAGGCCACGCTGCGCCCGGCGGCCAGTGCCGCCAGCGAGGCGCCCCCGCGCACGCCCAACAGAACGAGTTCCTGAGCACCGGACAAGCGCCTGAGCAACTCGCCGGCGGCATCGATCCCGGCAAGCCAGGCGTCGACACAGGACGCGCCCGGCGCGCCGGCATGTTCGAGGTCGGCAGAGTCACCGGTGCCGGGATAGTCGAACCTGAGCACGGGCACGCCCTGGGCCGCGAGCCGCTCCGCCAGCCGCGCCAGGCCGGCATGCGTCCACAAGGCTTCATGCCCGATCGCATTGCACAGCAGCACCGCGCGCTGACCCTGGGCCGGGTGGTACCAGCCAAAACATCCGTCGAAATGCAGCGGCGTCATGGCGCAAACGCCTTGCGGCTCGCCTGCCGTGCGCCCCCCGCACCAATGGCCAGGCGCTCGCAGCGCGCCAGCAACTGGCCGCGATCGATCTTGCCGTTCACGTTCATGGGAAGGCCGTCGAGGCAGACGATGCGATCCGGCTGCGCGTAGACCGGCAGGCTCTGCCTGCACGCCTGCTGGATCCGCGCCATGCGCGCACCGAGTTCGCCCGACGAGGCTTCGCCCGATGCCTGCACAAAGGCGACCAGCCCCATCGGCTTGCCGGCGTTATCCAGTGGCCACGCCAGCACGGCGCACTGCGCGCTGCCGCTGGCAGCCTGCACCACCTGCTCGATCTCCTGCAGTTCCACGCGGTTGCCGCGAATCTTCACCTGCATGTCGATGCGCCCGTGATAAAGCAAGCCGTCGAGGGATTCGGCCACGGCATCGCCGGTGCGGTACCAACGGCTGCACGCCCGTTCGGGATAGGCGCGAGTAAAGAAGCGCTGCGCGTCGAGTGGGTTGGCACCGAGATAGCCCTTGGCAAGCTGCGCGCCGCCGATCAGCAGTTCACCCTGCGCGCCGGGCGACACCGGTGCAAGCGCATCGTCAACGACCATCAGCTCGACGCCGGGATATGGCTGGCCGAGCGGCACCGCAGGGCGCGACGCATCGGCAAGAAACGCCTCGGTCAGCTCGAAGGTGAGCATGATCACCGTCGCTTCGGTGGGTCCGTAGCCATTGACGATGCGCGTGTTCGGCGCCGCCCGCGACCACGCCCGCGCCAGCGTCTTGGGCAAGGCCTCCCCCCCCATCAAGGTCATCCGCACGCTGGGAAACGCGCAGGGCGTGAGCTTGCGAAACTGCTGCATCAGCGCCAGCACGGAGGGCACGCTGGCCCAATGGGTAATCCTGTGCTCCTGGATAAATCCGGACAGGTAAAGCGGATCTTGGAGCGCGGGCACATAAAGGCAGCCCCCGTTCGCCCAGCAGATGTGCATGTCATGCACCGAGAAATCGAAGGTGAGATCGGCGAACTGGCTGAAGCGGGCGCCGGGCTCGCTTGGAAAGCGCTGCATCTGCGCGCTGACATAAGCCACGGCACTGGCATGCGGGATCATCACACCCTTGGGCGGCCCGCTGGTGCCGGAGGTGAAGATCAGGTAGGCAAGATCGTCTCCCGAGACGACGGCAAGCTGGCCAGGCGGGTCATGCACGAAAGGCGCGGGCGGCAGCGGGGCGAAGCGCGCGCTGCCGCCCGGACATCCGGTTGACGGCAGCGACTCCGGATCCAGCATGACGATGTGCAAATCCGGGGGCAACAACGGCATCAACGCCTCAAGCTGCGGTGCGCATGCACGATCGACCAGCATCACCCGCGCGCCCGAGCGCTCGACGATGGCGGCGTTGCGTGCCGACGGGAATCTGGGGTGCAACGGCACATAGGCCATGCCCGCCGCAAGCACGCCGAGCAGGCCGGCGTACGCTGAGACGCTGCGGTGCGCGAACAGGACGCAGTTGCGGCTCCCGCCCCCTGCATACGCCGCCAGCGCGGCACTCACGCGGCCCGCGCGTGCGCGCAGTTCCTCGTAAGTGTAAAAGCGTCCGTCGACCCACAAGGCGTGGTCGCCGGGCTGCCGCGCAGCCATATCGAAGAAGAATGAATGCAACATCCCGCCTCCCAACCGAGCGCGCCGCCCCCATTGCGGGACCGGCGCGTTCTGAAACCCCGTCCGAAAGTTGTGCCGGCGCCGATCCACCCGGCACGGTCGCGCGCCGTTGTACTTGCCTGGCGCGCGTTGTCTTGCCAACTTAGGCTGCATTGCCCAACAAGACAAGTTGCACCGCCTTAAATGTATTGAACTTAAGATCTTTTTCCATTCGTGCGAATGGGGGGTGCGAATGGAGGCGGACTGCGCTCTATGATGGGCGCCTTCGCGTAGCCGGGAGCGGGTATGCGCCGGCCAGCCTCGCGCTGGCAGCATGCATGGCCGGGTTCCCCGCGCCGACGCGCGCCACAAAGGATGAGGAGCCGCCCAGAAGGCTTAGTCCATCAAGACTTGCGTATCGACACACACCGGACACACTGGCGGCGTGCGTGCAGGCAGAGCGGCGCAGGCGCATTGCGTGACGGCAGGGGATCGTGGATGGAAAAAGAAAGAGAGAACGGGAGAGGCAGCTGGGGCCGAACGGCCCCGGCGCGAAAAAGCCGCCAGTCGGCCGGCACCACGGGGATGCTTCCCCTGCACGGCGGCCTGGCGGATCCGGCTTTAGCTGACACGCTCCAGCACGGCGGCGAAGAAGCCGTCGGTCTGGTGCAGGTGCGGGTAAAGCGCCAGCATCTCGGCATCTTCCGGCAAGCCGGGCACCGTGATCTTCTGCTCGGCCAGCACCTGTGCGGCGGGCACCAGGCGGAAGGTCGGGTGCGAGGCCAGGAAACCGCGCACGATGCCTTCGTTCTCGGCCTCCAGCACGCTGCAGGTCGCGTAGACCACGCGCCCGCCCACCTTCACCAGGCGCGCGGCGGATTCGAGAATGGCCGCCTGCTTGACGGTCAGCTCCAGCACCGATTGCGGCGACTGGCGCCACTTCAGATCCGGATTGCGCCGCAGCGTGCCCAGGCCGCTGCAAGGCGCATCCACCAGCACGCGGTCGATCTTGCCGGCCAGGCGCTTGATCTTGGCGTCGTGCTCGGAGTCGATCAGCACAGGGTGCACGTTGGACAACCCGCTGCGCGCCAGGCGCGGCTTGAGGTTGGACAGGCGCTTCTCGGACACGTCGAATGCATAGAGGCGGCCGGTGGAGCGCATCAGCGCGCCCAGGGCGAGCGTCTTGCCGCCCGCGCCCGCGCAGAAATCGACCACCATCTCGCCGCGCTTGGGCGCGACCAGGTTGCACAGCAGCTGGCTGCCTTCATCCTGCACTTCGACCAGGCCGTTGACGAACAGCGGCAGCTGGTTGAGCGCCGGCTTGCCGGCCAGGCGGATGCCGGACGGCGCCATCGGCGTCAACTCGGCCTTCAGCCCCGCAGCGGTCAGTTCGGCCAGCGCGGCCTCCTGCGTGGTCTTGATCAGGTTGGCGCGCAGGTCCAGCGGCGCCGGGCGCAGCCAGGCATCGCCCAGCGCTTCGACAAAGGCTTCGTCGTGGCGCGCGGCCAGCTGGTCGAACAGCCATTCGGGCAGGTTGGCGCGCACGCGCGGCGCCAGGCTGGAACGCTCGATCGTGGTCAGGCGATCGAGCCATTCGCCCTCTTCCGGCAGCAAGAACGGCGTCAGTACGTCGCGGCCCAGCGTGGCGGCCAGGCCCAGCAGGGCCAGGCGGCGCTGCGAAGCACCCGTGCCGCTGGCGGCGAACTGCGCAAACTCCACGCGCCGGCGCAGCACGGCAAACACGGCTTCAGCGATGATGCCGCGTTCGCGATGGCCCAGCTTGGGGTTTTCGCGGAAGTAGTAGCTCACCACCACGTCGGACGGGCGCGTGAACATCAGCACCTTGCCCAGCAGGCGGTCGATATGCTGGATATGGACGGCATGCAGCCCGCCATGCGGCCCGCGGCCTTGCTGCGGGGCCTGGCCGTCGTTCGCATCGCGCGAGCGCGACAGGCGGATGGGCGTGCCCTTGTGGTCTTTGTTCTTGTTGCGGACGGGCTGGCGGGCCCCTGCGGTATTGCGGCTCATGACTGCACCTCCGTAGCGGCAGCAAAGGCCGTAAACAGCTGGGATTCGGGTGGTTCGACCCGGACTACGCCGGCATGCACTTGCAGCCGGCCTTCGACAAACCAGCGCACAGCGCGCGGGTAGATAACGTGTTCGCACGGCAACAGGCGCGTGGCCAGGCTCTCGGGCGTGTCGTCCGGCAGCACGTCAAGCGCGGCCTGGACGATAACCGGGCCGTGATCGAGCTCGGGCGTGACGAAATGCACGCTGGCGCCGTGGACCTTGACGCCGGCCTCAATGGCTTGCCGGTGCGTATGCAGCCCCGGAAAGCACGGCAGCAGCGACGGATGGATATTCAGCATGCGCCCGGCGTACTTGTCGACGAAGCCCGGCGTCAGGATGCGCATGAAACCGGCCAGGACCACCAGGTCCGGCGCGAAAGCGTCGATGGCAGCGGCGAGCGCGGCGTCAAAAGTGGCGCGATCATCATATAACGTGTGGTCCACCACGCCGGTAGCCACGCCGTGGTCGGCGGCAAATTTCAGACCTTCGGCGTCTGGCCGGTTGGACAAGACCGCCGCTACGCGCGCCGGCCAGCCTTCGGCGGCGCAGGCGCTGACGATGGCTTCCATGTTGGAGCCTCGCCCGGAAATCAGGATAACGATATTTTTCATCGCGCAATTCTACCAAGCCGGGGCCAGTACACGACCAAAGCGAGCGCATTAGGCACTTAAAACACGCGAAACCCTCGCCGCAGCGCCATTTCGCATGGCCTATACGCAACGTGAACCCGCGTCCGGTGGATTGTGACGCCTCGCCCGCTCTGCTAGAGTGGCTGCTATCGTCCACGCGCAGTCCGTTAACACGGCTTCAAGTGACAACAAGGACGAACTGGGAAATTAGACGGGAAATCGCATGTCGAACGCTGCACCGACCTTGTTGGTGGTCGATGATCATCCTATGGCCTTGTCTGGCACTACCGCGTTTTTGGCGGAAGTGATGCCCGACGTTGCCGTCCATGCTGCCGGAAGCGCCAAAGAAGCGTTGAATACCTTGCAGCAAGGACTCAGGCCTGACATCGTGCTGCTGGATATCTGGCTAACCGATGGTACCGGCTTCGACGCCATGCAGGCGCTCAAGACACTGGTACCTTCCGCTCGCTTTATTTTTATGTCGGCCGAGGCCACGCCTGAAATCGTGGGCCGCGCGCGCGCGCTCGCCGCCTGCGGCTTCGTCGGCAAGCACCTGGACGCCAACGCATTCACCGCCGCCGTGCGCAAGGTGCTGGCAGGCGACACCTCCTTCCCATCGGACGAAGCGCTAAGTGGCCGTGCTCAATCCTTCGGGCCGGCGCACGGCATTCCGGTCACGCCGGCGGAACTGGGCCTGACCCCGCGCCAGGGCTCGGTCCTGGCGCTGGTGCTGGAGGGGCTGCCCAACAAGGTTATCGCGCGGCGGCTCGGCCTGACGGAAAACACCGTCAAGGAACACGTCTCGGCCATCCTGCAGCGGCTCGGCGTGCGCACCCGCATGCAGGTCATGTCGCGCATGGAGCGATTCCGCCTGCGCCAGTAAAGCGCACTGGCGACGCCAGCTGCTCACTGGGCAGGCGGCAAATAAAAAATGGGCCAGCGCGTCATGCGCCGGCCCATTTTTTATGCCTTCGCCGCTCAGGCTGGCCGCAGCCAGCGCCGCAGCAACAGTCTCAGTGCGGCCGGGTCGACCGGCTTGGGCAGCACGAAGTAGCCTGCCTCCTCGGCAGCTGCCAGCGCGGCGGATTTCAGGTCGCCCGACAAGAGCGCACTGCGCGCCTGCGGCTGCGTGTTCTGCCAGCGCTCCAGCAGGTCCAGTCCGTTTTCGCTGCCAGGCAGGCGCAGGTCGCAGAAGATGATGTCCGGCTTGAGTCCCTGGAGGAACAGGCGGTCGGCATCCGCACCGTGCGCGGCGCAGGCAACCTGGATGCCCCACGCCTCCATTAGCGCAATCCATGCCTTGCGGATCTGGGTGTCGTCGTCGACCACCAGCACGGTGCCGCGCAGGTGGTCGGGCTTGGCATCCTCGGCCTGCGCGTTGGCCCGCACGGTACGGATGGTTGCCACGGTCTCGGCCGCCACCGGCGCCAGCGAGAACCAGAACACCGATCCCCGGCCGGGCACGGAGCGCACGCCGTAGGTGCCGCGCATCAGCCGCACGCATTCCTTGAAGATCGCCAGCCCGAGCCCCAGTCCCTGGGACGGGTCGCGCTGCGGGTTGTGCACCTGGTAATACGGCGAGAAGATGTCCGGCAGATGCTCGGGCGTAATCCCGGCTCCGGTGTCCCACACCTCCACGCGGATATGCTTGCGGCGCTCGCGCGCGGTCACCAGCACGCCGCCGCGCCGGGTATAGCGCAGGGCGTTCTGCACAAGGTTGAACAGCGCGCGGCGCAGCAGCACCGGCTCAGCCATGGCGTACAGCTCTTCGGGCACGCGCGGGGTCAGGGTCAGGCCGCTTTCCCGCGCGTCGGCGGCGAACTGGCTCATGACCTCGCTGATCAGGTGGCTGAGCTCGCACGGCTCCAGCGTGGGCAGCACCTTGCGGCCCTCGAGCTTGGACAGGTCCAGCAGCGAGCGGAACAGCAGGTCGATGGTCTGGGTGCCGGCGGCTACCTGCTCCACCAGCGGATGGAGCGAGGATGATTTGTTGCGGGCGCGCAGCGCCTCCACCAGCATCACCAGCGCGTGCACCGGCTGGCGCAGGTCATGGCTCGCGGCGGCCAGGAAGCGCGACTTTTCCTCGCTGGCATGCAGCGCCCTCTCCTTCTCCTCCTGGAATTGCTTGGCCAGCCTGCGGCTGTCGCTTTCCAGCTGAATGGCCCGCACCAGCGTGCGCTGCAGGTTCAGCGCATGGCGCGTGAGCATGATGGCGTAGACCACCAGCAGCAATTGCACATACGTGCCATGGCCAGGGAAGGCGTACTCGGCCAGCAGGATATTGGGTACCAGGATCGGGATACCGGCGTAGACCAGATTGGAGGGTACCGGCGACTGCGCGGTAACGCCGCCCGCCAGCACGCCAAGCGCCAGCAGGTACAGCACGCTGGAAAAGACGGTGGAGCCGGTATAGAGATGCAGCAGCGCGGAGCTGCCCCAGGTCAGGCCGGTCAGGAAGGCCATTGCGCGCATATTGGCCCACCATTTGCGCGTGTGCGCCGAGCGGCTCATGGTGGCGCAATCGCGCAGGTAGCCGAAGTAGAACCAGCTGGTGGCCGCGGTCAGCACCAGCATGACGCCGCACCAGCCCACCAGGGCACTATGGTCGGCGGCCGACCAGAAGGCGATCGCGGTCAAAGCCGGAAGCACCACCGAGGCGACGATGGCGGTGGGGGAGACGCGATGGATGGTCGCCAGCAGCTTGGCCCGCGTTTCGGTATCGAGCGGAGGCCCTGGCGGCGGCAGGATTCGGTTTAGCAGCGCGTTCAAAGGAGGGCTGGGGGGCAGCGAGTGCGATCCGCCGTATCATGCCGCCTTTTGGGGCGCAACGCCACGGCGATGGGTCGATCCGTGCACAAAAACGCCAGTCCGGGCATGCCGGCCACCGCCGCCAGGCCAAACTTGTCCACCATTCGCCTTATAATGCTCGCTTTACCCAAACGCTTGTTGCCGTCCTCGTGAAAGTCTTCCGTGGCCTGCCCAACGCCGAAAGCCGGGCGCCTTGCGCCCTCACCATCGGCAATTTTGACGGTGTGCACCGCGGCCACCAGTCGCTGCTCGCCCGCGCGCGCGCTGCGGCGGATGCACGCGGGCTACCGCTATGCGTGATGACATTCGAGCCGCATCCGCGCGAATTCTTCACGCCGGAAAAGGCGCCAACGCGCATTGCGCTGCTGCGCGACAAGCTGGAAAGCCTGCGCCGCAACGGTGTCGACCGTGTCGTCGTTGAGCACTTCAACGCACACTTCGCCGCGCAGTCCCCGCAAGCATTCGTCGAGAACGTACTCTGGCACGGCCTGCACACGCGCTGGCTGCTGGTCGGCGACGACTTCCGCTTCGGTGCCAGGCGCGCCGGCGATTTTGCCTATCTGCAACAGGCCGGCGCACAGTTCGGCTTCGACGTGGAGCAGATGGGCTCGGTCTCCGAAGGCGGCGTACGCATCTCCAGTTCCGCCGTGCGGCAGGCGCTGGGCGATGGTGATCTCGAACACGCGCGCCGCCTGCTTGGCCATGGCTATGCCATCAGCGGGCACGTGGTCCACGGCCGCAAGCTTGGTCGCGACCTGGGCTTTCCCACCATCAACCTGCGTATTTCCCACAAGCGGCCGGCAGTCAGCGGCATCTTCGTCGTACAGGTGCATGGACTGGCAGAGAACGCCATACCGGGCGTGGCCAGCATCGGCGTGCGCCCGACCATCGAAGATGCCGGCCGGGTGCTGCTGGAAGTGCACCTGTTCGACTTCAGGCAGAACGTCTACGGCAAGCTGGTGCGGGTCGAGTTCATGAAAAAGCTGCGCGATGAAGCCCGTTTCGATGGCCTGGAGGCGCTGACCGCCGCCATTGCCAAGGACAGCGCAGACGCGCGTGCCTTCTTCGGCCTGACCGTGCCTGGCTCGCCCGAGGGCACGCCCCCGGCCGCGGGCAGCCGCGACTTCGCCACCTCCGCCACCGACCGAATTAGCTAGCGCCCCGTTCCCGCGCGGCGGGACCCGGGTCGCTACCCCAACCCGAAGCCAGCCCGCGGTACCCTCCGCAGCCGGTCCACGCCGTACCGCGCGCCCGCACCCAGCCGAGCTAGTGCCGCGCGCCAACCGAATTGCCCCGAGAATCGACATGTCCAACGACAAACGCGCCAAGCCCGAAAAAAGCAAGTACCCGGTCAACCTGCTCGAGACCCCCTTCCCGATGCGCGGCGACCTGCCCAAGCGCGAGCCGCTGTGGGTCAAGCAATGGCAGGACAAGCAGCTCTACAAGAAGATCCGGGCCGCTCGCAAGGGCGCCAAGAAGTTCATCCTGCACGACGGCCCCCCGTACGCCAACGGTGACATCCACATCGGCCATGCGGTCAACAAGGTCCTCAAGGACATGATCGTCAAGGCGCGCGGCCTGACCGGGCTGGACGCCGTCTATGTGCCGGGCTGGGACTGCCACGGCATGCCGATCGAGATCCAGATCGAAAAGCAGTTCGGCAAGGGCCTGCCGGTGCAGGAAGTGCAATCGCGCGCCCGTACCTACGCCACCGAGCAGATCGCCCGCCAGAAGCTGGACTTCGAGCGCCTGGGCGTGCTGGGTGACTGGGAACATCCCTACCTGACCATGAACTACAGCAACGAAGCCGACGAGCTGCGCGCGCTGAGCAAAATCATGGAAAAGGGCTACGTGTTCCGCGGCCTGAAGCCAGTGAACTGGTGCTTCGACTGCGGCTCGGCGCTGGCCGAGGCCGAGGTCGAGTACAAGGACAAGACCGATCTGTCCATCGACGTGGGCTTCCCCTTCGCCGAAACCGACAAACTGGCCCATGCCTTCAAGCTGCCGGCCGAGCAGCTCGCCGCCAAGCCGGGCTGGGTCGTGATCTGGACCACCACGCCCTGGACCATCCCGTCCAACCAGGCGCTGAACATGCACCCGGAAGTCGAATACGCGCTGGTCGATACCACGCGCGGCTTCCTGATCCTGGCCACCGAGCGCGTCGAAGAGCAGCTCAAGGTCTACGAACTGGAAGGCAAGGTGCTGGCCACCACCACCGGCGCAGCGCTGTCGGAGATCCGCTTCCACCACCCGCTGTCCAAGATGGACGCGGGCTACGACCGCCTGTCGCCGATCTACCTGGGCGACTACGTCACCACCGATACCGGCACTGGCATCGTGCACTCGGCGCCGGCCTACGGCGTGGAGGATTTCCAGTCGTGCAAGGCGCACGGCATGAACGACAAGGACATCATCAGCCCGGTCATGGGCGACGGCGTCTATGCCAGCACGCTGCCGCTGTTCGGCGGCCAGAAAATCTGGGACGCCAACCCCAAGATCGTCGAAGTGCTGAAGGCCTCGGGCAACCTGTTCAATTCGCACAAGTACACCCACAGCTACATGCACTGCTGGCGCCACAAGACGCCGATCATCTACCGCGCCACCTCGCAGTGGTTCGCGGGCATGGACGTGGATCCGGTCAATGAAGACGGCACCAACGGCCCGACCCTGCGCGAAACCGCGCTCGCCGGCATCGAGGCAACCGAGTTCTACCCGGCGTGGGGCAAGCAGCGCCTGCACAACATGATCGCCAACCGGCCCGACTGGACCCTGTCGCGCCAGCGCCAGTGGGGCGTGCCGATGGCCTTCTTCCTGCACAAGGAAACCGGCGCACTGCACCCGCGCACGCCCGAACTGCTGGAGGCAATCGCCAAGCGTGTGGAAGTGCACGGCATCGAAGCCTGGCAGACGCTCGACCCCAAGGAACTGCTGGGAGAAGAAGCCGCCATGTACGAGAAGAACCGCGACACGCTCGACGTGTGGTTCGACTCAGGCACCACGCACTGGACCGTGATCCGCGGTTCCCACCGCGAAGACCTGTACGACGCATCGGCCGACCTGCCCGACGGTCGTCTGGCTGACCTGTACCTGGAAGGCTCGGACCAGCATCGCGGCTGGTTCCATTCGTCGCTGCTGACCGCCTCGATGCTGTACGGCAAGCCGCCCTACAAGGCACTGCTGACCCACGGCTTCACGGTGGACGGCGAAGGCCGCAAGATGTCGAAGTCGATCGGCAACACGGTGTCGCCGCAGGACGTGTCGAACAAGATGGGCGCCGAGATCATCCGCCTGTGGGTGGCCTCGACCGATTACTCCGGCGAACTGTCGATCTCCGACGAAATCCTGAAGCGCGTGGTGGAAGGCTATCGCCGCATCCGCAACACACTGCGCTTCCTGCTGGCCAACCTGGCCGACTACGACCACGCGCAGCACGCGCTGCCGGCGTCGGAATGGCTGGAAATCGACCGCTACGCGGTGGCTCTGACCGGGCGCCTGCAACAGGAAATCCTGTCGCACTACGACGGCTACGAGTTCCACCCGGTGGTCGCCAAGCTGCAGACCTTCTGCTCGGAAGACCTGGGCGGCTTCTACCTGGACGTGCTGAAGGACCGCCTCTACACCACCGCGGCCAACTCGAAGGAACGCCGCGCCGCGCAGAACGCCGTGTACCACATCACCCAGGCGATGCTGCACTGGATGGCACCGTTCCTGTCGTTCACGGCGGAGGAGGCCTGGCAGATCTTCGGCCATGGCACCGAGCACACCGACACCATCTTCACCAGCACCTACTACGACGTGCCGGCGATCGACCAGGCCGACGACCTGCTGCAGAAGTGGCATGTGATCCGCGAAGCCCGCGCCGAAGTCACCAAGCAACTCGAAGCGGTGCGCGTGGACGGCGAGATCGGTTCCTCGCTGCAAGCCGAAGTCGCCATCCAGGCCGGTGGCCCGGTGCTGGCCGCGCTGCAGAGCCTGTCCGACGACCTGCGCTTCGTGCTGCTGACGTCCGCCGCCAAGGTAGCCCCGGCGCCGGAAGGCGGCGACCTGCTGGTCACCGTGACGCCGTCGGTGCACGCCAAGTGCGAGCGCTGCTGGCACTACCGTGCCGACGTTGGCCGCGACCCGGCCCACCCCACCCTTTGCGGCCGCTGCGACAGCAACCTGTTCGGCGCCGGTGAACACAGGAGCCACGCCTGATGGCCGCCACCACCACGCGCACCGCGCGCGGCACCAAACGCGCCAGCAGCAAGGGCACCAAAGGCAGCAACACCACCCCGCTACTGTGGATGGCGTTCGCCCTGCTGGTGATCGTGCTGGACCAGTTCTTCAAGATCGTCATCGTGCGGACCTTCGCCTATGGCGAATCCCGTCCGGTAACGCGCTTCTTCAACCTGGTGCTGGTCTATAACAAGGGCGCCGCCTTCAGCTTCCTGGCGGATGCCGGCGGCTGGCAGCGCTGGTTCTTCACCGGCCTTGGCGTGGTGGTGGGGCTGTTCATCATCTGGATGCTGTACCGCCATACCGGGCAGCGCCTGTTCTGCTTTGCGATCTCGCTGATCCTTGGCGGCGCCATCGGCAATGTGGTGGACCGCGTGGTGTACGGCCACGTGGTCGACTTCCTCGACTTCTATGTGCGCAACTACCACTGGCCGGCCTTCAACGTGGCGGACTGCGCCATCACGGTGGGCGCTGTGCTGCTGATCGTGGACGAACTGCGCCGCGTTCGCCGGCACTGAGGCCACAACGGCACGCCAATCGCGCCCGCATCATGCGGGCGTTTTTCATGGTGCTGCCTGACTGGCAGGATGGCGGCGCGCAAGGCGCGTTGGCAGCGCCGCCAACGCGCGCGCGGGCAAGCCGGTATTATTGACATTTCTCCGGCGCGGGGGCGGCAAGCGCTGCCGCCTGCCGCGACAACTGGACAACCGGACAACCGGACAACCGGACAACCGGACAACCGGACAACCGGACAACCACTTCAAGCGAAGAGCATATCCATGGATCTGCGAGGCAAGCATCTCGTCCTTGGCCTGACCGGCGGCATCGCCTGCTATAAATCGGCCGAACTGGTCCGCCTGCTGACCAAGGCCGGCGCCACCGTGCAGGTGGTCATGACCGAAGGCGCGACCCAATTCATCACGCCGGTGACCATGCAGGCACTCTCCGGGCGCACGGTCTTCACCTCCCAATGGGACGCACGCGTGGGCAACAACATGGCCCATATCGATCTCTCGCGCGAAGCCGACGCCATCTTGGTCGCGCCCGCCTCCACCGACTTCCTCGCCAAGCTGACGCACGGCCTGTGCGACGACCTGCTGACCACCCTGTGCATCGCCCGCAACTGTCCGTTGCTGGTGGCACCGGCCATGAACCTGCAGATGTGGCAGGCGCCCGCCACCCAGCGCAACGCCGCGCAGTTGCGCAAGGACGGCGTAACCCTGCTGGGCCCCGGCAGCGGCGACCAGGCGTGCGGCGAAGTCGGTGACGGCCGCATGCTGGAACCATCGGAATTGCTTGCCGACATCATCGCGTTCTTCCAGCCCAAGCCGCTGGCCGGGCGGCGCGTGGTCATCACGGCCGGGCCTACCTTTGAAGCCATCGACCCGGTGCGCGGCATTACCAACCGTTCCTCTGGCAAGATGGGCTTTGCCATCGCGCGCGCGGCCCGCGAGGCCGGCGCCGACGTAGTGCTGGTGGCCGGCCCGACGGGCCAGCCCACGCCGCGCGGCGTGGCCCGCACCGACGTGGAAAGCGCGCAGCAGATGCACGATGCGGTAATGGCGGGCTTGCCAGGCGCCGATGTGTTTATTGCGGTCGCGGCGGTGGCCGACTGGCGTCCCGCCGAAGTCGCCAGCCAGAAGCTGAAGAAGGCCAACGATAGCGACACGCCGACGCTGCACTTCGTGCAGAACCCCGACATCCTCGCCGCCGTGGCCGCAAAGCCGAACGCGCCCTATTGCGTGGGCTTTGCCGCCGAAAGCGAAAAGCTCGAGCAATATGGCGAGCAAAAGCGCCAGCGCAAGAACGTGCCGCTGCTGGTGGGCAATATCGGCCACCACACTTTCGGCATGGACGACAACGAGATCGTGCTTTTCGATGCCCAAGGCATGACCCGCCTGCCGCGCGCCGACAAGCTGACGCTGGCGCGCGACCTGGTCGCGGCCATCGCCCAGCGCCTGCCCACGCGCCGTTGAATCCGCGCGCCCAGCCCCCCGAACATCACCCGGCCCCGACCCTCGACATGTCCGCAAGCAAACCCAAACTGCGCCTCTCGGTGCTCGACCAGAGCCCGGTCATCGCCGGCCATCATGCGCGCGACGCGCTGGCCGCCACCGTGGAGCTGGCGCAGGCCGCCGAAGCACTGGGCTACACCCGCTACTGGTGCGCCGAGCACCACGGGCTGCGCGGCGTGTGCAATCCGGCGCCGGAAGTCATGCTGGCGCGCCTGGGCAGCGTAACCAAGCGCATCCGGCTGGGCTCGGGTGGCGTCATGCTGCCTTACTACAGCCCCTTCAAGGTGGCGGAGCAGTTCCGCATGCTGGAGGCCCTGTTCCCGGGCCGCATCGATCTTGGCGTGGGGCGCGCGCCGGGCGGCGACATGCGGACCGCGCAGGCGGTGGCCATGGGCCAGTACAACCGGGGCGACCAGTTCGAGGAGCAGGTGCGGGACCTGTCCTGGCTGTTCCGTGGCGAGATGCCGCCCGGCCATATCGCCGAGGGCGTGGTGCTGCAGCCCGAGATCGATACGCGGCCGCAGCTGTGGGTGCTGGGATCCAGCGACTTCGGCGGCGCCCTGGCGGCGCGCCTGGGGCTGCGCTTTGCCTTTGCCCACTTTATCAATCCGCATGTGGGACACGCCGTCGCACAGCAGTACCGCCGCGATTTCGAAGCGGGCTATGACGAGCAGCCTTATAGCGCGGCGGCGATCTTCGTGATCTGTGCCGACACCGAGGCCGAGGCGGCAGAGCTGGAGCGCGCCGTGGACCTGCGCCGGCTGCAGATGGCCTATGGCGTCAACGCGCCGATCCCCTCGCTCGCGCAAGCCTCGCAGCACGAGCTCAGCGAGCGCGACCGGCTGATCGTCGAGCGCGAGCGCCCGCGCACCATCTGCGGCACGCCCGAACAGGTGGCGCAGCGCATGCTGGCCCTGCGCGAGCGCTTCCTTGCCGACGAACTGGTGGTACTGAGCGTGGCCGCCAGCTACGCGGCGCGGCTGCGCACCTACGAACTGCTGGCGCAGGCGTTCGACCTGTCGGGCGACTAAGAGCCACTAAGGGCGGCTAGGGGGCGAGCAAGCTCGGCTATCATCTCGGGTTGCCAACGTTTTGTTTTTTGTTTTCCCGAGACCGACCAGCCATGACATTCGAAGCCAACCCCACCGTCGAAATCAAGGTGCTTGACGCACGCCTGCATGAATGGGGCCTGCCGGCTTACCAGAGCGATATGGCGGCGGCGATCGACCTGCACGCCTGCCTGGATGCCGCGCTCACCATCGAGCCGGGCACACCGGCGCAGCTGGTGCCTGCCGGCATCTCCGTGCACATGGGCAACCCCTACATGGCAGCCACCATCGCGCCGCGCTCTGGCCTGGGCCACAAGAAAGGGCTGGTGCTGGGAAACTCGATCGGCGTGATCGACGCCGACTACCAGGGCCCGATCATGGTGAGCGTGTGGAACCGCAATGCGCCCGGCACCGAGCCGATCGTGATCCAGCCGGGCGAGCGCATCGCGCAGATGATGTTCGTGCCGGTGCTGCGGCCCGTGTTCAAGACCGTGGAAGTGTTCTCCGAAGACACCGTGCGGGGCGCGGGCGGCTTCGGCTCAACCGGCGTGCATCACGCCAAGAGCGGCAGCTAAGCGGGAAAGACGGCGCGCTCGACGCTACTACATTAGCGCGCCTGCTCGAACAGCAGCGCCACGCCGCCAGCCAGAGAAGCAGGAATCAGGCTCTCATCGGGCCCCAGGTCGAGCGCCCCGACGCGCGCCTCACGCCACCCGCGGCGGGCCGCGGCCAGGTCGCTGGTGCGCAGCCGGATGGCGGCGTACCCCGGCACGGCGCGGCGCACATGCTCGGTGCCGGTCGCGGCGGCAAGTGCCTGCGGCGTGGTCACCACCAGCGTGGCGCCATCCAGCGCCAGGCTACAGATGTGATCGCTCAGTTGCGTCATCTCGCCGCCGGTCAGTTCGGCGTAGGCACGCCCGGCAGCCTCCACCAGGGACGGCGCCACCACCAGGAACATCGTGGCGATGCCCACGGCACCGTTGGCATGCGTGGTCCATTCGGGACGCCACAGCAACTCCGGCGTGCGGTGTTCGCAGATGAAAAAGCGCGCGCCCGGTGCATCGTCGATCGCGGCGACGCGGAAGGTCGCTGGATGCTCCGTGCCATCGTCCAGCCGCACCGGCCGCGAGAACTCGATCGGGTCCGAAGTGTGCCAGCCGCCACCGCGCAGCTGTGCCGCGGCGGTGAACGTATCGCTGCTCTTGCAGGATAGCCCTGCGCAGCCGCCCCCGGCCTCCTGCGCATCCCAGTAATACTGCCGCGTCGGGCTTGGCGCGGTGACATGCAGCAGCTCAAGATAGTCGCGCGTCAGCATGACGCAATGGTTCTGCGAGCCGAGCGTGTGGTAACCGCGCGGCGTCAGCGTGAAGCCAAACCCGCGCCAGGCTTGCGCCGCAGCGTCAAGGTCGGGACACACCATCACGGCGTGGTCTAGCGGTTCCATCGTCATCGCACCCTCTCGCTTCAATCGAACTGGATATTGGCCTTGCGCGCCACTGCCTGCCATTTGTCGTGCTCGTGGCGCACCAGGCTGGCCAGCTCAGCGGGGCTGCCGCCCACGATCTCGAAGCCCTGCATGGCCAGCGCATCCACCACGCGCTGCTGCCGCAACGACTGAACCAAGGCATCGTGCAGGCGCGCCACCGTCGGCTCCGGCAACCCGGCCGGGCCAAACACGCCGATCCATGAATAGGCTTCGAAACCGCGATAGCCTTGCTCGGCCACGGTTGGCAACTGCGGGAACTGGCGCAGGCGGGTGGTGCCGGTCACGCCAAGCAGCTTGATCGTCTTGGCAGCCACATGCGCCTGCACGGCAGCATAACTGGAAAAAAATATGTCGACTTCATTGGACAGAACAGCCTGCACCGCCGGGCCGCCACCTTTGTACGGCACGTGGAGAAAGCGCACCCCGGCCTCGGTCGCCAGCGCCTCGGCGGCGAGCTGGTTAAGGCTACCGATGCCGGAAGACGCGTAGTGGATGCTCTCCGGCTTCTGCCGCGCCATGGCGACCAACTCCTTCACGTTGGACGCGGGCAACGACGGGTTGGCCGCGATCACCAGTGGAAAACGCACCAGTTGCGAGATCGGCGTGAAGTCGCGGAAGGTATCGTAGGGCAGGTTCTTGTACGCAATCGGGTTGATGGCATGGGTGTCGAACGCCATCAACAGCGTGCTGCCGTCAGGCTTGGCCCGGGCCACGGTGCTCGAAGCAATCAGGCCACCGGCGCCTGGCTTGTTGTCGATCACCACCGTCTGGCCGAGCCCGCTCTTCAGGCCGGGCTGCAGCTGGCGTGCGACGATATCGACGCTGCCCCCCGGAGGGAATGGCAACACCATGGCGATCGGTCGGCCGGACGCGCCCGTCGTGGCATCGCCACCCAGGGCAGCCAGGCCAGGCACGGGAATCAGGGGCATCGCGCCAAAGGGCAACGATTTGAGCAGCAGGCGGCGCAGCCGCGAGCGTTGGGATTGAGACATCGGGTACTCAGACGGATGGCGGGCGCACAGCTGCGGTGCGCAGCCGCACCCGGCCAAAACAAAAAGGGCGGCATCGCTGCCGCCCTGTATTTTGCCCGAGGATAGCACGAATTGCAGGCAAGGTCCGCTCTGCCTGCCCCTCGCGCTTTGCCCTAGACTTCCGCTTTCTCGTTTTCCGGCGCTTCCGGCGGTTCCGCGGCAGCCTCGGCAAAGTCCAGCTTGATCTGGTCCTGCTCGTCGAGATCCACCACCACCCGGCCACCGGACACCAGCTTGCCGAACAGGAGTTCGTCAGCCAGCGCCTTGCGGATCAGGTCCTGGATCAGGCGCTGCATCGGCCGCGCGCCCATCAGCGGGTCGAAACCCTTCTTGGCAAGGAACTTGCGCAGGTGGTCGCTGAAGCTGGCTTCCACCTTCTTCTCGTGAAGCTGCTCCTCAAGCTGCATCAGGAACTTGTCGACCACGCGGAGGATGATTTCCTCGTCGAGCGAGCGGAAGCTGATGATGGCATCCAGCCGGTTACGGAACTCCGGCGTGAACATGCGCTTGATGTCGACCATCTCGTCGCCCTGCTCGCGCGAGGACGTGAAGCCGATGGTGGCGCGGTTCATGGTTTCCGCTCCCGCGTTGGTGGTCATGATGATGATCACGTTGCGGAAGTCGGCGCGGCGGCCATTGTTATCGGTCAGCGCGCCATGATCCATTACCTGCAGCAGGATATTGAAGATATCCGGATGCGCCTTCTCGATTTCGTCCAGCAGCAGCACGCAGTGCGGCTTCTTGGTGACGGCCTCGGTCAGCAGGCCGCCCTGGTCAAAGCCCACATATCCCGGCGGCGCGCCGATCAGCCGGCTCACCGCATGGCGTTCCATGTATTCGGACATGTCGAAGCGCAGCAGCTCGATGCCCATGATGAAGGCAAGCTGCTTGGCCACTTCGGTCTTGCCCACCCCGGTTGGGCCGGAGAACAGGAAGGAGCCGATCGGCTTGTCCGTCTTGCCAAGGCCTGCGCGCGACATCTTGATGGCCGAAGCCAGCGCCTCGATGGCCGGCTCCTGACCGAACACCACCGATTTCAGGTCGCGATCCAGGGTCTGCAGCTTGCTGCGGTCATCCTGGTTGACGCTCTGCGGCGGGATGCGCGCGATGCGCGAAACGATGTCCTCGATCTCGCCCTTGCCGATGGTCTTCTTCTGCTTGGACTTGGGCAGGATGCGCTGGGCCGCACCGGCCTCATCGATCACATCGATGGCCTTGTCCGGCAAGTGGCGGTCGGTGATGAAGCGCGCCGACAACTCAGCCGCCGCAGTCAGCGCCGCTGCCGCGTACTTGACGCCATGGTGCTCTTCGAAGCGCGACTTCAGGCCGCGCAGTATCTGCACGGTCTGGTCGACCGACGGCTCGACCACGTCGATCTTCTGGAAACGGCGCGACAGGGCCGCGTCCTTCTCGAAGATGCCTCGGTATTCGGTGAAGGTGGTCGCGCCGATGCACTTGAGCTGGCCCGACGACAGTGCCGGCTTGAGCAGGTTGCTGGCGTCCAGCGTTCCGCCCGAAGCGGCGCCCGCGCCGATCAGCGTGTGGATCTCGTCGATGAACAGGATCGCGTTCGGGTTGTCCTTGAGCGACTTCAGCACGCCCTTGAGGCGCTGCTCGAAGTCGCCGCGGTACTTGGTGCCGGCCAGCAGGGCGCCCATGTCGAGCGAGTACACGACCGCCTTCTCGAGGATGTCGGGCACTTCGTTCTTGGTGATGCGCCAAGCCAGGCCTTCGGCGATCGCGGTCTTGCCGACGCCCGCCTCGCCCACCAGCAGCGGGTTGTTCTTGCGCCGGCGGCACAGCACCTGGACCACCCGCTCGACCTCGCTCTCGCGGCCGATCAGCGGATCGATCTTGCCAGCCTTGGCCAGCGTGTTCAGGTTCTGGGTGAACTGCTCGAGCGGGCTCTCCTTGCCATCACCGCCTTCGCCCTCGGCCGTGCCGTCGCCATGCTTGGCGGGCTCGGCCTGGTCCTTGCGGATGCCATGGCTGATGAAATTGACCACATCCAGCCGGGTCACGCCCTGCTGCTGGAGGTAGTACACCGCGTGCGAGTCCTTCTCGCCAAAGATCGCCACCAGGACATTGGCCCCGGTCACTTCCTTCTTGCCGTTGGAAGTGGACTGGACATGCATGATGGCGCGCTGGATAACGCGCTGGAAGCCCAGCGTGGGCTGGGTATCCACCTCGTCGGTACCAGGCACCACGGGCGTGTTGTCCGCGATGAAGTTCTTCAAACTGGTGCGCAAATCCTCAATATTGGCTGCGCAGGCGCGCAAGACTTCCGCTGCCGTGGGGTTGTCAAGCAACGCCAGTAGCAGGTGCTCCACGGTTATAAACTCGTGGCGTGCCTGCCTGGCTTCAACAAACGCCATGTGCAGGCTGACTTCCAATTCTTGCGCAATCATGCTTCCTCCATCACGCACTGCAACGGATGACCCGCCTGCCGTGCGTGGGTTGACACCAGCTCGACCTTCGTTGCCGCGATATCCCTGGTATAGATGCCGCAGACCCCCTTACCCTCCCGGTGGACGGTCAACATGATCTGCGTTGCCGTCTCCCGGTCCCTGCTGAAATACTGCTGCAGGATCATCACGACGAACTCCATCGGGGTGAAGTCGTCATTCAGCAGCAACACCTTGTACATGGCGGGCGGTTTGAGCGCCTGCTCTTTCCGCTCCAGTACGGTGCCTGCTTCGCGTTGTGGGACATTTGCCAGCCGTGTAGCCATGGCTTTATTCTAACCCTTACGCACAACTCTGCAATTTGGGGAAAAGACACCGGATTCAAGAGGCCGATGCAGCGGCCATCCAGATTCCGTGGACGCCGAAGGCATCCGGGTTCACTCGTGGGTCACTTGGACGGGAGTGCGCACGCCTTCGCGGTGCGCCCTTTCCCTCCAAAATACCATCTACAGCCGTTCCTTTCCCGCCACACCCTACCGGGAGTGGGGAATCTGCCAACTTGACAGTGCGCAGGTTTGACAGAAGAATCGTTCGCACATTCACGTCTGGTTACGCGAGCCAAGCAATCATCCGGACTGAGTGATCCGTGAGCAGGGAGGCCCACGAATCCAGCGGCGGCGAGTCAGCACATCAAACTGGCCGCCACGCGGTGCCCGCACAGTCGTGCCTTTGCGCCCGACCCGGTTCCATCCGGGCAGCGCGCAAGAACACTAGCCGGGCGCCCACTGGCCGCGGCGCTTTCCCCCGCTCGTATCCTGCTTTTTTTGTTGGGGGAGTTTATGGCAAGCGGTATCGTCAAATGGTTCAATGACGCCAAGGGCTTTGGGTTCATCAAGCCGGACGACGGCGAAGAAGAACTGTTTGCGCACTTTTCGGCCATCCAGATGAATGGCTTCAAGACCCTGAAAGAGGGTCAGCGCGTATCCTTCGAAATCATCCAGGGCCCCAAGGGCAAACAAGCCACCAATATCCAGGATCACGCCTGAAGATTCGGTGCGCGGCCGCACCAGCCGGTAGAGCTTGAGGTGGCCACGACAGGATGCGGGGGATCATCCCCGGAACGGGATCGGCCTGCCCCGCCCCAAAGCACGCAGGTTGAACAGCAGCGCGTAACGCATCCGACAAAAAGCCCGGCCAGGTCAATGCCGGGCTTTTTGTTTGCTCACTGATCGCGCCTTTTAGCCTGCCACTTCGATTCCTCATCGATTTCCGGTTGTTTTTGTAGCTCTTTGGTGGTTTTTTGCACAATTTTGTGCCATTTCCGTACATTAAGATGGCTAAGCACTTACATCGAGATTGCCGACTATGGCGGCAGCGCTAGTCTGCCGTGGGGGTAGGTGACGGGCCGCCCAGGAATCCGCGAGTAGGAAGGTGCCGACGAAGAACACCACCCCTGCGCAATAAGAGGCAATGATGCGCCACCGCCCAGGAGCACGTAGAACAAGCGCTAGCAACACAAGCACCAGGCCAATCAGAGCCAGGAGACAAGCCAGAGCAAGTGCAGCGCCGGCAACCGCCACCAGAGGGCCGGTCGTCACCTGGTCGATGGTTGTTATCGGCGTAGCTACTGTGTAGGCGCCAAAGGCCACGCCCAGGAGCGCTAGGCCGATACTGATGCAGTCCACGGCGCGTGCAAGCCTGCCACTGGCCCGTTTCATCGGAGCCCCTCGTCAGCGACTCGCTGCGCTAGGGCGGTCCAACGCCGCGGGCTGTCTGGCATCACATGCGCATAGTAGAAATGCCCTTCCCCTTTGTCTGCAATCATTTGTTTGCCGAGCAGCGGTGCCGCCACAGCAAGCTCTGCCCATGGCATCCCGGCGTAAATCGGATCTCCATGTTCAGTCAGATTGATTACAGTGGTCTTGCGAATACCCTTGTGGCTACGCAGATCGGCGAGAAACCCTGCCTCGATAGGTGACCCCACCAATACGAGATAATCAATCACGTGCCCGGCACGAGCATATGACCATGCCGTCTGAGCCGCTAGCAGTGACCCATAGCTGTAACCTATCAGATTGAATTGGGGAGCCTCTGCCGCCATGCCGCTTGTGATTGTCCATTCCCCGTCATCGCGTGAGCGGATGGCCAGACCGGACCGAATGGCATCGAGCAACGTGCCCGCAAATGCATAGGCCGTGCCCTTGGGAAGATCGGCAGTCGCCGAGTTTGTAAAGCCTGCAAAACAGTGGGTAACCCCGGCCTTCCTGAATGCATCGAGTTGCGGCCGCACGTAGCCTCCATCAAGTCCGGCCCCACCCCAATACAGAGTCCCGCGAGGCCGCAGCAGATAGACCTTCACGGGCGCGCGCTTCTCAATCGGAGTCAATGGAATTTGTATCGTCTTGATTGGTTGCATCAGGCGTCCTCCCCAAAAATCTCCAGCGTCATGGTCGCTGCGGTATCGCTCGAAATGCGCTCGGTCATACCGCTGTCGTCCGTTCGCGCCTCAATCGATCCGCCATCGCCTGTGAGGCGGTAGCGCCGACGTGCCAGGGGCTGGCCGGATTCTTCGTCCAGGAGTTGCACCTGTTGGTCGTAACGGGGATTAGAGGCGAAGAAGGGTGCCGCCGTGAAATCCGATGTGCCTGCGATAGCTTCCTGCACGCTCGCCATTCCAGCACTCTCGGCTTCGTCGTCGCACCAAGTCTCGCCGGCGAGAGTGGCGATAATGCTCGGATGTGTCGGGCACTTGCAGAGCACGATATCGCCATCGGCCGCTGTCTCGCCCATGAAGCTAATACGGCTCGGTCCGCCGGCCTTTGCAATGATGCCGGTGCTCTTGCAGGCTTCGCAGTAGGCTTGCCCACCGATAAGCGCTACCTGGTGGCCGGCACCGTCACCAATAGTGAAAACTGGCCCGTCATACGGGAGGATGACGCCATCTGGTGAAAGCCTGTCGCCCACACACGCAACTCTGCGCATCATGGTTTGGCCTCCCAAGTTGCGGTCAACTGCTTCCCGTTGTGCATACGTTCTCCTATGGACTGATTGATAGGCGTTTGGCGCCCCTATTTATGCGCGATACAGCACTAAAATCAATCGGACATTTCTGCAAGTGCGGAGAGCATCTTCCTTATGTGTCCTATTCGGTCTTTTCTATGTCGACCTGGCAGCACCCTTGCCGGGTAGTACCTCCTGGTACGACGGGATGAAAAAAACCCCGGCGACCGTTGAGTCGCCGGGGTTTCGGTTCAGGCTGAGACGGCCCGAACTACGATTACATGTTGTCGATCATCACCTGCCCAAAGCCCGAGCACGACACCTGTGTCGCGCCTTCGAGCAAGCGGGCGAAGTCATAGGTGACCTTCTTCGACAGGATGGACTTCTCCATCGAGGAGATGATCAGGTCGGCGGCTTCGGTCCAGCCCATGTGGCGCAGCATCATTTCCGCGGAGAGGATTTCGGAACCCGGGTTCACATAGTCCTTGCCGGCGTACTTTGGTGCGGTGCCGTGGGTGGCTTCGAACATGGCCACGGAATCCGACAGGTTGGCGCCCGGGGCAATGCCGATGCCGCCAACCTGGGCAGCCAGCGCGTCGGAAATGTAGTCGCCGTTCAGGTTCAGCGTGGCGATCACCGAATATTCGGCCGGGCGCAGCAGGATCTGCTGCAGGAAGGCGTCGGCGATGGCGTCCTTGATGACGATTTCGCGGCCGGTCTTCGGGTTCTTGAACTTGCACCACGGGCCGCCGTCGATCAGCTCGGCGCCGAATTCCTGCTGTGCCAGCTCGTAGGCCCAGTCACGGAAGCCACCTTCGGTGAACTTCATGATGTTGCCCTTGTGCACGATGGTCACCGACGGCTTGTCATTGTCGATCGCGTACTGGATGGCCTTGCGCACCAGGCGCTTGGTGCCTTGCTTGGAGACCGGCTTGACGCCAATGCCCGAGGTATCCGGGAAACGGATCTTCTTCACGCCCATTTCGTTCTGCAGGAAGGCGATCAGTTTCTTGGCCTGGTCGCTTTCCGCTTCCCATTCGATCCCGGCGTAGATGTCTTCCGAGTTCTCGCGGAAGATCACCATGTCGATCTTTTGCGGCTCGCGCACCGGCGAGGGCACGCCCTTGAAGTACGCCACCGGGCGCAGGCAGACGTACAGGTCCAGCTGCTGGCGCAGCGCCACGTTGAGCGAGCGGATGCCGCCGCCAACCGGCGTGGTCAGCGGGCCCTTGATGGACACCACGTAGTCTTTGAGGACTTCCAGGGTTTCTTCAGGCAGCCACACGTCAGGGCCATACACCTTGGTCGACTTCTCGCCGGCGTAGATCTCCATCCAGGAGATCTTGCGCTTGCCACCGTAGGCCTTGGCCACGGCTGCATCGACCACCTTGATCATCACCGGGGTGATATCCAGGCCCGTACCGTCGCCTTCGATGAATGGAATGATCGGATTGTCCGGAACATTCAGCGAAAAATCCTGGTTGACCGTGATCTTTTCGCCGGCCGGAACCTTGATGTGTTGATACATGACGTCTCCAGTACGGAACGGGGGGTTGCAACGAGCCGCCGGATTCGTGACCAGACGGCGAGATTTGGGTGGCGCGCGGGCATTTTAACGGCGTTTGGCACGCAGGCGATGCCGCTGCGCACCACACGCGGACTGCCCGGCTATGCGTCACACGCATACAAGTCTTATATAAGACATAAGACCGTTTCGTATTATGCAGCAAAATTTCATGATCCGCCATCCTGGCCGGCCCCGCGCCGCCCGGCAAGGGCTACGGCATACTGACGCCATTCATGCGCCCACCCGCGCGCCAGACTCCAATACTCTCGATGACGCTGATCGCACTGAACAAACCCTTCGGCACCATGAGCCAGTTCTCCGCGCACCCGTCGCGCCCGACTCTCGCCGACTGCGTGCAGCGGCCCGGCGTGTATCCGGCGGGAAGGCTCGATGCCGACAGCGAAGGCCTGCTGCTGCTGACCGATGATGGCATCCTGCAGGCGCGCATCGCCGATCCGCACCACAAACTGCCCAAGACGTATCTGGCCCAGGTCGAAAACGTGCCCGGCGAAGCTGCCCTGGCGCACCTGCGCAATGGCGTCGACCTCGGAGACTTCCGCACGCTGCCGGCGCGAGCGCGCTGCATCGACGAGCCAGACTTTCTGTGGCCACGCCATCCGCCGGTGCGATTTCGCGCCGCCATCCCGACCCAATGGCTGGAACTTGAGATCCGCGAGGGCAAGAACCGCCAGGTGCGCCGCATGACCGCGGCAGTAGGATTTCCGACCTTGCGCCTGGTGCGCGTGCAAATTGGCATGCTCGACCTGCGTACGCTCGGACTCGCGCCAGGGCAATGGTGCGAGATCGACCCGAGCGCGCTCGGCCTGGAAGCCGTAGCCGTAACCGCGCCACGTCCCCGCGCGATCGTGCGCGGGGGCGGATCGGGGGCGGCAACCAGCCCGGCGGAGTGGCGCCACGCACGCCCTCGCGCAAAAAGTTACAAATATTAACAAGTCGCGGGTCAACGGCTCACTGCCTCGTTTCGTTTTTGACACTGACACGTCGCATACGAGTCAACTCTTCCGAATCGATTTACCTTCGAGGTAGTTAAGCATGAACAAACTGATCGCTGCTCTGGTTGCCGGCCTGTTCGCCACCGGCGTTTTCGCCCAAGCCGCCGCACCCGCACCGGCAGCCCCGGCTGCTGCAGCGCCTGCCGCCGAAGCACCGGCTGCAAAGCCCGCGACGAAGAGCACCAAGAAGTCCAAGAAGCACGCTCACAGCAAGACCAAGGCTGCTCCGGTTGCCAAGGCTGACGCTGCTGCAACGAAGTAAGAGTTTGCAGGCAGGCCGGGCTTTGCGCCCGGCAAGCAAGGCAGGTTGCCCGCAAGGCGCCTGCCTTTTTTCTTGCCCGCGACAGTCGGGCCCGCTGCAACGGCGCGGAATATTTGTCCGTGCCGCTCGCGCGGTAGCTGCGCTATGCTGGCGGCTGTCCCGAACCCGTCATTCGCCGCTCCAACTCATGCGCCCTTTGCTCAAGAATCTGCTCGTCAGTGGCTGCGCCCTCGCCGCCGTGGCCGCCGCCTGTGCCCAGTCCCCGGCCAGCCTGCCGGTCAGGCAACTCACCGCTGGCATGTACGCGATCAAGGCGGAAATCGCCGCCACGCCGGAAGCCCGCGAGCTCGGCCTGATGTACCGCAAGACCATGCCCGCCAACGAGGGCATGCTGTTCGTGTTCGAAGAGAAAGCCGGACACTGCTTCTGGATGAAGAATACCGACCTGCCCCTGTCGATTGCCTTCCTGGCCGATGACGGGTCCATCGTCAATATCGAAGACATGGCACCCCAGACCGAGGACAACCATTGCCCGCGCGCGGCCGTGCGCTACGCGCTGGAGATGAACAAGGGCTGGTTTGCGCAGAAGGGCCTGAAGGCCGGCGCGAAGATCGGCGGCCTGCCGCAGGCGCGCTAAAGAAAAAGCAGGCGCGTGGCAGCATGGCTGCCACGCCTGCCGGCGACAGGATCAGTCGCGGAAGTTGTTGAAGTCCAGCGGCGCTTCGGGGACGTCCTTGCGCAGCAGCGCGATCACGCTCTGGAGATCGTCGCGCTTGGTCCCCGTGACACGCACCGCGTCACCCTGGATGCTGGCCTGCACCTTGATCTTGCTGTCCTTGATCATCTTGACGATCTTCTTCGACAGGTCGCCGGTGACGCCCTTCTTGATGGTGATGACCTGCTTGACCTTGTCGCCGCCGATGCGCTCGGTCTTGCCGTAGTCGAGGAAGCGCACGTCGACATTGCGCTTGGCCATCTTGCTGATCAGCACGTCCTTGACCTGGCCGAGCTTGAAATCGTCATCGGCGAACGCGGTGAGCTCGTTCTCCTTGTGCTCGACCCGCGAATCCGAACCCTTGAAGTCAAAGCGGTTCGTGATTTCCTTGTTGGCCTGCTCGACCGAGTTCTTCACCTCGATCATGTTCGCTTCGCACACTACGTCAAACGACGGCATTGCATTCTCCTTGTCTTGCTGCGTGTTGCTTATTGCCTGTACCGGGCGCGCGCCGGCTGGCGGCGGCGCTTACGTATAATCCAGCCTACCCTGCAGTCCGGTGCCGTCGACCCCGGCGGGCCGCTTCACCTTTCCCTTGCATGGCAGATTTCCTCGAATTTTATCCCCTGCGCCGCCACAATACATTCGGATTCGACGTGCGCGCGCGCTTTGCTGCGCACGTGCGCAGCGAAGCCGACCTGCTGGCCGCACTGGCCGATCCCCGCGCGCACGGCCTGCCCCTGGTGGTGCTCGGCGGCGGCAGCAATGTGGTCCTTACGCAGGACCTTGACGCGCTGGTGCTGCTGATGGAGATTCCCGGCTACGCGGTGGCCTCCGCGGTTGCCGCCCACCTGGTGACGGCAGGTGCCGGCGAGAACTGGCATGCGCTGGTCTGCCGCACGATCGCCGACGGCCTTCCGGGCCTGGAAAACCTGGCCCTGATCCCCGGCACTGCAGGCGCGGCGCCGATCCAGAACATCGGCGCCTACGGCGTGGAGCTGCGCGAGCGCTTCGATAGCCTGCGCGCGTTCGACCGCCATAGCGGCGAATTCGTCCACCTGACGCTGGAGCAGTGCCAGTTCGCTTACCGGGACAGCCTGTTCAAGCGTGAGGGGCGGGACCGCTACATCATCACTGCCGTCACCCTGCGCCTGCCGCTGCCGTGGCAGCCAGTGCTGGGCTATGCGGAACTGGCGCGCGAGCTGGCGCAAGATCCTGCGGCGCAGCCCGCTGCAGACCGCATCCGCGATGCGGTGATCGCGATCCGCTCGCGCAAGCTACCCGATCCGGCCCAGGTCGGCAATGCCGGCAGCTTCTTCAAGAACCCGGTGGTGGGCGCCGAACAGCGCGACGCGCTGCTGGTCCGGTATCCCAACCTGGTCAGCCATGCGCAGCCTGACGGCAGCTACAAGCTGGCAGCCGGCTGGCTGATCGACCAGTGTGGATTCAAGGGGGTCAGCGACGGCCCGGTGGGCGTCTATGACAAGCAGGCGCTGGTGCTGGTGCACCACGGCGGCGGCACCGGGCAGGCGCTGCTGGCGCTGGCGCACCGCATCGCCGATGCGGTACAAGCCCGCTTCGGCGTGCGAATCGAACCCGAGCCGGTGGTGCTTTAAACCGTCCGGGCTGCCGTGCTCAACCGAAGTGGCAGACGTAGTCCAGCGTTTCGGTCACTTCGATATCAAAGCTGCTATCGCCGGGCACATTGAACTGCTGGCCAGCGCCATAGGTTTGCCACTGGTCTTCGCCAGCCAGCTTGACGCGGCACACGCCGCCATTGATTTCCATGATCTCCGGGGCGCCGGTGTTGAAGGTCAGCGCGGCGGGGAAGATCACGCCCAGCGTCTTGCGGGTGCCGTCCGGGAACAGCACGGTGTGGCTCACGCACTTGCCGTCGAAGTACAGGTTGGCTTTCTTGACGACGGATACGTTGTCGAACTGGCTCACGCTATTTCTCCTTGATGCTCTTGGTTCTGGATGACTGAATCGGGAATACCGGAGGGCAAGGCGGCGCAAAAAAGGGGCCATGACGGCCCCTCTTCTGTTGCATGCCTGCGGTCTGGCTTACTCGCCGCGCTGGCGGCGAGCGTTTTCGGCGATGCGCATGCGCAGCGCGTTCAGCTTGATGAAGCCGCCGGCATCGGCCTGGTTGTAGGCGCCGCCGTCATCGTCGAAGGTCGCGATGGTCTTGTCGAACAGCGTGTCCTTGGAGTCGCGGGCGACCACGATCACATTGCCCTTGTATAGCTTGACGCGGACCCAGCCATTGACCTTGGCCTGGGTGTGGTCGATCAGCACTTGCAGCGCGCGGCGCTCCGGGCTCCACCAGTAGCCGTTGTAGATCAGGCTGGCGTAGCGCGGCATCAGGTCGTCCTTCAGGTGAGCCACTTCGCGGTCGAGCGTGATCGACTCGATAGCGCGGTGGGCCTTCAGGATAATGGTGCCGCCGGGGGTTTCGTAGCAGCCACGGCTCTTCATGCCGACGTAGCGGTTTTCCACCAGGTCAAGGCGGCCGATGCCGTGCTTGCCGCCCAGGCGGTTCAGCTCGGTCAGCACTTCAGCCGGGGTCATGCGCTTGCCGTTCAGGCCAACGATGTCGCCGCCCTCGAACTCGACATCCAGGTACTCGGCCGCGTCCGGTGCGTTCTCCGGCGACACGGTCCAGCGCCACATGTCTTCCTCAGCCTCGGCCTTGGGGTCTTCCAGGTGGCGGCCTTCGAAGGAGATATGCAGCAGGTTGGCGTCCATCGAGTACGGGGCGCCGCCCTTCTTGTGCTTCATGTCGATTTCGATGCCGGCCTTTTCAGCGTAGGCCAGCAGCTTCTCGCGCGACAACAGGTCCCACTCGCGCCACGGGGCAATGACCTTCACGCCCGGCTCGAGGCCGTAGTAGCCCAGCTCGAAGCGAACCTGGTCGTTGCCCTTGCCGGTAGCGCCGTGCGACACGGCGTCGGCGCCAGTGCTGCGCAGGATCTCGATCTGGCGCTTGGCGATCAGCGGACGCGCGATCGAGGTGCCGAGCAGGTACTCGCCTTCATAGACGGCGTTGGCGCGGAACATCGGGAAGACGAAATCGCGCACGAACTCTTCGCGCAGGTCGTCGATGAAGATGTTTTCCGGCTTGATGCCGAACTTGAGCGCCTTCTGGCGTGCAGGTTCGAGTTCCTCGCCCTGGCCGATGTCGGCGGTAAAGGTGACCACCTCGCACTGATAGGTGTCTTGCAGCCACTTCAGGATCACCGAAGTGTCCAGCCCGCCGGAGTAGGCGAGCACGACTTTCTTGATATCGCTCATGTTCGACTCGATGCGAAAAGTAAGCGCGGCCGGCCACAAAGCCAGTCACGCGAGAAAAAGGGATGCGGAAAAACCGCTATTTTGACACGTCCGCCCCGGCTTGGGCGGCACTTGGCGAGCCGGGCGAGCATGCGGGCACCGGATTGGCGCACCACATGTGCGCCAATCGTGGCGCAGCCCCGCCAGCAGTCAGTAACGCCCGCAGAGCAGGTATTCCATCAGCGCCTTCTGCACATGCAGGCGATTCTCTGCCTCTTCCCAGACCACGCTCTTGGGACCGTCGATCACGGCGGCCTCGACTTCCTCGCCGCGGTGGGCAGGCAGGCAGTGCATGAACAGGGCATCGTCGCCAGCGCGATCCATCATGGCGGTAGTCACCATCCAGTTCTGGAAGGCGCGCTTGCGGGCGTCGTTCTCGGCCTCGTAGCCCATGCTGGTCCACACGTCTGTGGTGACCAGGTCGGCACCCTGGCAGGCGGTCAGCGGATCGTCGAACACCTTGACCAGATGAGCAGCCGTTGCCGGCACCATGGCCGGATCGAGCTGATAGCCGGGGGGCGCGGAGAAATGGAACGTGAAGCCAAGGCGCTCTGCCGCCTGGATCCAGGTGTAGGCCATATTGTTGGCGTCACCGATCCATGCGACGGTCTTGCCTCGGATGCTGCCACGCTGCTCGATGTACGTGAAGACATCGGCCAGCACCTGGCAGGGATGGTATTCGTTGGTCAGCCCGTTGATCACCGGCACGCGCGAATGCGCGGCGAAACGCTCGATGATTTCCTGGCCGAAGGTGCGGATCATGATGATGTCGACCATGCGCGAGATCACCTGCGCCGCATCCTCGATCGGCTCGCCGCGCCCCAGCTGGGAGTCGCGGGTGTTGAGGAAGACGGCATGGCCACCGAGCTGGTGGATGCCGGCCTCGAACGACAAGCGCGTACGAGTCGAGTTTTTCTCGAAGATCATGGACAGCGTGCGGTCGTGCAGCGGATGCCATGTCTCGTAGTTCTTGAACTTGGTCTTCAGAATCCGTGCGCGGTCCAGCAGGTACTCGTACTCGTCGGGAGTCAGGTCGCTGAACTGGAGGTAATGCTTGATCGAAGTTGGGCTCATAAAACAAAGAAGGCGGCTCGGTGGCGGCATGCCGCCATGAAGGGTTCATGACCTGGCCATGCCGCGGAGCCGCCTTTCGCGTCGCTTACGCAATTTAACTGTAAGAATCATAAGGGATTATTGTGGCTTTGGCGAGCATGCACGGCACCTCGCCCGGCACAGAGGCTTATGCGCGAGTCTTATATAAGATATAATACCGGCTGATTCACGCGGGGCCCGGCATACCCATGCCACCGCCCGCTGCCGGCATCAAAAGTGCCCCCGCCGACACCGGCGCCCCCGCCGCCACGGCCGGAATGAAACGAACTAATTGTTTCCTGGCCGCGTCAAACGGGCTTCCGTTTGGTCAGTCTGGCGGGTTTACCGTCGAGTCACCCGTCTTATCCCCGCAGTCCCATGAATCCCACAGTTCGCGAATACTTCATCCAAGGCATCACCAAGGAAGGCAAGACCTTCCGCCCAAGCGACTGGGCTGAACGACTGTGCGGCGTGATGGCGCAATTCCGCCCCGAAGGCGACACCGGCGACCCCCGCATTACTTACTCACCGTACGTGCGGCCAGTGATAGCCGGCGGATTGAAGAGCGTGGTGGTCGATGCGCGGCTGCGCGACATCGAGCCCAAAGCGCTCGACTTCGTGCTCAACTTCGCCCGCGACAACAACCTGCAACTGGTCGAAGCCTGCTCGCTGGAGTGAGCTCGCACTGAAGAAGCTGCGGCATGGCCGCAGCTAGCCGCACGCACCATCGGGACCAGCGCCAGCCCAAAGTACAAAGCAAAAAAAGCTCGTCAAATGACGAGCTTTTTTATCGGCTGGATACCCCGCAAGGAGAACCACCCTGCCGACTGACAACCTGACCGGAACCGTGACACGCCGCCGAAGCGGCGCGGCCAACGCAATGGCCGGCGAACAGCCGGAAGGCGCCTGGCTTGCGCCCGGCACCATTGCCTATATCAGGCAGCCATCGACTTGATAGCCGACGACAGGCGCGACTTGTGGCGTGCGGCCTTGTTCTTGTGCACGATCTTCTTGTCGGCGATAGCGTCGATGATCGATTGCGAGTTCTTGAAGATCTCGGCAGCAGCAGCCTTGTCGCCGGCTTCGATCGCTTTGCGAACAGCCTTCACTGCGGTACGCAGACGCGAACGCAGGCTGGAGTTGTGGGCGTTCTGGGCGACGGCCTGGCGCGCGCGCTTGCGAGCTTGTGCGGAATTTGCCATTTAAGTAGATTTCCTGAATTCAGATGCGTGCCCGACGGGAGGACGGAGCAAACCGCGGACACAATTAAGTGCACATCAAGCGACCCGGGATGCACTGGCACACGAATCCGGAACGCAACTAGCCTTGTGAATCGGCAATTATACACACAAGAAAAAGCGGCTGGCAAGCCGAGCCACACCTCATATCGAGCAGGGCGAAGCAAAGGCCGATATACGTGCATATCCGGGCGCCTGCGGGGCCAAACCGTATAATACGCGCCACACCGGCTTCGCCCTCGCGTGGCCTCGATGCAACTTTGGCGCGCGCCCGGCGTCTGAACCCGGTTCGCACCGGCGGTCCGACCCACGCTGCCGCCGCCACCCCTTGCCGCCGAACCATCTTGAACCTGCTCAAAGCGCTCGCCACCATCAGCAGCCTGACGATGCTGTCGCGCATCACAGGCCTCATCCGCGAGATCCTGATCGCGCGTGCCTTTGGCGCCTCGGACATGACCGACGCCTTCAACGTGGCGTTCCGCATCCCCAATCTGCTGCGCCGGATCTTCGGCGAGGGCGCGTTCTCGCAAGCCTTCGTGCCAATCCTGGGGGAATACCACAGCAAGCGTGGCGAAACCGATACCCGCGCGCTGATCGATGCCGTTGCCACGGTCATGACCTGGGTCCTGATGGGCGTCTCGCTGCTTGGCGTGATCGGCGCGCCGGTGGTCATGATGGTGGTCGCCACGGGCTTTCGCCAGCATGGTGGTGAAACCTATGACGCCGCGGTCTTCATGACACGCGTGATGTTTCCCTACATTGGGTTGATCTCACTGGTGGCGCTGGCCTCCGGCATCCTGAACACCTGGCGCCGCTTTGCCATGCCGGCCTTCACCCCAGTGCTGCTCAATATCTGCCTGATCATTGCCGCGCTATTTGTCGGCCCCCATATGGCGCAGCCGATCTACGCGCAGGCCTGGGGCGTGCTGGTGGGCGGCATCCTGCAACTGGCGGTACAGATTCCGGCGCTCCGGCGCCTGGGCGTGATGCCGCGACTGCGCTTCAACCTGCGCGCGGCCTGGGCGGAGCCCGGCGTACGCCGCGTCATGCGGCAGATGGCGCCGGCGCTGCTGGCGGTCTCGGTGGCCCAGATCAGCCTGATCATCAATACCAATATCGCCTCGCGCCTGGCCGCCGGCAGCGTGTCTTACCTGACCTATGCCGACCGCCTGATGGAATTCCCGACCGCACTGCTGGGCGTGGCGCTGGGCACCATCTTGCTGCCGAGCCTGTCGAAAGCCAGTGCCGAGGAAAACCGGGCCGAATACTCCGGCCTGCTGGATTGGGGCCTGCGCCTGACCTTCCTGCTGGCCGTGCCGTGCGCGGTGGGGCTGTTCGTGTTCGGCGCGCCGCTCACGGCGGTACTGTTCAACTATGGCAAGTTCGACGCCCATGCGGTGGAAATGACCCGCCAGGCGCTGGTCTCCTACGGCATCGGCCTGCTGGGACTGATCCTGATCAAGATCCTGGCGCCGGGCTTCTATGCCCGCCAGGACATCCGCACGCCGGTCAAGATCGCCCTGCTGGTGCTGGTGATCACGCAGTTGTCCAACTACGTCTTCGTGCCGCGCTTTGGCCATGCGGGCCTGGCGCTGTCGATCAGCTTCGGCGCCACCGTCAACGCGCTGCTGCTGTTCCTTGGCCTGCGCAAGCGCGGCTTTTACTCGCCGGCCAAGGGCTGGTGGTTGTTCCTGGCCCAGTTGCTGACCGCCGTAACGCTGCTGGCGGGCATGCTGTTGTGGTTCGCCCGCAACTTCGACTGGGTCGCCCTGGGTGCCACGCCATTGTTGCGTATCGCCCTGCTGGCCTCGTGCCTGGTACTTGCGGCAGTCGTCTACTTCGGTACACTGTGGCTCATGGGGCTGAGATACTCCGCTTTCAAGCGGAGAGCCGGCTAACAAGCCCCCGCCTGCCAGACCTGCCCTTTTCGCCAGTGCCAGACGGCACCGGCCAGGGGTCGCGGCAGCGCGCGGTGCAGGGTCAAGGCTACTGAGGTTGTGTCAGAATGAAACGAAGCGGTTCTGCCCAGGCGCGCGACCGCGGACGGTACCAACACCCTACCGTTCGGGAACGCATGCCACGCCGCCAGCATTCATCTGGAACAGCCGCCAGGCCGCATTCAGGAACGCCGCAATGACAACCACGAAAGTCCTGGAATACTTTGCCAGTCTCGTGGCAGACGAGAACGGTATCCCGCTGACAGAGACCGTGCTCTCGATCGCCCAGGATGCCTATCCGGACCTGGACCTGCAGGCCGAGCTCGCAGCGCTCGACATGCTCGCGGTACGCCTGAAACGCCGCGTCGCCGAAGGTACGCCGGCCATCCAGCGCATGCGTCTGCTCAATCATTTCTTCTACCGCGACCTGGGCTTCGGCGCCAACGCGAACGATTACTACGACCCCGACAACTCGTACCTGAACGTCGTGCTCAAGCAGCGGCGCGGCATCCCGATTTCGCTGGCGGTACTCTATATGGAACTGGGCCAGCACATCGGGCTGCCGCTCAAGGGCGTGTCCTTCCCTAACCACTTCCTGGTGCGGATGTCGATTCCGGCCGGCGAGGTGGTGGTGGACCCGCTCACCGGCGAGACCCTGTCAAAGGAACAGTTGCAGGAAATGCTCGATCCGCACCTGGAGCGCGAGGGCATCGCGGATCCCAACGAGGTGCCGCTGGGGCTGTTCCTGCAGGTGGCCAGCCACCGCGAGATCGTGGCGCGCATGCTGCGCAATCTCAAGTCGATTTATCTGCAGGAGTCGCGCTGGCAGCGCTTGCTGGCGGTGCAGAACCGCCTGGTGATCCTGCTGCCCGGCTCGATCGAGGAGGTCCGCGACCGCGGGCTGGCGTATGCCAACCTGGAGTGCTTCCGCCCGGCTCTGGCCGACCTGGAAGCCTATGTGATGGCGCGCCCGGATGCGGCCGACACCACGCAGATCCGCGACCGCATGCCGGCGCTGCGCATGATGAGCCGCAGCGTAAGCTGAAAGTAACCTGAAACTCAGGCGGGGGGCAGGCCGGGGCCTGCCCCCCGCTGGCTCAGGAAGGACGGCGCTTGCCGCCCCGCACGAGCTTCCACAGGCCACCCAGCACCAGCGGCACCACAGCCGCGCCGATGCCCGCCAGCACAATCAGGTTCAGGTATTGCTTGATGAACGGCAGGTTGCCGAAGAAGTAGCCGGCAAACACCAGGCCCAGCACCCAGGCCGCCGCGCCGATCACGTTGAACAGCTGGAACTTGGCGAAAGTCATCTGCGACACGCCGGCCACGAACGGCGCGAAGGTACGCACGATCGGCAGGAAACGGGCCATCACCAGCATCTTGCCGCCGTGGCGCTCGTAGAAATTGTGCGTCTTGCGCAGCGCCTGCTGGTCCAGGAAGCGCCAATGGCCGTCGAACACTTTCGGCCCGACCCAGCTGCCGACAAAGTAGTTGACCGTATTGCCGCCGATCGCCGCCACCAGCAGCAGGCCGACCAGCGCCCATTCATTCATGGCGTGCGTGGCGCAGAAGGCGCCGGCGATAAACAACAGGGAATCGCCCGGGAGAAAAGGCAGCACCACAAGCCCAGTCTCCGCGAACACGATGGCGAAGAGGATGGCGTAGACCCACGCACCGTAGTTCTGGATGACGGTGCCTAGGTATTTGTCGACGTGCAGCAGCATGTCGATGAACTGCAATGCGATATCCAATTCGATCCCCGTTCGATAATTTGCCGACATCATACAAGACCGGACGGGCGCCAAAGTCACCTTGCCCAGCCACTTTTCATCCATCGCGCGCCCATGGGCCAGGCGGCGCACCCACGTATAATTCCGCCCATGCCTGCCCAAGCCCCGCACCCCGCCCAGCCGCTCCGTCCCATCCGCCCCCTGCCCGACCAGCTGATCAGCCAGATCGCTGCCGGCGAGGTGGTGGAGCGCCCCGCCTCCGTGGTCAAGGAACTGCTGGAGAACGCGCTGGACGCCGGCGCCACCCAGCTCAACCTCCGCCTGGAGGAAGGTGGCGTGCGCCGCATCGTGATTGCCGACAACGGCTGCGGCATTCCCGCCGATGAGCTGCCGGTCGCGCTCAAGCGCCACGCCACCAGCAAGATCGCCTCGCTGGACGAGCTTGAAGCGGTGCTGACGCTTGGCTTTCGCGGCGAAGCACTGGCCTCGATCGCCTCGGTGTCCGAGCTGACCCTGACCAGCCGCACCGCCAGCGATACCCACGCGATGCAGGTGATCGCCGACACCGGCGTGGTACAGCCCGCATCCGGCGGCGTGGGCACCACCGTCGACGTGCAGCACCTTTACTTCAACACGCCAGCGCGCCGAAAGTTCCTGAAATCCGAACAAACCGAGTTTGGCCACTGCCTGGAGATGGTGCGGCGCGCGGCGCTGGCGCGCCCGGACGTGGCCATCTCGGTCCATCACAATGGCAAGCCGATGGAGCACTGGAACGCCGGCGATGTCGCCACGCGCACCGCCCAGGTGCTGGGCGCCGACTTCGCCAACGCCCGGCTGCCGCTGGATGAAGAGGCCGGCAGCTTGCACCTGTATGGCTTTGCCGGGCTGCCCACCGCCTCGCGCGGGCGCCCGGACCAGCAGTTCTTCTTCGTCAACGGCCGCTATGTGCGTGACAAGCTGCTGACCCATGCCGTGCGCAGTGCTTACCAGGACGTGCTGCACGGCGACCGCTTCCCCTCCTACGTGCTGTGCATGGACCTGCCGCCCGAGATGGTGGACGTGAACGTGCACCCGTCCAAGATCGAAGTGCGTTTCCGCGAATCGCGCTCGGTGCACCAGTTTGTCTACCACGCCGTGCAGCGTTGCCTGGCGCGGCAGGCCGGCGAGCAGGGCGACAGCCTGCATACGTCGGTCGACGCGGCCGATCCGGCGGCGGCCGAGCCAATTGGCGGCGCCGGCGGATTCCCGGGCGCGCGGAGCTTTGGCGGTGGCTCCAGTGGCTCCGGTGGCTTCGCCGGATCGGGCAGAAGCGGCGGCATGGGCGGCGGCGCCAGCCCGCGGCCATGGGTCGACTACACTGCCGCCGCACGGCAGACCGAGCTCGGCGTGGCCCAGCCCCGGCAGGCCTATCTCGGCATGGTGCGCGACGCGATCCAGCCGGGCGGCGGGTTTTCACGCGGCCCCGCCGCCTATGTCCCGCCGGCCGGCCCGGGCGCCACGCCCCCGGCCTGGCTGGCCGATGCGCAAGCCGCGCGCGAGAACGACCCGCCCGGCCTGCTGGACCAGCTGGCCCGCCAGGAACTTCCCGAAGACGAGGCCAGCCCGCTGGGCTATGCCATCGCGCAGTTGCACGGCATCTATGTGCTGGCGCAGAACGCGCGCGGCCTGGTGCTGGTGGATATGCACGCCGCCCACGAGCGCATCCTCTACGAGCAGATCAAGACCGCGCTCGAAGCGCGCGAGCTCGCGGTGCAGTCGCTGCTGATCCCGGTCACGCTCACAGCCAGCCCGGTGGAAATCGGCACGGCCGAGGAGCACCAGGAAACCCTCACCCTGCTCGGCTTCGACATCGCGCAGGTCTCGCCCACCACGCTGGCAATCCGCGCGATTCCCGCTCTGCTCAAGCAGGCCGACACCGAAGCCCTGGCGCGCGACGTGCTGCGCGACCTGCAAGCCTTCGGCGGCTCGCGCGTGCTGGTCGAGCGCCAGAACGAACTGCTGGCCACGCTGGCTTGCCACAGCGCGGTGCGCGCCAACCGCAAACTCACGCTGGAAGAAATGAACGCGCTGCTGCGCCAGATGGAGCAGACCGAGCGCGCCGACCAGTGCAACCACGGCCGGCCCACTTGGGTGCAGCTGACCGTGGCGGAACTCGATCGCCTGTTCCTTCGAGGGCAGTAAGCCGCGTGCCCCACGACTTGATGACAACCGCCTCACCCAGCGGCACCGCCGCACCCGCATCAGGCCACGCGCCGGTGGTCAGCCTGCTCGGCCCCACCGCCTCCGGCAAGACCGCCGCGGCACTGGCGCTGGCCGCGCAGACGCCGATCGAGATCATCAGCCTGGACTCGGCCCTGGTCTACCGCGAGATGGACATCGGCACCGCCAAGCCCTCGCCCGCCGAACTGGCCGCGGTGCCGCATCACCTGATCGACATCATCGATCCTGCCGATAGCTACTCGGCCGCCCAGTTCGTCACCGACGCCGAGCGGCTGATCGTGGAGATCCGCGCGCGCGGCCGCGAACCGCTGATCGTCGGCGGCACCATGCTGTACTACAAGGCGCTGACGCAGGGCCTGAACGACCTCCCGCAAGCCGATCCGGCCCTGCGTGCCGAGCTGGACGCGCTGGCCGCCGAGCGCGGCTGGCCGGCGCTGCACGCCATGCTGGGCGAGGTCGATCCGGTCACCGCGGCGCGCCTCGCGCCCAACGATGCCCAGCGCATCCAGCGCGCACTGGAGATCCACCGCCTGTCCGGCCAGCCCATGTCGGCGCTGCTGGCGCGGCAGGCCGACGAGCGCACTTTTGCCGGCGCAGCCGACCGACGCTACCGCGTAATCGCGCTGGAGCCGTCGGAGCGCGCCGTGCTGCACGCGCGCATCGCCACCCGCTACGACGCCATGCTGGCTGACGGCTTTATCGAGGAAGTGCAGCGGCTGCGCGCGCGCGGCGACCTGCAGCCTACGCTGCCCGCGATCCGCTGCGTCGGCTACCGGCAGGTGTGGGAATACCTCGACGGCGAGACCGATTTCGACACCATGCGCGAGCGCGGCCTGGCCGCCACCCGCCAGCTCTGCAAGCGCCAGCTGACCTGGCTGCGCAGCACGCCCGAGCGGGAGGTTGTGGACTGCCTGGCGCCGGACTACGTCGCGCAGGTGGCGCGGCTGGCGCGGATCGGGCAAGCGTAGCGTCAATGGGAAATGGAGAATGGGGGACCGGTGTGACGGATAAGCGATAATCGTCGTTTATATCTTGCCGATGACGTCAAATCCCGCTATGCCTGCCACCGATTTCGTACTGCGCCCCGCCACTTCCGACGATTGCGAAACCTTGCTCGCGCTGATCACGGGACTGGCCGAATACGAGAAACTCACCCACCTGGTCGAAGCCACACCGGAAAAACTGCGCGAGGCACTGTTTGGCCCGCGCCCGCATGCCGAGGCTGTGCTGGTGGAGGTCCCCGGCGCTCAGGGCCCGCAGGCCGTCGGGTTCGCCTTGTTCTTCCACAATTTCTCGACCTTCCTGGCCAAGCCCGGGCTGTATCTGGAAGATCTCTATGTCGACCCCGCCTGGCGCGGCCATGGGCTGGGCAAGGTCCTGCTCAAGCATCTTGCGGCGCTGGCGGTGGAGCGCGGCTGCGGCCGCTTCGAATGGAGCGTGCTGGACTGGAACACGCCTTCCATTGATTTCTACCGGGCAATGGGTGCGGACGTGATGCCGGACTGGCGAATTTGCCGGGTGACCGGGGACGCGCTGGCGAAGCTGGGCGCGACGGAGTAACTCGGCAGACCGTCGATCGACGGCCTGCGCCCGACGGGCAAAAAAAAAGCGGCGCATGCCTGAGCATGCGCCGCTTTTTTATTGGAGCGGGACCGCTCAGACCACGATGGTCTGCGCCTGGCCTTCTTCACGCTCGCGGATCTCGCCGATCTGCCACACGGCTTCGCCAGCGGCTTGCAGATGACGAATGGCGCGGTCGGCGTCTTCCTTGGCGACGATCACCACCATGCCGATGCCGCAGTTGAACACGCGGTGCATTTCGTCGTCGGCAACGTTGCCCTGGGCTTGCAGCCACTGGAACAGCGGCGGCAGGGTCCAGGCGTCGCGCTGCAGCACGGCGGTCACGTTCAGCGCCAGTACGCGCGGCACGTTCTCGGTCAGGCCGCCGCCGGTGATGTGGGCCATGCCCTTGACCGGCAGGGTCTCGATCAGCGACAGCAGCGGCTTCACGTAGATGCGGGTGGGCGCCATGATGGCGTCCTGCAGGCGCTGGCCGTAGAAGTCTGCGTTCAGGTCCGGCTTGGCCACTTCGATGATCTTGCGCACCAGCGAGTAGCCGTTGGAGTGCGCGCCCGACGAAGCCAGGCCCAGTACCACGTCGCCCGGCACGATGGTGGTACCGTCGATGATGCGGCTCTTCTCCACGGCGCCAACTGCGAAGCCGGCCAGGTCATACTCGCCATCGGGGTACATGCTGGGCATTTCGGCGGTTTCGCCACCGATCAGCGCGCAGCCGGACAGCTCGCAGCCATGGGCGATGCCCTTGATCACGGTCGCCGCGGTTTCCACGTCGAGCTTGCCGCAGGCGAAGTAGTCGAGGAAGAACAGTGGCTCAGCACCCTGCACCAGGATGTCGTTGACGCTCATGGCGACCAGGTCCTGGCCCACGGTGTCGTGGCGGTTCAGCTGGAAGGCCAGCTTGAGCTTGGTGCCCACGCCGTCGGTGCCGGAGACCAGCACCGGTTCCTTGTATTTCTTGGACAGCTCGAACAGTGCGCCGAAGCCCCCGATGCCGGCCATCACGCCTTCGCGCATGGTGCGCTTGGCGAACGGCTTGATGCGGTCGACGAGCGCGTCGCCCGCGTCGATATCGACGCCGGCATCGCGGTAGGAGAGGCCTGCCTGGCCGGAAGTGGGGGATGCGCTCATGGGAACCTGCTTTTCCTGGAGTATGAAGTGAGGAATGCGGCGCTCACGACGGCGATTTGCGGCCGCGAGTCCAGTAGAATTGCAATTTTAACGGATACGGGCTTCCGGCTTCCAGTTTCCGGTGTTCCGTGTCATGAAGTATTGTCCGCAGCCATTCCCGATGAAGATGATTCCGGCAGCCACCGGCGGTTCTGCCCGCGCCCTACAGGCGGTCAGCGCATGCCAGCCGCGACGCGTTTACCTGACAGATGATCCGTACCAAAAGTAACCGATAAGTCATGTTTCAGCGTCCCAAGCAGCTATCGCTTGAACTTGGCAGTCCGCCGCCCTCGACCTTCGAGAATTTTTTCGTTGCGGTCAACCGCGAGCCGGTGCAGCGCCTGCGCGACCTGGCCACGGCAGTGGCGCAGGAGCGGGCCGCCGACCGCCTGATCTACCTGTGGGGCGAAGTGGGCTCGGGCCGCACCCACCTGCTGCATGCGGTCTGCGACAGCGGCTACCAGGCCGGCATCCGTTGCCGCTACCTGAGCCCGCATCACGCCTTGTCGGACTTCATCTTCGACCCGAGCTGCCAGCTCTACACCGTGGACGATGTGGAACTGCTCGACGAAGCGCGCCAGATCGCCGTGTTCTCGCTGTACAACGAGGTCCGGGCTCACGTGCGCACCGCCATCGTGGTGGCCGGCAGCCAGGCGCCGCTGGCCATGCCGGTGCGCGAGGACTTGCGCACGCGGCTGGGCTGGGGCCTGGTCTATCAGTTGGCACCGCTGTCGGACGAGGACAAGATGGCGGCGCTGGTGCAGGCCGCGCGCGAGCGCGGGCTGCAGCTTTCGCCGGAAATCCCGCACTGGCTGGTCACCCGCAAATACCGCGACATGCCCAGCCTGATGGCGCTGCTGGACGCGTTGGACACCTATTCGCTGGAGCGCAAGCGCGCCGTCACGCTGCCCCTGCTGCGGGAAATGTTCGCCGAGTTGCGCGAGTGAGCCAGGGCCTGCGCGCCAGCGCGCGTGACCCATGGCATGCGCCGTGCTTGCCTTTGTTGGCATCCAGAGACGTTAAGAAAGCTCTCACAGTCACGTTAATGTAAAATCGCCGCCCATGAATCTGGCATTGTTCGACCTCGACCACACCTTGCTCCCGACCGACAGCGACCACGAATGGGGCCGCTTCCTGGTACGCCTGGGCGTTGTCGACGAGGAATTCTACCGCCGCAGGAACGACGAGTTCTTCGGCCATTACAAGGCTGGCACCCTGGATATCCAGGCTTTCCTGCGTTTCGCGCTGGCGCCGCTGGCGGCCAATCCGCGCGACCGCCTGGAAGCGTTGCGCAGCCAGTTCATGCGTGAAGTGATCGATCCGGTCATCACGCCGCAGGCGCGCGCACTGGTCTACAAGCACCTCGACGCCGGCGACCTGTGCGCCGTGGTCACCGCTACCAATAGTTTCGTCACCGCCCCGATCACGGCGGCTTTCGGCATCAAGCACCTGATCGCCACCGAGCCGGCCACCGCCAACGGCAAGCCCGACGGCGCCTTCACCGGCGAAGTGGCTGGCATTCCCAGCTTCCGCGAGGGCAAGATAACCCGGGTGGAAGCCTGGCTTAAGAGCATGGGCACCCAATGGGATGCCTTCGAAAACACCACCTTCTACAGCGATTCGGCCAACGACCTGCCGCTGCTGGAGAAGGTCAGCGAGCCGATCGCCGCCAACCCGGACGATCGCCTGCGTCACCACGCCGCCGCGTCAGGCTGGCGCATCATGGACCTGTTCTGACGTGATCAAAAAGCTAATCAACCGGCTGCTAGGCAAGCCGGGCACCCAGCAGCGCCCCGTCAAACGCCGCGGCCAGCGCGCCCATACGCCGAATATCGTTGCGCATGCCGAGCACCAGATCGACCAGTCGCTGATCTCGCGCAATGCCATCAAGGTCACCTCCACGCTGCAGCAGGCAGGCTACGACGCGTTTATCGTCGGCGGCGCGGTGCGCGACCTGTTGCTAGGCATCAAGCCCAAGGACTTCGACGTCGCCACCAACGCCACGCCTGACCAGGTGCAGGCGCTGTTCCGCCGCTCTCGCATCATCGGCCGGCGCTTCCAGATCGTGCACGTGACGTTCTATGGCGGGCGCGAGCAGGAGATCATTGAAGTCTCCACCTTCCGCGCGCTGGTCGACGCGGTCGCCAGCGAGACCTTGCCCGAAGGGCGCCGCCTCAAGCGCTCCGAGCTCGACAGCAAGACCCACGCGATCGATGCCTCTGGCCGCGTGCTGCGCGACAACGTGTGGGGCTCGCAGGCCGAAGACGCGGAACGCCGCGACTTCACCATCAACGCGATGTACTACGACCCCGCCCAGCAACTGGTGTACGACTACCACCAGGGCATGGAGGACATCCGCGCGCGCACGCTGCGCATGATCGGCGATCCGGTCACACGCTACCGCGAAGACCCCATCCGCATGCTGCGCGTGGTGCGCTTCGCCGCCAAGACCGGGTTCACGATCGACGAGGACACCCGCCAGCCGATCGCCGACCTGGCCTCGCTGATCCACAATGTGCCCAGCGCGCGCCTGTTCGACGAGATGCTCAAGCTGCTGATGTCAGGCCATGCCTGGGCGTCGCTGCAGGAGCTGCGCAAGGCCGGCCTGCACCGCGGCCTGCTGCCGCTGCTGGATGTCGCGCTGGAGCAGCCGATGGGCCAGCGCTTCGTGCAACTGGCGCTGGACAACACGGACCAGCGTGTGCAGGTTGGCAAGCCGGTCTCGCCGGGCTTCCTGTTTGCCGCGCTGCTTTGGCACCACGTGCTGCAGCGTTGGACCACGCTGCGCGAGGAAGGCGAACACGCCATCGCCGCGCTGAATATCGCCATGGACGACGTGCTGGAACGCCAGACCGGCCAGCTCGCCATCCAGCGCCGCTTTGTCACCGACATGCGGGACATCTGGGGCATGCAGCCGCGCTTCGAGAAGCGCGTGGGCCGCATGCCGTTCCGCCTGATCGAATCGCCGCGCTTCCGTGCCGGCTTCGATTTCCTCTACCTGCGCTGCGAATCCGGCGAGCAGCCGGCCGAGCTGGCGAAATGGTGGCAAGACTTCCAGGATGCCGATAGCCACGGCCGCGAGGACCTGATCGAGGCAGTGCGCCCGGTGCGCGGCGCCGGCAAGCAAGGCGGCGGCGGCAGCGGCGGCGCGGGCGATGCCGAAGGCTTTGAGCCCGCCGGAGATGGCGATAGCAGCGACAGCGGCGGCCCGGCACGCAAGAAGCGCCGCCGGCGCAGTCCGCGGAAATCGGATAAAGTTTCTCCGCGGAGTGATATGGACGCGAGCCAGGAATCCGGCTCCACTGCAGACCGGAAAACCGGCAAGGTACGCGTCCAGCCGGAGGAATCGTAATGACACTTGCCTTTATCGGCATCGGAGCCAACCTGGGGGACGCCCGGCAGGCTCTGAAAGATGCCATCGTGTGCCTGGCCCAGCAGGTCGGCATCACGGTGCTGGCGAGATCGTCGCTCTATCGCACGGCCCCGGTCGATGCGACGGGCAACGACTATTACAACGCGGTGGTCAAGGTAGAGACCTCGTTCACCGCCGCCCAGCTATTGCGCATCTGTCACCACATCGAGGATCAGTTCGGCCGCGAGCGGCCTTTTCGCAACGCACCACGCACCCTCGACCTGGACCTGCTGGTCTTTGGCGACGAAATCCACCAGGACGAAAAGCTGGTGGTGCCGCATCCACGCCTGGCCGAACGCGCCTTCACGCTGGTGCCGCTGCTTGAGCTGGATGCCGAACTGGTTATCCCTGGCCTTGGCCCTGCGGCGGATTACCTGGCCGCGGTCAGCGCGCAGCGCGTCGAGAAGGTCTCCTTTTGCAAGTGCACTCGGCAACTGGACGCGCGCAGCGATTCCTGAAGCCATGGCCGGCAGCGGCAAGCCGGCCCCGCTTTATCCGCCCTGTACTGTGTAGTTCCCCCTAGCCGACCGGACCCGCCCATGCTCGAACACCTGCGCCGCATTGTGGTGGAAGGCCCCATCGGAGCCGGCAAGACCGCGCTCGCGCAACGCCTGGCGCAAACCCTGCGCACCGGCGAATTGCTCGATGCGGCGCGTGAAAACCCCTTCCTGGAACGCTACTACCGCGAGCCCGCGCGATACGCGCTGCCGCTGCAGCTATCACTGATGAACCAGCGCGCGCAGCAGCTCAAGGCCTGGCAGGCGGCACTGCTGGCGGGCCAGCGCATGGTGGGCGATTTCCTGCACACCAGGGACCGCCTCTATGCCGGGCTGACACTGCCCGAGGACGAACTGGCGCTGTACGACGCCCTCGCCGCGCGCCTGCCGGCCCAAGGCCAGCGCGTAGACCTCGTCATCGTGCTGCAGGCCTCACCCGCCCTGCTGCGCGAGCGCATCGCCCGGCGCAACGCGCCTGGCGAGTCCAGCATCGACGATGCCTATCTGGAGCGGTTGTCGGATGCCTACGGCGAGCTGTTCCATCGCTACGACGAGGCACCGGTCATGATCGTCGACACCGCCCACTTCAGCCCGGTAGACAACGACGCCGATTTCCGTACACTACTGTCGCGCATCGAAAACATGCGTGGCCGCAAGGCCTTTCTCAATCTCGCTGCGCCCTGACAGGCTCTCCCGCCTGCCAGCCTTCACCATAACGACAGCAGTCGCTGCCGCGAATCCCGTGGCCCCATCCTGGGGCCGAGCGCCTCGCGCAGTACGAACTGAAAGGGGCAAAGGCCTTGCCGCACGGATGCAGATGCGTTGATGCACCGATCATGAATGCACTGCCGCATTGCGGCCGGCCCGGCTCCCGTCTCTCTACCGGCCCAACGTCATGAGTTACCTCCTCGACCCCTCCCGCAAGACCGTCACCATCCCCAAGCTGCAAGCGATGCGCGCCGCCGGCGAAAAAATCGCCATGCTGACCGCCTACGACTCCAGCTTCGCCGCGCTGCTCGACTACTGCGGGGTCGAGGTGCTGCTGGTCGGCGACTCCCTTGGCAATGTCATGCAAGGCCAGCAGACCACGCTGCCCGTGACGCTCGAACAGGTTGTCTATCACACCGAATGCGTGGCGCGCGGCAACCAGAGCGCGCTGCTGGTGGCGGACCTGCCATTCGGCACCTATCCCACCCCGGAAGCCACCTTCACCAGCGCCGTGGCGCTGATGCGGGCCGGCGCGCAAATGGTCAAGCTGGAGGGCGGCGACTGGCTCGCGCCCACCGTCAAGTTCCTGGTCGAGCGCAGCATTCCGGTGTGCGGCCACATTGGCCTGACGCCGCAGTCGGTGCACGCGCTGGGCGGCTTCAAGGTGCAGGGCAAGACCGACGAAAGCGCGGCGCAGCTCAAGCGCGACGCGCTCGCGCTGCAAGCCGCGGGCGCCCAGCTGATCGTGATGGAAGCCGTGCCGGCGGCTGTGGCCGGCGTGGTCACCGGCCTGCTGACGATCCCGACCATCGGCATCGGCGCCGGCGCGGATTGCTCCGGCCAGGTACTGGTGCTGCAGGACATGATCAACGTCTACCCGGGCCGCAAGGCCAAGTTCGTGCGCAACTTCATGGAGGGCGCCAGCTCGATCGAGGCCGCCGTGCGCGCCTACGTGGCGGCCGTGAAGGACGGCAGCTTCCCGGCCGTCGAGCACACCTTCTCGGCCTGAGCGCGCGCCGGCAATGGAGATCGGTGCCGCCACCGCTGCGGCCTTTGCGCTTCTGGCCAGCGGTGACGGCGCCATCTGGTTCATCGTCTGGACCTCGCTGGTAGTGGCCGTGCTCGGGCTGGCGATGGCCGCCGTGCCGGCCATCGGCGCAGCCTACCTGATCGCCACCCACGATTTTCCCGGGCGGCGTGTGGTGGTGGTGATGGCGCAGGCCTTCCTCTCCTTCCCGACCGTGCTGGTCGGACTGATCCTCTACCTGCTGTTCACCCGCCACGGGCCGCTGGGCAATTTTTCCTTGCTGTTTACCCGCAGCGGCATGGTGCTCGGGCAGGCGGTGATCGGCTTCCCGGTGGTGCTGGCGTTTGCCCTGTCCACCTTGCAGGGGGCGGATGCGCGGCTGCGTGAAACCGCCTGGGTACTGGGTGCCGGGCGCTGGCGGACCTTTTTCACCGTCCTGCGCGAGATGCGCTTCGGCCTGATGGCCGCACTGGTGGCGGGCTTTGGGCGGGTCATCGCCGAAGTCGGCTCGGCGCTGATGATCGGCGGCAATATCGAAGGCGCCACCCGGACCATCACCACCGCCATCGCGCTGGAAACCAGCAAGGGAGAATTCGCCCAGGGTATCGCGCTGGGCGTTGTGCTGATCGCACTGGCAGTGCTCGTCAATGTGATGCTGGCGTGGCTGCAAGGCGCGGGAGGATTTCGCCGATGAGCACCCTGCCCGCGCGCCGCACGCCTGACGGGCAGGCGTTGCCGCCTTCCCAGCTGCCGCCGCTGCTGAGGGTGCGCGGCTTGCAGCGCCAGGTAGGCGCGCGGCGGCTGTTCGATATTGCCGAGCTGGCCTTCCCGCGTGCCGCTGTGGTGGTGCTGACCGGTGTCAATGGCGCGGGCAAGAGCACGCTGCTGCGCATGGTGGCGGGGCTGGAGCGCGCACCCGGCGCGACCGTGGCCTGGACCAGCGCGGACGGCACGCCGCGCAACGCCGCACTCGATCCGCTGCCCGCCGCGCTACGCCAGCGCATTGCCTACCTGCACCAGCATCCCTACCTGTTTCGCACCTCGGTGCGCGAGAACATCGCCTATGGCCTGAAAGCGCGTGGCATGCCCGACGACGAAGTCAGGCGGCGCGTGGGAGCCGCGCTGGGCTGGGCCGGCATCACGCACGTGCAGGACACCGCCCCCGAATGCCTGTCCGGCGGCGAGGTGCAGCGCGTGGCACTGGCCCGCGCCAAGGTGCTGGAGCCAGATTTGCTGCTGCTGGACGAGCCCACCTCCAGCCTGGACGGCCACGCTCGCGAACAGGTGATCGGCCTGGTGCAGGACCTGGCCGCCGAAGGCCGCAGCGTGGTGATGGTCTGCCACGATCGCGAGCTGATCAACCTGCCGGGCGTGGTGCGCTGGAAGCTTGGCGACGGGCGGCTGGATACGCGCCACCCCTGAACGCCTGGATCAGGCTGTTGCCGGCAACTCCGCCGACAGTACACCCCGCAGCGAATTCGCCAGCGCTAGTGCCTCCGCACTCAGCAGCATGGCCCGTGTGACAACCGCCTCGCGCACCGTCGCGCCGAGGTAGCGTGCACCATCGCCCAGCACCGCAGCGCGCATCACGCCGGGCAGGATATCGGCGGCCAGCGGCGGCGTCAGCCACTCGCCTTCCACCTTGACGAACACGGAGCTGCGGCCGCCTTCGAGCAGCTCGCCGCGGGCGTTGAAGAACAGGCTGTCGAAGGCGCCGGCGCGCTCGGCCGCTTGCCAACCGGCGTCATAGACGGCGCGCGCGCTGGTCTTGTGGCGGCGCAACGCGTCCGCGACCGGCAGCGCCTGCGCGGCCAGCACTACGCGCGCCGGGACCGCGGCGAGCGGCGCCATCGGTCCGTGGGCAATGGTGAAGCTGCCTGCCTTGTCCAGCGCCAGCCGCAGGCGCCAGGTGCCGGCCCCGAGATCCGCCACAGCCGCCTGTACCAACGCCAACGCACGAGCGCGCTCAAACCCGAAGCCGAAGCACGCAGCGGAAGCCGCCAGCCGCGCCAGATGCTGATCCAGGCGCTGGCACGCCCCGTCTTCCGCCCGCATGGTTTCGAACAAGGTAAAGCCCGGATCGTGCGCGGTCAGGAAGCGCGCCTTCCAGCCGCACTCGGCAAATTCACCCGCGGCGTCGCTGTCATGCACGATGCCACCGCCCACGCCCATCTCGCCCGCGCGCAGTCCGTCGGCACCCTGCGCGCCCAATACCAGCGTGCGGATGGCGACCGACAGCGCAAAGGTACCCGGCCACGCCTGCGCTTGCCCTTCGCCGGGCGCATCGATCCAGCCGAGCGAGCCGGTGTAAAGGCCGCGCGGCGCACTCTCCAGCTCGCCGATGATCTCCATGGTGCGCCGCTTGGGCGCGCCGGTGATGGAGCCGCAGGGAAACAGCGCGCGCATCAGATCCGCCAGGCGGGTGCCGGCGCGCGCCCTGGCAGTCACGGTGGAGGTCATCTGCAGCACTTGGCCGAAGGGCTGCACCACGAAGCGATCGGGCACGGCCACCGTACCCGGCACCGCGACGCGGCCCAGGTCGTTGCGCAGCAGGTCGACGATCATCACGTTCTCGGCGCGGTTCTTGGCGTCGGCCGCCAGCGCCAGCGCGGCCTCGGCATCGCGCGCGTCGTCGCCCGTGCGCGGCGCCGTGCCCTTCATCGGGCGGGTGAGCAACTGGCCCTGGCCGTCATGCCGGACGAACAATTCCGGCGACAGCGACAGCACCCAGCCATCGCCCGGCAGCCGCGCCAGCGCGCCGTAGGGCACCGGCTGGGCGGCACGCAAGGCGGCATAGAGCGCCAGCGGATCGCCAAACTCGGCAAAGCGCAGGCGCTGCGTGAAATTGACCTGGTAGGTGTCGCCGGCTTCGATCCATTGGTGAATGCGAGCAATGGCAGCATGGAAAGCCGGCTCCGGCGTGTCGGCCAGGACATCCATCAAGCCGGCCGGCTGATCCGGGGACCGCGCCAGCCATTGCGCGACCAGCGCCTTGTCCAGCCGATGCATCTCCCTGAACCACAGCAGGCGCAGCGCGCCATCGTGGAAGGGCAATGCGCAATCGACATGGACCGGCACGCCAACCAGCGGACCGCCGAATTCGTAAGGCGCGAACAAGGTGGCGTGCCAGCCCTGGCCCCAGCCATCGGCCAGCAAGGCATCGAGCGTGCCGAGCGCGGAGGCATCCGGCAGCACGTCTTCACGGGCAAAGCCGGTGTACAGGCGCGATGCCGCCTCGCCCGGCGCGGCGGTGGCATTGTCGAGCAGGACGAAAGGCTCGGCGTTGGCCGGGAAGGGGAACGTGCGGATCGGGGAAACTGCCACGGGAAATCACCAGCGTAAATTGAGGTCGCCGGGAGGCGGGCGACATCGCATTATCGCGCGCCCGCTCTGTGCCCGGCCCTATCCCCTCTGGAGCAGAGGGCCGAGGACAGGGGTGGCTTGAAGCGAAGCCAACGATTTGATCGGCGCCCAAAAAACAAAAAAGCCGGCCACGCATCAAAGCGTGGCCGGCCGCATGTCCCAAGCCGGATCAGCTGAAGAAGCTCTTCACCTTGTCCAACCAGGATTGCTCCTGCGGGCTGTGGCGCGAGCCACCTTCATGCACCGAGCGGTCGAACTGGCGCAGGATGTCCTTCTGCGCCTCGGTCAGCTTGACCGGCGTTTCCACGTTCACGTGCACGTAGAGGTCGCCGGGGTAGCCCGAGCGCACACCCTTGATGCCCTTGCCACGCAGACGGAAGGTCTTGCCGGGCTGGGTGCCTTCCGGCACCGGGAAGCTGGCCTTGCCGCCCAGCGTGGGCACTTCCAGGTCGCCGCCCAGCGCCGCGGTGGCGAAGGAAATCGGCATCTGGCAGTGCAGGTCGTCGCCGTCGCGCTCGAACACCGCGTGCTGCTTGATGTGGACTTCCACATACAGGTCCCCCGGGGGGCCGCCGTTGATGCCCGGCTCACCATTGCCCGAGGAGCGGATGCGCATGCCCTCGTCGATGCCGGCGGGAATCTTCACTTCCAGCGTCTTCTGCGACTTCAGCTTGCCCTGACCGTGGCACTTGGTGCACGGCTTGGGGATGTGCTTGCCGGTGCCGTGGCACTTGGGGCAAGTCTGCTGCATCGAGAAGAAACCTTGCGACACGCGCACCTGGCCCGCGCCATGGCAGGTCGGGCAGGTTTCGACGTTGGTGCCGGGCTCGGCGCCATTGCCGTGGCAATGCTCGCACTCGTCCCAGTGGGGCACCCGGATCTGCGCGTCGTGGCCGTGGGCGGCCTGCTCCAGCGTGATTTCCATGCTGTAGCGCAGGTCGGCGCCGCGGTACACCTGCGGGCCGCCGCCACGGCGTCCGCCGCCAGCCTGGCCGCCTTGCTGGCCGAAAATATCGCCGAAGATGTCGCCGAAGGCTTCGGCGAAACCGCCGTAGGCCTGGCCGCCGCCACCGAAGCCGCCCGCCATGTTGGGGTCAACGCCGGCGTGGCCGTACTGGTCGTAGGCTGCCTTCTTCTCAGGATCCGAAAGCATCTCGTAGGCCTCTTTGACCTCCTTGAACTTCTCTTCGGAATCCTTGCTGTCCGGATTGCGGTCCGGGTGGTGCTTCATCGCCAGCTTGCGATAGGCCTTCTTGATCTCGTCGTCGCCGGCGTTCTTGCCCACCCCGAGCACTTCGTAAAAGTCACGTTTTGCCATGGTGGCTGCTTACCTGATGGGCCCGGAAGCGTCCAAAGCCCGCCCGGGCGAAATAGCAAAAAAGCCGAGCGAGGCATTCGACGGCGGTAACCCGCTTGGTCCAATGTCCGTCGCCCGGCGTCGGGATGGGGGCTGGCGCTGGTGTTGCGCACCGCGCCCCCGCCCCGCTCTTCCATTACTTCTTGTCGTTGACTTCCTTGAACTCGGCGTCCACGACGTTATCGTCCTGCGGATGGGCTTGCTGATGGCCCGCGCCGGCAGCACCGGCACCGGCTGCGCCCGCGGCGCCCGCCGCACCCGCTTCGCCGGCCTGGGCCTGCATGTCCGCATAGACACGCTCGCCCAGCTTCTGGCTGGCTTCGGACAGCGCGCTGACCTTGGCATCGATCTCGGCCTTGTCGCCGCCGCGTGCGGCGTCTTCCAGTTCCTTGATCGCGGCTTCGATCTTTTCCTTCTCGCCCGCTTCCAGCTTGTCGCCGTATTCGGTGACAGCCTTCTTGGTCGAGTGGATCAGCGCGTCGGCCTGGTTGCGGGCGTCCGCCAGCTCACGGGCCTTCTTGTCTTCCTCGGCGTTGGCCTCGGCGTCCTTCACCATGCGCTGGATCTCGTCTTCCGACAGGCCCGAGTTCGCCTTGATGGTGATGCGGTTTTCCTTGCCGGTCGCCTTGTCCTTGGCGCCCACGTGCAGGATGCCATTGGCGTCGATGTCGAACGAGACTTCGATCTGCGGCGTGCCGCGTGCGGCCGGCGCGATGCCTTCGAGGTTGAACTCACCCAGCAGCTTGTTGCCGGTGGCCATTTCACGCTCGCCCTGGAACACCTTGATGGTCACGGCCGGCTGGTTGTCGTCAGCGGTCGAGAACACCTGCGCATGCTTGGTCGGGATGGTGGTGTTCTTGGTGATCATCTTGGTCATCACGCCACCCAGCGTTTCGATGCCAAGCGACAGCGGCGTCACGTCCAGCAGCAGCAGGTCCTTGCGGTCGCCCGACAGCACGGAGCCCTGGATCGCGGCGCCAACGGCGACGGCTTCGTCCGGGTTCACGTCCTTGCGCGCTTCCTTGCCGAAGAACTCCTTGACCTGTTCCTGCACCTTGGGCATGCGGGTCATGCCGCCGACCAGGATCACGTCGTCGATTTCGCTGACCTTGACGCCGGCGTCCTTGATGGCGATGCGGCACGGCTCGATGGTGCGCAGGATCAGTTCCTCGACCAGCGATTCCAGCTTGGCGCGGGTCATCTTCAGGTTCAAGTGCTTCGGACCGGAGGCATCCGCCGTGATGTACGGCAGGTTGATTTCGGTCTGCTGCGAGCTCGACAGTTCGATCTTGGCCTTTTCAGCGGCTTCTTTCAGGCGTTGCAGCGCGAGTACGTCCTTGGACAGGTCGACGCCCTGGTCCTTCTTGAACTCACCGATGATGTAGTCGATGATGCGCTGGTCGAAGTCTTCGCCGCCCAGGAAGGTGTCGCCATTGGTCGACAGCACTTCGAACTGCTTCTCGCCGTCAACGTCGGCGATCTCGATGATCGAGATGTCGAACGTGCCGCCACCCAGGTCATACACGGCGATCTTGCGGTCGCCCTTTTCGTTCTTGTCCAGGCCAAAGGCCAGCGCGGCCGCGGTCGGCTCGTTGATGATGCGCTTGACGTCCAGGCCTGCGATGCGGCCAGCGTCCTTGGTGGCCTGGCGCTGCGAGTCGTTGAAGTAAGCCGGCACCGTGATCACGGCTTCGGTCACCGGCTCGCCGAGGTAATCTTCGGCGGTCTTCTTCATCTTGCGCAGCACTTCGGCGGACACCTGCGGCGGTGCCAGCTTCTGGTCGCGCACGGACACCCATGCGTCGCCGTTGTCGGCCTTGACGATGGTGTACGGCATCAGGCCGATGTCCTTCTGCACTTCCTTTTCTTCGAACTTGCGGCCGATCAGGCGCTTCACCGCATACAGGGTGTTGCGCGGATTGGTCACCGCCTGGCGCTTGGCAGGCGCGCCCACCAGGATCTCGCCGTCTTCCATGTAGGCGATGATCGAAGGGGTGGTACGCGTGCCTTCGGCATTTTCGATCACCTTGGGCGTATTGCCTTCCATGATCGCGACGCAGCTATTGGTGGTACCGAGGTCGATACCGATGATCTTACCCATTATTCTCTCCTCTTGAGCCCCGCTATCCGCGGGGACTGCAATTCATCCTGAGGCCGAAATGTGGCCGTCCGGGGCCATTTCAAGGGCCGGAAGTGCAATTCCGACTAAATTTCTCGGCTTCTCCTTCTGATCAACGGCAGGCTGGCTGGCCAAGTTGCAGGGTGTTAGGAGACGTTGCGCGCCAAGCGTGGTTTTTGTGCTTCTTGCATCATTTAAAACAGAGGCGGCTAACGGCCTCGCTGCCACAGGACATCGCTGCCCCCGCCGGCCCGGTTGAGCACGCGCGACAGTACGAACAGCAGGTCGGACAAGCGGTTCAGGTACTGGCGGGGCGCCTCGTTCAGGGCTTCCTGCGCGCCCAGCGCCACCAGCGCGCGCTCGGCGCGCCGGCACACCGTGCGGCACACATGCGCCGCCGCCGCGGCCCGGCTGCCGCCCGGCAGGATGAACTCGGCCAGGCGCGGCAGGTTGGCATTGTAGTGATCCAGCCATGCGTCCAGCTGCAGCACCTGCTCGGGCTTGACCAGCACGTAGCCGGGGATGGAGAGCTCGCCGCCAAGGTCGAACAGATCGTGCTGGATATGCAGCAAGGCCGAGCGGACGTCGTCGGGCAGCGTCTCGGTGAGCAGCACGCCAAGGTTCGAGTTGAGTTCGTCCACATCGCCGATGGCGGCAATGCGCAGGCTGTCCTTGCTGGTGCGGCTGCCATCGCCAAGCCCGGTGGTGCCGGCATCTCCGGTGCGGGTGGCGATCTTGGAGAGGCGATGGCCCATGCGGGTCTCCTGCGTTGGCGAATCCAGCATTATGGCGTGCATCCGGCCCTTAGCGTTAGCGCGTGGCCCGGCGCCGGGTGGCGGTTGCGGCGCCCGCCCAACGAGCCGCCCCGGGCGCGGCGTAGAATAAAGGGATTCGCTTGATACGCTACCGGGTGCGATTGCCGGCGCCGTTCAGCGCGGCCTTGCCATGGCATGGCCGGCGCTGCGCGTCCCCGGCCCCCACAGACCCGCCGGAGACGCCATGAACCAACCCCTTGCCCACGCCGCGCTGGTGCGCCAACCCCTGCCCGCCGCCGTGCGCGACGCCCTGCAGGCCCGCTTCGGCGAACGCTTCTCCACCTCCCCCGGTGTCTGCGACCACCACGGCCGCGACGAGTCCCCCTTCCCGCCGGCAGCGCCGGACGGCGTGGTCTTCGCCCACACCACCGAGGAAGTAGCCGAAGTGGCCCGCCTGTGCAACGAGCACCGTGTGCCGCTGATCGCCTACGGCGCCGGCTCCTCGCTCGAAGGCCACCTGCTGGCGGTGGCTGGCGGCATCAGCCTGGACCTGTCGCAGATGAACAGGGTGCTGTCGGTGCAACCCGAAGACCTGAACGTAACGGTGCAACCGGGCGTGACCCGCAAGCAGCTGAACCAGGAAATCAAGGACTCCGGCCTGTTCTTCCCGATCGACCCGGGCGCCGATGCCTCGCTGGGCGGCATGTGCGCCACGCGCGCCTCCGGGACCAACGCGGTGCGCTACGGCACCATGCGCGAGAACGTGCTGGCGCTGACGGTGGTCACCGCCGACGGCCGCATCATCAAGACCGGCACCCACGCCCGCAAGTCCTCCGCCGGCTACGACCTGACCCGCCTGATGATCGGCAGCGAAGGCACGCTGGGCATCATCACCGAGGTGACGGTGCGGCTGTACCCGCAGCCCGAGGCCATCTCGGCGGCCATCTGCAGCTTCCCCAGCATGGGCAGCGCGGTGCGGGCAACCATCGAGACCATCCAGTTGGGCGTGCCCGTCGCGCGCGTGGAGTTCGTCGACGCGCTGGCCATCCGCGCCATCAACCGGCACGACAACCTGTCCATGCCGGAGGCACCGCACCTGTTCTTCGAATTCCATGGCACCGAGGCCGGCGTCAAGGAGCAGGCCGAGACCGTGCAGCAGATCGCCGCCGACAATGGCGGCCAGGGCTTCGAATGGGCCACGCGCCCGGAAGACCGCAGCCGCCTGTGGAACGCGCGCCATACCGCCTACTTCGCCATGCTGCAGCTCAAGCCGGGCTGCAAGGCGGTCACCACCGACGTGTGCGTGCCGATCTCCCGCCTGGCCGATTGCGTGACCGGGACCGAGCGCGACCTCAACGCGTCCAGCCTGCCCTGCCCCATCGTGGGCCATGTGGGCGACGGCAATTTCCACGTCGCGATCCTCACCGACCCTGAGAAGCCCGAGGAGCTCGCCGAGGCCGAGACCATCAACCGGCGCATCGTGGAGCGCGCGCTGGCCATGGGTGGCACCTGCACCGGCGAGCACGGCGTGGGGCTGCACAAGATGGATTTCCTGGTCAGCGAGCACGGCGAAGACGCGCTCGACCTGATGCGCGCCATCAAGAACGCGCTCGATCCCAACCACATCCTCAACCCGGGCAAGATCTTCCGCCCGGTACGCTAAGGGCTCGCGCGGCATGGCATCCGTGTTCAACCGCGTCCCGCCGCTGCACCTGCTGATCGCGTTCGAAGCCGCCGCCCGGCTGGGCAGCTTCGCACGCGCGGCCGAGGAGCTGTCGGTCACGCCCAGCGCGGTGTCGCACCGCATCAAAAACCTGGAGGAGCTGTGGGGCGAGGACCTGTTCGTGCGCGCCAACGCCGCGCTGCGGCTGACGGCCGCTGGCACGCGCTACCTGCGCAATGTGCAGGATGCCCTCAAAGCGCTCAACGAACTGGCCCGGCCCGAGTACAACAAGCTGCGCACCCGCCTGCGCGTGGCGATCCCGCCCACCTTCGGCCGCCAGCACCTGGTGCCGCGCCTGCCCGAGTTCACGGCACTGTACCCGCACATCGACACCGAGTTGCACCTGGCCATCCCCTTCCTGGACGTGAAGGCGGAAGACACCGATGTGGAGATCCGCTACGGCACGGGGCGCTACCCCGACCTGAAAACCACCAAGCTGCTGGTCGAGCCCGTGTTCCCAGCCTGCGGGCGCGAGTACTACGAGCGCATCGACGGCCGCGCCATCACCAAACCCGAGCACCTGCACAACCTGGTGCTGCTGCGCAGCCCGCTGGAACCCTGGAAGCCCTGGTTCGAGACAGCCGGCCTGGACTGGCCCGAGCCCCAGACCGGCCCGCAGTTCAACGACATCGGCCTGATGCTTGAAGCCATCGCATCCAACCAGGGCGTGGCGCTGGTGCGCCAGCGCATGGCCCGGCACTGGCTGTCGCTGGGCCAGATGGTGCGGCTGCTGGACATCGAATCGGTGTCGCCGCACGGCTACTACATCGTCGAGCGCGAACAGGCGCCGCTCAAGCCGGAGGCACGGTATTTCGTCGACTGGCTGCTCAGCCTGGACTGGTAGCACCTCAAAACCCAAACCTGAACATCAACGAAGAGGAATCCCGCCAATGCTCGCCCTGAAGCTGTTACTGGTACCCGGCTTCATCGCATGCATCTCCATGGCGGGCAAACGCTGGGGCCCCAGCGTGGCCGGCCTGCTGGCCGGCATGCCCGTGGTGGTTGGTCCGATCCTGTTCTTGATTGCACTGGAGCGTGGCGCGCCGTTTGCCGCCGCGGCGGCTACCAGCGCCCTCTGCGCCGTGTTCGCGTCGGTAGAGTTCAGCTTGGCCTATGCCTGGAGTTGCCGCCGGCACAGTTGGCCGCTGGCGCTGACGGCTGCCTTGGGTGCCTGGCTGGCCGCGGCGGCGTTGCTTGGCAGGCTGCCCTTCTCGCCCTTCACCGCTCTGGCCTTGGCGCTGCTCACGCTAGGCATCTGTCCGTCGCTCTTTCCGCTGCCCGGTCCCGCCGGGCGGGCGGCTCCCGTGTCTCGCGCGGGGCTGCTGATGCGCATGCTGGCCGGTGCGGCCCTGACGGTCGCGGTAACGACCCTGTCGGCATCGATCGGCTCCACCTGGAGCGGGCTGCTGGCCGTATTCCCAGTGCTTGGCATTGTGCTGTCGGTGTTCTCGCACCGGGCAGCCGGCCCGGACTTTGTCGTCGCCTTGCTGGCTTCGATGGCGGCAGGCTTGTTTTCCTTTGTCGCGTTCTGCTTCACCTTGGCCGTACTCTTGCCGCAAAGCACCATCGCGATCGCCTTTCCCATGGCAATCCTTGCTACCGCTGTTACACAATGGGCAGTCAAGGCATATCGGAAAGGACGCGCCAGACAGCAGCCCGTGATTGCCGATCAGGAGCGCACATAATGCCCATGCAGATCCGCCTGCTCACCCCCACCGATGCTAGCGCCTTCCAGGCGCTGCGCCTCGAAGGCCTGCTGGAGGCGCCCGCTGCCTTCGGTTCCAGCTTCGAGGAGGAGCGTGACCTGCCGCTGGCCACCATCGCCGGCCGCCTTGAGGCAACGCCCGAAAAGGCCGTGATCGGCGCCTTTGAAGCCACCGAGGGCGGCACCGCGCTGGCCGGCGTGGTCGGGCTGATGCGCGAGGACAAGGCCAAGCAGCGGCATAAGGCGTTTATCTGGGGCATGTATGTGGCGCCGGGCTATCGCGACCGGCGCCTCGGGCGACAGCTGATGGAACAGGCGTTGGCGGTGGCCACCGCCATGCCCGGGCTGCGCCAGGTCACGCTCTGCGTCAGCCTCATCAATGCGCCAGCGATTGCACTCTATGAGGCCATGGGCTTCGTGCGCTACGGCGTGGAGCCGCAGGCGCTCTATGTGGCACCGGACTACCACGACACGCTGGAAATGGTGCACATGCTGACGCCGCGCTGACCAAAAAACGCCCTATTGCCGCCTTGCGCCACGCCGGTGCTAAGCTGGATTGGTACCGGCCAGCCCGCGAGGATCCCCCCCGCCACCACCCGCACGGCACGTTCCGGGCCAATGCCATCATGAGCGATTTTGATCGGCCCGCCATGCGGAATTCACGTCGCCACGGGGCTGCGCCGCCACCTGGCTGCGCTATAGTCCTTGCTCCCCACCCGCTCCCGCCCTGCTTTCGGCAGGGAGCCGGCGGCCATAACAGGAGTTGCCATGAACGCCCCGCACGAAGTCTCACTGGTCGCCGACGACGCACGCCGCAGCGCGTTGCTCACCGGCCTGGCGAAAATCCTGCCCGATGCGGCGTTGTTGTGGAAACCCGAAGACACCGTGCCCTACGAGTGCGACGGCCTGGCAGCCTATCGCCAGGTGCCGATGGCCGTGGCGCTGCCCGACAACGAGGACCAGGTCTGCGCCATCCTGCGCCTGTGCCACTCGCTGCAGGTGCCCGTGGTGCCGCGCGGCGCCGGCACCAGCCTGTCCGGCGGGGCCATGCCGATCGCCACTGGCCTGGTACTGTCGCTGGCCAAGTTCAAGCGCATTGTCAGCGTGGACGTGCGCTCGCGCACTGCGGTGGTCCAGCCCGGCGTGCGCAATCTCGCCATCTCAGAGGCCGCCGCGCAGTACAACCTCTATTACGCCCCCGATCCTTCCTCGCAGATCGCCTGCACCATCGGCGGCAACGTCAGCGAGAACTCAGGCGGCGTGCATTGCCTGAAGTACGGCCTGACGGTGCACAACGTGCTGCGCGTGCGCGCCGTCACCATGGAGGGCGAAGTGGTGGAGTTCGGCTCGGAAGCGCCCGACGCGCCGGGGCTGGACCTGCTGGCCGCCGTGATCGGCTCCGAAGGCATGCTGGCGGTGGTCACCGAGGTGACCGTCAAGCTGATCCCCAAGCCGCAGCTGGCGCAGGTGATCATGGCCAGCTTCGATGACGTAGCCAAGGGCGGCAACGCGGTGGCCGATGTGATCGGCGCCGGCATCATCCCGGCCGGGCTGGAGATGATGGACAAGCCCGCCACCGCCGCGGTCGAGGAATTCGTGCGCGCCGGCTACGACCTGGACGCCGCCGCCATCCTGCTGTGCGAGTCCGACGGCACGCCGGAAGAAGTGGCCGAGGAAGTGGAGCGCATGAGCGAGGTGCTGCGCGCTTCCGGCGCCAGCCGCATCCAGGTGTCGCAAAGCGAGCCCGAACGGCTGCGCTTCTGGAGCGGGCGCAAGAACGCCTTCCCCGCCGCCGGGCGCATCTCGCCAGACTACTACTGCATGGACGGCACCATTCCGCGCAAGCATATCGGCACGCTGCTCAAGCGCATCGAGGAAATGGAGCGCAAGTACGGCCTGCGCTGCATGAACGTGTTCCATGCGGGCGACGGCAATATGCACCCGCTGATCCTGTTCGATGGTGCGGACCAGGACGAATGGCACCGCGCCGAGCTGTTCGGATCCGACATTCTGGAGAGCTGCGTGGAGCTGGGCGGCACGGTGACCGGCGAGCACGGCGTGGGCGTGGAGAAGCTCAACTCCATGTGCGTGCAGTTCTCCGCGGAAGAGCGCGAGCTGTTTTTTGGCGTCAAGGCGGCCTTCGACCCGGCGCGCCTGCTCAACCCCGACAAGGCCATCCCCACGCTGGCGCGCTGCGCCGAGTACGGCCGCATGCATGTGAAGCGCGGCCTGCTGCCGCACCCTGACCTGCCGCGATTCTGAACATGGCCGCTCCAAACGCCACGCAACGCAACCGCAGTAGCGCGCAAACCCGCCAGCGCCTGGGCAAGCCCGAATCCGGCTGGCGCGAGCGCTGGTACACCATCATCTTCGAGGCCGACACGCGCAACGGGCGGCTGTTCGACGTCACCCTGCTGCTGGCCATCGTGGCCAGCGTGCTGATTGTGGTGTTCGACAGCCTGCCGGCGGTCAGCCTGCGGCTTGGCCACGTGTTCACGGTGCTGGAATGGCTGTTCACGCTGCTGTTCACCGGCGAGTACGTGATGCGCATCCTGGTGGTGCGGCGCCCCTTGCGCTATGTGTTCAGCTTCTTCGGCGTGGTCGATTTCCTGTCGATCATCCCCACGTGGCTGGCCTTCTTCGTGCCCGAACTGGCGTTCCTGATCGACGTGCGCCTGCTGCGGCTGCTGCGCGTGTTCCGGATCCTCAAGCTGACGGTGTATTTCGAAGAAGCGCAGATCCTGTACCGCGCGCTGGCCAACAGCCGGCGCAAGATCTTCGTCTTCCTTGGCACGGTGTTCATTATCACCGTGATCCTCGGCACCGTGATGTATGTGGTGGAAGGCCCGCAGCACGGCTTCACCAGCATCCCCGTGAGCATGTACTGGGCGGTGGTGACGCTGACCACCACCGGCTTCGGCGATATGGTGCCCAAGACGCCGCTGGGCCAGTTCATCACCTCGCTGACCATCCTGCTGGGCTACGGCATCATCGCTTTCCCCACCGGCATCGTGGGCGCGGAGCTGGCCGCCAGCATCATGAAGCGGCCGCTGACCACGCGCACCTGCAACCATTGCCTGACGGAAGGCCACGATCCCGATGCCGGCTACTGCAAGCACTGCGGCAGCGAGCTGCCGCCTTACCACGACGAGAGCGAACGCGAGCCGGCAGGCTCCCGCGCAAGCGCCGAGACGCCACCGCACCGTCCCACTTCTTCCGCCTGACTTAGTTCACGCCGACACCCGCCCGCCACCATGCCAGCCATGCCAGCAGATCCTCAAGCCACCCTCACCGCCTTTCGCGATGCCATCCGGCATGCCACCGACACGCGTGCGCCGCTGCGCCTGCGCGGCGGCGGCAGCAAGGATTTCTACGGCCAGCATGCGCAAGGGGCGCTGCTCGACACGCGCGCCTACAGCGGCATCGTCGACTACGACCCGCCCGAGCTGGTGATCACCGCGCGCTGCGGCACGCCGCTGGCGGAGATCGAGGCGGCGCTGGCCGAGCGGCGCCAGATGCTGGCGTTCGAGCCGCCGCACTTCAGCACCGGCGCCAATGCCAGCGACGTGGCCACGATCGGCGGCGCCGTTGCCGCTGGCCTGTCCGGCCCGCGCCGGCAGGCGGTGGGCGCGTTGCGTGACTTTGTGCTGGGCACACGCGTGATGGATGGCCGTGGCGACGTCCTGAGCTTTGGCGGCCAGGTCATGAAGAACGTAGCCGGCTATGACGTCTCGCGGCTGATGTCCGGGTCGCTCGGCACGCTGGGGCTGATCCTGGAAGTCTCGCTCAAGGTGCTGCCGGTGCCCTTCGACGACGCCACGCTGCGTTTTGCGCTGGACGAGGCCGCGGCGCTCGATCGCCTCAACGACTGGGGCGGCCAGCCCCTGCCGATTGCCGCTTCGGCCTGGCACGACGGCGTGCTGCACCTGCGCCTGTCGGGCGCGGCGGCCGCGCTGCGCGCCGCGCGCGAGCGGCTTGGCGGCGAAGCCGTGGATGCCGCGCAAGCCGATGCATTGTGGCGCGCGCTGCGCGAGCAGAGCCACGCCTTCTTTGCCCCGGTGCAAGCGGGCCGGGCACTGTGGCGCATTGCCGTGCCAACCACCGCCGCGCCGCTGGCGCTGCCCGGCGGGCAGCTGATCGAATGGGGCGGCGGCCAGCGCTGGTGGCTGGGCGGCAGCGACAGCGCGGCCGACGGCGCCATCGTGCGCGCCGCGGCCAAGGCGGCCGGCGGCCACGCCACGCTGTTCCGCAACGGCGACAAGGCCGTGGGCGTGTTCACGCCGCTGTCCGCGCCGGTGGCGGCCATCCATCAGCGGCTCAAGGCGACGTTCGACCCCGCCGGCATCTTCAACCCGCAGCGCATGTACGCCGGCCTCTGAGCCACGGGCCGCACCACACCGCATCGATCCCCAGCCAAGGCACCGGAGAGTCCCCGAACCATGCAAACCACACTGGCCGAATTCCTGCGCGACACGCCCGACGGCGAAGAAGCCAAGTCCATCGTCGGCAAATGCGTGCATTGCGGCTTCTGTACCGCGACCTGCCCCACCTACCAGTTGCTCGGCGACGAGCTGGACGGCCCGCGTGGCCGCATCTACCTGATGAAGCAGGTGCTGGAGGGCCAGCCCGTCACGGAAAGCACACGCCTGCACCTGGACCGCTGCCTGACCTGCCGCAACTGCGAATCCACCTGCCCCTCGGGCGTGAAGTACGGCCGTCTGGTCGACATCGGCCGCAAGGTGGTAGATGACCGCCTGGAGGCCCAAGGCATCCAGCGCCCGGCGCGCGAGCGTTTCGCGCGCTGGGCGCTGCGCGAGAGCATGACGCGCCCGGCGCTGTTCGGCACGGCCATGCGCATGGGGCAGCGCGTGCGAGCGCTGTTGCCGCAGGCGCTGCGCAACAAGGTGCCGCAGGCGGTCAACGCCGGCGCATGGCCGCGCACCACGCATGCGCGCAAGATGTTGTTGCTCGACGGCTGCGTGCAGCCCTCGATGTCGCCCAACATCAATGCCGCCACGGCACGCGTGTTCGACCGCCTTGGCGTGCAGCTGGTGGTGGCGCGCGAGGCCGGTTGTTGCGGCGCCGTGCGCTATCACACCGGCGACCACGACGGCGGCCTCGACAATATGCGGCGCAATATCGACGCCTGGTGGCCGGCGGTGCAAGCCGGCGCGGAGGCCATCGTGATGACGGCGTCGGGCTGCGGCGTGATGGTCAAGGAATACGGCCACCTGCTGCGCAACGATGCCCGCTATGCGGATCGCGCGCGCCAGATCTCGGCGCTGACCAAGGATCTGTCGGAGCTGCTGCCGAACTTCGCCGACGCCCTGCAAGACGCGGCCGCCGAGGCAAGAAGCGACAAAGGCACCAACGGCACCGATGGCCAGCGCGTGGCCTACCATCCGCCCTGCACGCTGCAGCACGGCAAGCAGATCCGCGGCAAGGTGGAAGCCCTGCTGACAGGCCTGGGCGTGGACGTCAAGCTCTGTGCCGACAGCCACCTGTGCTGTGGCTCCGCAGGCACGTACTCGGTGCTGCAGCCCGCTTTGTCCTATCGGCTGCGCGACGAGAAGCTCGCCAATCTGCAGGCATCGAAGCCCGAGGCCATCGTCTCGGCGAATATCGGCTGCATCACGCACCTGCAAAGCGGCACCGGCACGCCGGTGATGCACTGGATCGAGCTGGTGGACCGCATGCTGGGGTAGGCTGGACGCGTGGTGCCGGGTTACCATGCGATGGCATTCACCCTTGCTGCCTTTCGCTCCTTTCGCCCCGCACCCGCATGCTCCAGACCTTCGCCATCCTGCTGGTTTTCCAATCCGTCGGGGAGACGCTCAGTTATTCCCTTAGCCTGCCCGTGCCCGGGCCGGTGATCGGCATGATCCTGCTGTTCGGCTGGCTCACGTTCGACGACCGGCTACTGCCGGTGATCCAGGGGACCACTTCCGATCTGCTCAAGCACTTGTCGCTGCTGTTCGTGCCGGCGGGTGTCGGCATCATGGTGCACGCGCACCGCATCGGCGGGGAGTGGCTGCCGATCGTGGTGGCGCTGGTGGTGTCCACCTGGCTGGCGATCGCCACCACCGCGCTGGTGGCGCGCGCGCTGATGGGCAAGCCCCGGCCGCCTGAGGATGCCGGGGCGCAAGCCGGTTCGGGAGAACAAGCATGACGCCGCGCCTGAACGAGATCTGGGTCTATCTGGCGGCCAGCCCGCTGCTCGGCCTGACCGCTACCTTGCTGGCCTATGTCTTCGCGTTCCGCGTCTATGAGCGCGCGCGCTTCTCGCCGCTAGCCAATCCCGTGATGATCGCGGTCGCCATCCTGGTCACGCTGCTGACGGTGACCGGCACGCCGTACAAGACCTATTTCGATGGCGCGCAGTTCGTCCACTTCCTGCTCGGGCCCGCTACCGTCGCGCTGGCGGTGCCGCTTTACATGCAGCTGCGCAAGCATGTTTTCCCGCTGCTGGGCGGGCTGCTGGCGGGATCGCTGGTGGCGGTGGTATCGGCCGTGGGCATCGCCTGGCTGCTGGGCGCTTCGCCCGAGACCATGCGCTCGCTCGCGCCCAAGTCGGTCACCATCCCGATCGCCATGGGCGTGGCCGAGAAGATCGGTGGCCTGCCTTCGCTGACCGCCGTGCTGGTGATGGCCACCGGCATCATCGGCGCGGTGAGCGCCACCAAGCTGCTGAACCTGCTGCGCATTTCCGACTACACCGTGCGCGGTTTCGCCACCGGCGTGGCAGCGCACGGCATCGGCACCGCGCGCGCCTTCCAGGTCAACCAGGAGGCCGGCGCCTTCGCCGCGCTCGGCATGGGCCTGAACGGCGTGCTGACCGCCGTGATGGTGCCGATGCTGGCGGCATGGATGCCACGCTGATCCCTGATCCCTGCTGACAGGACGTTGTCAGGAGCCCTCGCGCATGATCCGTCTCTCCATCACCCCTGAGAGAGACCATCATGAGCGGACTGATCAACTGGCTTGAAATTCCTGTCGCGGACATGACCCGTGCCATCCGGTTCTACGAGCAGGCCTTCGAGACCACCCTCAAGCGCGAAACCATGGCGCAGATCGACATGGCTGTCTTTGCCAACCATGAGCCTGGCGGCGCACTGGTAGCCGGCGAGGGCTTCCGCCCCTCGGCCGACGGCTGCCTGCCTTACCTGCACACGCCGCAGCTCACGGCGCTGCTGGCGCGTGTCACCGCGGCCGGCGGCAAGACCGTGTTCGGCCCGCTGCAGTTGCCTGGCGATATCGGCCATATCGCGCATATCATCGACAGCGAAGGCAATCGCGTCGGCCTGCACCAGCCGCTGGTAGGATAGTCGGCCACCGCGACCGTGTTACCAATACCCGCATAGCACCAAGATGAAGCCTCGATGAGCCGCCGCGCCGACCGCCTTTTCCAGATCGTCCAGGTACTGCGCGGGCGCCGCCTCACCACGGCGGCGCTGCTGGCGCAGCGGCTCGGGGTGTCCGAGCGCACGGTGTACCGGGATATCCAGGCGCTGTCGCTGTCGGGCGTGCCGGTCGAGGGCGAAGCGGGCATCGGCTACCGGTTGCGGGCCGACTATGACGTCCCTCCGCTGATGTTCACCGCGATCGAAGTCGAGGCGCTGGTGGCCGGGCTGCGGCTGCTCAAGGCCTGGGGCGGCGGGGCGCTGGCCGCCGCGGCCGATCCCGCGCTGGAGAAGCTGGTGGCGGCGCTACCGCCCGCGCGGCGTCATGCGGCGCAGCAAAGCCGCGTGTTCGCCCCCGAATTCGTCAACCTGCCGCAGGTGCGCGACGCCTTTGACGTGGTGCATGGCGCCATGAACGCGCAACGCCTGCTGCGCCTGGACTACACCGACGCGCAGCAGCGCGCCTCCGACCGCATCGTGCAGCCGCTGGGCCTGTTCTTCTGGGGCAATAGCTGGCTGCTGGCCGCCTGGTGCACCACGCGCACCGACTATCGCAGCTTCCGCCTGGACCGCTGCCGCGGCATCGTCATGTTGGAAGACCGCTTCCACGAAACCCCCGACCGCTCGCTCAATGGCTTCCTGCGTGCGGTGCAGCACAGCAGCGGCTAGCCGGCCTATCGGCTGACCGGCTGATTCGGGACATGTCCTACGCCGGCTCGGCCAGCAGCGTCTCGATGTCGCGCTTGATATCCTCGGGCTTGGTGGTGGGCGCGTAGCGCTTGAACACCGTCCCGTTGCGGCGCAGCAGGAACTTGGTGAAGTTCCACTTGATCGCTTCCAGGCCAAGCACGCCCGGCTTCTCCGAGGTCAGCCAGCGATACAGCGGATGCGCGTTATCGCCCTTGACGTCGATCTTGCCGAACATCGGGAAGGTGACGTGGAAGCGCGACTCGCAAAACTGGCCGATCTGCGCGGCATCGCCCGGCTCCTGCTTGCCGAACTGGTTACAGGGAAAACCCAGCACTTCAAGGCCGCTTGCCGCGTACTGGTCCTGCAGCGCCTGCAGGCCGGCATATTGCGGCGTAAAGCCGCACTCGCTGGCCGTGTTCACGATCAGCAGCACCTTGCCGCTGAATTGCGACAGCGGCACAGGCAGGCCGGCCAGGGAGCTGGCTTCGAACTGGTAGACATTGCTCATGACGGAATCCTCGGGTGACACGGCGGTGGACGGCGATGTGCGCCCACCGCCAGACAGTGTACTTGGCGACGCTGCCGTGAGTGCTCAGATCACATTCAGGTGTTCGGTGCCGGCGCCCAGGTCGGTCTCGCGGTCCATGGTGCCGTGCAGCTTGATCATCAAGCGCAGGTCGTTGAGCGAGTCGGCATTGCGCAGCGCGTCTTCGTAGGTGATCTTGCCGGCCTCGTAGAGATCGAACAGCGCCTGGTCGAACGACACCATGCCCTGCTCGCGCGACTTCTTGATGACTTCCTTGAGCGCATGGATCTCGCCCTTGAAGATCAGGTCGGCCACCAGCGGCGTGCCGAGCATGATCTCCACTGCCGGCACCCGGCCCTTCTGCCCCTTGCGCGGCAACAGGCGCTGCGACACCATCGCCTTCAGGTTGAGCGACAGGTCGATCAGCAACTGCTGGCGCTTTTCCTCGGGGAAGAAGTTGACCACGCGGTCGATGGCCTGGTTGGCATTGTTGGCGTGCAGCGTAGCCAGGCACAGGTGGCCCGTTTCCGCGTACTGCATCGCGTACTCCATGGTTTCCCGATCGCGGATTTCGCCGATCAGGATCACGTCGGGCGCCTGGCGCAGCGTGTTCTTCAACGCCACGTGCCAGGAGTCGGTATCGATGCCGACCTCGCGCTGCGTGACGATGCAGTTCTGGTGCGCGTGCACGTATTCGATCGGGTCCTCGATGGTGATGATATGCCCGTACGAATGCGCGTTGCGGTGATCGAGCATGGCCGCGAGCGAGGTCGACTTGCCCGAGCCGGTGGCGCCGGTGACGATCACCAGCCCGCGCTTTGACATCACGATGTCATGCAGCGCGGGGGGCAGGTCGAGGTCTTCCACCGAAGGAATGCGCGTATTGATGGTACGCACCACCATGCCCGCCTTGCCCTGCTGGATGAACGCGGAGACGCGAAAGCGCCCGGCGTTGGGCACGGAGATGGCGAAGTTGCACTCGCGGCTACCGTCGAACTCGCCCGCCTGCCGCTCGTTCATGATGGAACGCACCAGGCCAAGCGCCTGGGTGGGGTTGAGCGGCTGCTGCGAGACTGGCGTGATCTTGCCATCGACCTTGATGGCCGGCGGAAAATCCGCGGTGATGAACAGGTCCGAGCCGCGGTTGCCCACCATCAGCTCGAGCAGGTCGTTGATGTACTTGGCGGCGGATTCGCGATCGAGCATGGCGGTGTCCTGGTTCGGATGCGGCGGACTCGCCTCAGCCCGTGAATGAGTCGGGGTTCTTGGCAATGGCGCGCGCATCGTTGTAGTTGATGATGCCGCGCTTGATCAGGTCCGACAGGCACTGGTCCAGCGTCTGCATGCCAAGGCCGCTGCTGGTCTGCATCATCGAGTACATCTGCGCGATCTTGTTCTCGCGGATCAGGTGGCGGATCGCAGGCGTGGCGATCATGATCTCGTGCGCCGCGGTACGGCCGTTGCCATCGCGCGTCTTGAGCAGCGTTTGCGAAATCACCGCTTCCAGCGATTCCGACAACATGGTGCGCACCATGTCTTTTTCTTCGGGCGGGAACACGTCGACAACCCGGTCGATGGTCTTGGCCGCCGAGCTCGTGTGCAGTGTGGCGAACACCAGGTGGCCGGTTTCGGCCGCAGTCAGCGCCAGGCGGATGGTTTCCAGGTCGCGCAGCTCACCCACCAGCACCACATCGGGATCCTCACGCAGCGCGGAGCGCAGCGCGTTGGCAAAGGAATGCGTGTGCGGCCCCAGCTCGCGCTGGTTGATCAGGCTCTTCTTGGACGTGTGCACGAACTCGATCGGGTCCTCCACCGTGAGGATGTGGCCCATGTCGTTATCATTGCGGTGGTCCACCATCGCCGCCAGCGTGGTGGACTTGCCCGAGCCGGTCGGGCCGGTCACCAGCACCAGGCCGCGCGGCTTCATGCACAGGTCAGCGAATACCGCCGGCGCGCGCAGGTCTTCCAGCGTCAGTACCTTGGAAGGAATGGTCCGGAACACGGCGGCGGCGCCGCGCTGCGTATTGTAGGCATTGACCCGGAATCGCGAGAGGCTGGCGATCTCGAAAGAAAAGTCGATTTCCAGCCGTTCCTCATATTGCTTGCGCTGGGTGTCGCTCATGATGTCGTACACCATGGCGTGGACATCTTTGTGGCCCATCGCGGCCACATTGATGCGGCGCATATCGCCGTGGATACGCACCATCGGCGGCATGTCTGCCGAGAGATGGAGATCGGACGCCTTGTTCTTGACGGCGAAAGCTAATAGCTGCGCGATGTCCATCTATAATGACCCCACCCTTTTTGTCGTACTTATTGTTGTACTTCTTGATATGTTCGCCGGATTATGTCTGTAATCGCCGCCAACTTGCAAGCCGTCAACCGGCGCGTCGCGGCAGCCGCACAACAGGCCGGGCGACCGGCCGGTAAAGTCACGCTTCTGGCGGTTTCGAAGACCTTCCCCGCCGCCGCGGTGCAGGCTGCGTTCGACGCCGGCCAGCGCGCCTTTGGCGAGAACTACGTGCAGGAAGGCGTGGACAAGATTGCACAGCTTGGCGATTTGCGCGACCAGATAAGCTGGCACTTTATCGGCCCCCTGCAAAGCAACAAGACGCGTGCCGTGGCCGAGCAGTTCGACTGGGTCCATGCCATCGACCGCCTGCGCATCGCCGAGCGGCTGTCGGCGCAGCGGCCCGCCGGCATGGCGCCGTTGCAGGTCTGCCTGCAGGTCAATATCAGCGGCGAAGCCAGCAAGAGCGGTGTCGCGCCAGACGAAGTGCCCGCGCTGGCACGCGCCATGGCGACGCTGCCCGGGCTGCGGCTGCGCGGCCTGATGGCCATTCCTGAGCCGCAGAGCGATATGGAGGCCCAGCGCCGGCCGTTTGCCGCGCTGCGCACCCTGCTCGACACCTTGCGCGCCGCCGGGCTGGATGTGGACACGCTCTCGATGGGCATGTCCGCCGACATGGAGGCCGCCATTGCCGAGGGCGCTACCGTGGTGCGCATCGGCACCGCCATTTTCGGCGCGCGCGACCATGCCACGGCACCCGAGGCGACACAGGCCAGGCTGGCCTGAACGCCGGCCCCCTTCTTCCCAGACGATTCCCAGCAAGAGATCGATATGCTCAAGACTCTCACCTTTGGTTTCCTCGGCGGCGGCAATATGGCCACCGCCCTGATCGGCGGCCTGATCGCCCGGGGCGTGCCAGCCACTTCGATCCGCGTGGTCGATCCGTTCGATGAAGCGCAGGCGCGCCTGCGGCGCGACCTTGGGGTGCATGCGGCAGGCGCGCCCGACGCCGCCTTTGGCAAGAGCGATGTGCTTGTGCTGGCGGTCAAGCCGCAGCAGTTCCGCGAAGCGGCGGCAGCGCTGCTGCCGCACCTGGGCGACAGCCTGATCGTGAGCGTGGCCGCCGGCATCCGCCTGGCCGACATGCAGCGCTGGTTCGGCGGGCGCACCCGCCTGGTGCGCGCCATGCCCAACACCCCGGCGCTGGCCGGCATGGGCATGACCGGCCTGGCAGCGGTAGCCGGGCTGGCGCAGCAGGACCGCGACATCGCCAGCGCGCTGGCCGAAGCCGTGGGCAAGTGCGAGTGGGTGGAAGGCGACGCGCAGATCGACGCAGTCACGGCCATCTCCGGCAGCGGCCCGGCCTACGTCTTCTACTTCATCGAAGCCATGGAGAAAGCGGCCGTGGAACTCGGTCTGAACGCCCAGCAAGGGCGCGCGCTGGCAGTGGAAACCTTCCGCGGCGCCGCGGCCCTGGCTGCCCAGTCGGAAGAGCCGGTCAGCCTGCTGCGCGAGCGCGTGACCTCAAAGGGCGGCACCACCTACGCCGCACTCACCGCCATGCAAGCCGCCGGTATCGGCGAAGGCTTCGCCAAGGCCATGCACGCCGCCGCTGAACGCGCGACGGAAATGGGCGCGGAGTTTGGCAAGGACTGAGTTGGGTACGTCCTTTCCCGCGCGGCGGGAGAGGACGCAAACCGTCAGGACACTTGAGCGCAGCCTCAGCGCAACGCGTAGGCCGCAGCCACCCCGGCAAACACACAAGCGCCCAGCCAGTTGTTGTGCCGGAACGCGGCAAAGCACTTCATGCGATCCCGCTCGCGGATCAACGTGTAGTGATACACCGCGCATCCCGCCGCCGCCGCCAGCCCGATCCAGTACGGCCAGCCCAGCCCGAACTGCGTACCGGCCCAGGCCATCAGCCCCAGGAACACCGCATAGCAGATCATGATGGCGGCGACATCGAACCGCCCGAACGTGATGGCCGACGTCTTCATGCCGAGCAGCAAGTCATCGTCGCGGTCCACCATGGCGTAGGCGGTATCGTAGGCCACCGCCCAGAACACATTGGCCAGCAGCATCACCCACGCCACCACCGGCACATGGTCCTGCACCGCGGCGAACGTCATCGGGATGCCAAAGCCGAAAGCAATGCCAAGGTAGGCCTGCGGGATGGCAAAGAACCGCTTGAAGAATGGATAGGTGGCGGCAAGCACGGCGCCGACCACCGCCAGCCACTTGGTAAACCCATTGAGCGGCGTGATCAGCGCGAAGGCCGCCAGCGACAGCACCACCGCCACCGCCACCGCCTCCCAAGCGGCAATCTTGCCCGCGGTCAGTGGCCGCTCCTTGGTGCGCTTGACGTGTTTGTCGAAGTCGCGGTCGGCCCAGTCGTTCATGGCGCAGCCGGCAGAGCGCATCAGGAAGGTGCCGATGACGAAGATCCAGAACAGGCTCCACACCGGCTGGCCGCCCGAGGCCATCCACAGTGCCCACAGCGTGGGCCACAGCAGCAGCAGCGTGCCGATGGGCTTGTCGATGCGCACCAGGCGCGCGTACAGGGCTAAGCGTTCAAACATGGCGAGGGGCCGCGGCACGGGGTCGGGCAAGGCAATGGCATTCAACGAAAAACGCGCCGCGACCCGGTCAGGGCGCGGCGCGTATGGCCGGCAGCACACCACGGCCGCCGGTGGTGTCGACTCAGGGCATCAGGCCAGCATCGAGCGCAGCATCCACGCGGTTTTTTCGTGCGTCTGCATGCGCTGGGTCAGCAGGTCGGCGGAGGGTTCATCGCCCGCGGCGTCGATGGCCGGGAACAGCGAGCGCGCGGTGCGCACCACGGCTTCCTGGCCTTCGACCAGCTTGCGGATCATCTCGGTGGCTTCGGGCACGCCCTCTTCCTCCGGGATCGACGACAAGCGGGCGTATTCCTTGTAGGTGCCCGGCGCCGGGTAGCCCAGCGCGCGGATGCGCTCGGCGATCGAGTCCACGGCGAGCGCCAGCTCGGTGTATTGCGTCTCGAACATCAGGTGCAAGGTGTTGAACATCGGACCCGTGACGTTCCAGTGGAAGTTATGGGTCTTGAGATAGAGCGTGTAGGTATCCGCCAGCAACTTGGACAGGCCTTCCGCGATCTTCTTGCGTTCTTTGTCGGAAATGCCGATGTTCACGCTCATCTCATTCTTCTTTGCCATGATAGGTACGCTCCAGTCTGGGGTGGCTCTGACAACTGCCGCGCCACGGGACGCGGCACAACCCGCACATTATGGCATCACCCGGTAAAGGCAGACAAACCCTTGACCGCGTCCAGGAACATCGCGACCGCGCCCAGCGCGACCGCCGCCAGCCCGATCTCCGTGCGCCACAGCTTGCGTTGCAGGCGCGCCGCGTCGGCGCGGCGGGGGCGGTCGTGGGCAGCTTGCTGCAACTGCTGAAATTCGCTGGCGAACAGTCTGAACATGGCCATGATGGTTCTCCGTGCCGGGCTTTCAAGGTGGCCCCGGCTCAGGGCCACCCGCACTGCCCTGCTTCATTGCTTGCGCATTACTTCAGGTTGAGTGCGCGCTTGACGCCCTCGCCATAAGCCGGATCGGCCTTGGTGAAGTGCTCCAGCTGCACCCGCACGATATTTTCCGGCACGCCCTGCATGGCCGCCGCAATGTTCGCGTAAAGACGCTGGCGCTGGGCCTCGTCGAACAGGCGGAACAGCGCGCCGGGCTGGCTGTAGTAATCGCTGTCGACACGGTGGTCGAAGCGGTCGGCCGCGCCATCCAGGGCCAGGGGCGGCTCGATGGCGCGCTCGCTGGCGGCGTAGGCGCCCTCGCGGTTCGGCTCGTAGTTGAGCTTGCCGCCCTGGTTGCCGTCCACGCGCATCGCGCCATCGCGGTGGAAGGTATTGTGGAACGGGCACTTGGGCGCGTTCACCGGGATCTGGTTGTGGTTCACGCCCAGGCGGTAGCGCTGCGTGTCGCCGTACGAGAACAGCCGGCCCTGCAGCATCTTGTCGGGCGAGAAGCCGATGCCCGGCACGATGTTGGAGGGGTTCATCGCCACCTGCTCCACCTCGGCGAAGTAGTTGTCCGGGTTGCGGTTGAGCTCCATCACGCCGACGTCGATCAACGGATAGTCCTTGTGCGGCCACACCTTGGTGAGGTCGAACGGGTTGATGTGGTACTTGGCCGCATCGGCTTCGGGCATGACCTGCACGCGCACGTTCCAGCGCGGGAAGTTGCCGCGCTCGATGTTCTCGAACAAGTCGCGCTGCGCGCTCTCGCGGTCGCCCGCCACCACCTTGGCCGCTTCCTCGTTGGTCCAGTTGGCGATGCCCTGCTGCGACTTGAAGTGGAACTTCACCCAGAAACGCTCGTTGGCCGCATTGATGAACGAGAAGGTATGCGAGCCGAAACCATGGATCTGGCGATAGTTCTGCGGCAGGCCGCGGTCGCTCATCAGGATGGTGACCTGGTGCAGCGATTCCGGATGGCGCGACCAGAAATCCCAGACGGCAATCGGGTCGCGCAGGTTGGTGCGCGGATTGCGTTTTTGCGTGTGGATGAAATCCGGGAATTTCAGCGGGTCGCGCACGAAGAACACCGGCGTGTTGTTGCCCACCACGTCCCAGTTGCCTTCATCGGTATAGAACTTGACCGAGAACCCGCGCACATCGCGCTCGGCATCCGCCGCGCCACGCTCGCCCGCCACCGTGGAGAAGCGGATGAACATCGGCGTCTCCTTGCCGACGCTGGCAAAGATCGAGGCCTTGGAAAAGCGCGTGATGTCGTGGGTCACCGTGAACGTGCCGTGCGCGCCCGAGCCCTTGGCGTGCACGCGCCGCTCGGGAATGACTTCACGGTCGAAGTGAGCGAGCTTCTCCAGGAACCACACGTCTTGCAGCAGCATCGGGCCGCGCGGGCCGGCGGTCTGCGAATTCTGGTTGTCGGCTACCGGCGCGCCAGCGGCGGTGGTGAGAGTGTCCTTGTTCTTGCTCATCTTGGCCTCATTTTTCGTGGGAGTGGAACGGGGAGTCTGGCGAGGGCGGGCTGGGTTTTTCGCCTTTCATGTGCGACTCCTTGTGGATGACAGCGCGCAATGCGTCGATGCAGGGAGTCTACGGAAAGGCTATTAAATTTCAAATTCAATTATTTCTAACTATGAAATAGGGCATGCCTATTCCTGCCTGCGCGCCAGCATGGCATAGGGCAAAGACACAGAGAAGTTAGAAAAATCGAGGGGGGAGAAAAAACAAGGCAGGGGCAAAGCGTGCCGCCGGCGCAGAGCGCCGGCAGGCCGGGCGCGCTCAGGCGGCTTCAGCCAGTTCCTTGGCTGCCAGCATGCTGACGCCGGGCAAGTCGCAGGCAGCCACCGCGCGGCGCAGCGCCTCCATGGCCGGCAGGCGGGTAAAGCTCTTGCGCCAGGCCAGCACCACGCGCCGGTCGGGCACGGGATCGGTAAAGGGCACGTAGGCCAGCAGGTCGTTCTTGTTGGGCTTCAGGTCCGGCACCGAAGTCCGCGGCAGCACCGTGATGCCAACGCCACTTGCCACCATATGGCGGATGGTTTCCAGCGAGGAGCCTTCGAAGGTCTTCTGGATGCCGTCGGCCGCCTGCGAGAAGCGCGACAGCTCCGGGCATACGCCCAGCACCTGGTCGCGGAAGCAATGCCCGCTGCCCAGCAGCAGCATGGTTTGCTGCTTGAGTTCGTCGGGATCCACCTTCCCGGCATGCTCCAGATGGTGGCCACGCGGCACCGCCACGACGAAGGGCTCGTCATACAGCGGCTGCACGGTCAGCCCGGAATCGGCAAAGGGCTCGGCCATGATGGCGCAATCGATCTCGCCCTGCTTGAGCAGCTCGATCAGCTTGACCGTGTAGTTCTCCTGCAGCATCAGCGGCATCTGCGGCACGGTCTGGATCATTTCCTTGACCAGCGTGGGCAGCAGGTAGGGCCCGATGGTGTAGATCACGCCAAGCCGCAACGGCCCGGCCAGCGGGTCCTTGCCCTGCTTGGCGATCTCGCGGATGGCCATGGTCTGCTCCAGCACGCGCTGGGCCTGCGCCACGATCTGCTCGCCGATCGGCGTCACCGAGACTTCGGACGTGCCGCGCTCGAAGATCTGCACATTGAGTTCGTCTTCCAGCTTCTTGATCGCCACCGACAGCGTTGGCTGCGACACGAAGCAAGCTTCGGCCGCCCGGCCGAAATGGCGCTCGCGCGCTACGGCGACGATGTACTTGAGTTCGGTGAGCGTCATGACTTATCAATTTCCGTTAAGCGATAGATTTTACCTTCGATTCGACGTTCTGTCAGAGATGACAGGCAAAGCGACGCAGGCGATACCTGACCGCCCCCACCGGGTGGGTCCCCACCGTCACATCAGGCCTTCAGGTAGTGCTCCCTGCCACCCAGCCAGCGCAGCAGGTGCGCCTCAACCGCCTCCGGAAAGCGCGCCAGCATCAGTTCGGCGGCCTCCTGGGCATAATCGACCAGCCAGGCGTCGGTGTTGAGATCGGCGAAACGCAGCATCGCCTCGCCGGACTGACGCGCGCCGAGGAACTCGCCGGGACCGCGTATCTGCAGGTCGCGCCGGGCGATCTCAAAGCCGTCGGTGGTCTCGCGCATGGTGGCCAGGCGCTCGCGCCCGGTGGGCGACAGCGGTGCCTGGTACATCAGCAGGCAGACCGATTCCGCGCTGCCTCGCCCTACCCGGCCGCGCAACTGGTGCAGCTGCGCCAGGCCGAAGCGCTCGGCATGCTCGATCACCATCAACGAGGCGTTGGGCACGTCCACCCCCACTTCGATCACAGTGGTGGCTACCAACACCTGCAACCGGTTGGCGGTAAAGTCTTCCATCACCGCGGCTTTCTCTGCCGGTGGCAGGCGCCCGTGCACCAATCCCACCTTGAGCTCGGGCAAGGCGGCGACCAGCGTTTCATAGGTTTCCACCGCGGTCTGCAATTGCAGCGCCTCGCTCTCTTCGATCAACGGGCAGACCCAGTAGACCTGGCGCCCATCGGCGGCGGCGTGGTGCACGCGCTCGATCACCTCGTCGCGGCGCGCGTCGTTGACCAGCCGGGTCACCACCGGAGTGCGCCCGGGCGGCAATTCGTCGATCACCGAGACGTCGAGGTCGGCGTAGTAGGTCATGGCCAGCGTGCGCGGGATCGGCGTGGCCGACATCATCAGCTGGTGCGGCACGGTTTCCGCGGCCTTGCCAGCCTTGCCCTGCGCGGCGGCATCGGGGTCCGCCTTGCCGCGCAGCGCCAGCCGCTGGGCCACGCCGAAGCGATGCTGCTCATCGACCACGGACAAGCCCAGGCGGGCAAACTTGACGCTGTCCTGGATCAGCGCGTGGGTGCCGATGGCCAGCTTGGCCTCGCCGGACTCGACCTTGGCCGCGGCCTCGCGCTTGGCGCGTGTCTTCAGGCTGCCGGCCAGCCACACCACCGGCACGCCCAGCGGCTCCAGCCAGGCAGAGAGCTTGCGGTAGTGCTGTTCGGCCAGGATTTCGGTGGGTGCCATCAGCGCGGCCTGGTAACCGGCATCGATGGCCTGGCACGCGGCCAGCGCCGCCACGATGGTCTTGCCGCTGCCGACGTCGCCCTGCAGCAGGCGGTGCATCGGGTGGGGCGCACCCATGTCCTTGGCAATCTCTTCCACCACGCGCTGCTGCGCGCCGGTCAGCTTGAACGGCAGCGCAGCCAGGAAGGCGGTCAGCAGGCCGCCCGCGCGGCGCGGCATGGGCGGCGCGCTCTTGTCGCGCCGCGCCGCCTGGGAGCGCTTGAGGGAGAGCTGCTGCGCCAGCAGCTCGTCGAGCTTGATGCGTTGCCAGGCCGGGTGCGAGCGCTCGACCAGCGCGTGCTCGTCCACATCCTGCGGCGGTGTGTGCAGCAGGCGCAGGCACTCGGGCAAGGCTTGCAGCTTGAGCTGGGCTAGCGGGCCTTGCAGCACGGGCGCTGGCAGGGTCTCGGGCAGCGGCGTGCGTGACAGCGCGCCGCCGATGGCCTTGCGCAGGTAGCTCTGCGGGATGCCGGCGGTGCTCGGGTAGACCGGGGTCAGCCGCTCGGGCAGCGCCTCGCCGGGCGTCACCGCGCGCACCGTGGGATGGACCATCTCCGCGCCGAAGAAGCCGCCGCGCAGTTCGCCGCGCACCCGCAGGCAGGCGCCTTCGGCCATCAACTGGGTCTGGCTGCCGTAGAAATTAATGAACCGCAGCGTCAGCTCGCCGGTATCGTCGGCAATCTTGACCACCATCTGGCGGCGCGGGCGCAGGCTGACCTCGTTGGAGGTGACCACGCCCTCGACCTGCACCGTCAGCCCCATGCCCGCGCGCCCGATGGCATCGGCGATCGGCAGCAGCGTGGTCTCGTCCTCGTAGCGCATCGGCAAGTGCAGCACCAGATCGACGTCGCGCTTGAGCCCGAGCTTATGCAGCCGGGCCATGGCCGAGGACGGCTTGCCGGCGGCAGCGCCCTTGGCCACCGCCTTGCCCGCACGGCCCGGCTTGTCCCCGGCGCGCGCCGCGGGCGGGCTGTCGTTGGTTTCCGGGGTTCGGTCGGGAGCAGTTCCTGGCATCTGGGGCGTGGCTGGCGATTCGGGTCGGGGCGCGCGCCAGGTGGCACGCGCTGGTTGGCGCAAATAGGCGATATCACGCGCGCCCGGGCGGCGCAGCCGCCCCAAGCCTTACAATATCGGATTCGCCGATTGTACCTATGCCGGCCGCGCCACCGCGCGGTCTGCGGCCGTTTTTACCCCCATGATGCTGACGCTGTCCGATTTTGACTTTGCCCTCCCGCCTGAACTGATCGCCCAAACCGCCTTGCCGGAGCGCGGCGCGAGCCGGCTGCTGGTGGTGGATACGGACGCCCGGGAAGGCACCACCCGCCTTACAGACCGCGCGTTTACCGACCTCGTCGACTACCTGCGCCCCAACGATTTGCTGGTGTTCAATGACACCCGCGTCATCAAGGCGCGCTTCTTCGGGCAAAAGGGCAGCGGCGGCAAGGTCGAGGTGCTGGTCGAGCGGGTACTGGACAGCCATACCGTGCTGGCCCAGGTGCGCGCCTCCAAGACGCCGCCTGTGGGCAGCCTGCTGCGCCTGGCGGATGCCTTCGACGTCACTGTGGGCCCGCGCGTGGACCAGTTCTTCACGCTCACCTTCCCAGAGCCGGCGCTGGACCTGATCGAGCGCCACGGCCGCCTGCCGCTGCCGCCATACATCACCCACGATCCCGACGCCTTCGACGAAACCCGGTACCAGACGGTCTACGCCCGCGCCCCCGGCGCGGTGGCAGCGCCGACTGCCGGCCTGCATTTCGACGAGGCCCTGTTCGCCCGGCTCGATGCGCTGGGCGTGCGCCGCGGCTTCCTGACCCTGCACGTGGGCGCCGGCACCTTCCAGCCGGTGCGCACCGAGAACCTGGCCGAGCACAAAATGCACGCCGAGTGGTACGAGGTGTCGGATGCGCTGGCCCAGGCCGTGCGCGACACGCGCGCCGCCGGAGGCCGCGTGATCGCGGTCGGCACCACGTCCCTGCGCGCGCTGGAGTCCGCCGGCGCCACCGACGGCACGCTGGCCGCCGGCCGTGGCGACACCGAGATCTTCATCACCCCCGGCTACCGTTTCCGCGTGGTCGATGCGCTGATCACCAATTTCCACCTGCCCAAGTCGACCTTGCTGATGCTGGTGTCAGCGCTGGCCGGGGTGGAGCCCATCCGCGCCGCCTACCGCCATGCGGTGGCCGAGCGCTACCGCTTCTTCAGCTACGGCGACGCCATGCTGCTGACGCGCCAGCCCCAGCCCTGAGCGCGCCGCGCCAGCCCGACCCTGAATCCCGAATCCAGCCATGCTCAACTTCGAACTACTCACCACCGACGGCAACGCCCGCCGCGGCCGCGTCACCCTCAACCACGGCGTGGTCGAGACCCCGATCTTCATGCCGGTCGGCACCTATGGCTCGGTCAAGGCGATGTCGCCACTCGAGCTCGGTGAGATCAACGCCCAGATCATCCTGGGCAATACCTTCCACCTGTGGCTGCGCCCCGGGCTGGAAGTGGTGGAAAAGCACGGCGGCCTGCACCGCTTCATGGGCTGGGACAAGCCGATCCTGACCGATTCAGGCGGTTTCCAGGTGTTTTCGCTGGGCGCGCTGCGCAAGATCACCGAGGATGGCGTGACCTTTGCCTCGCCGGTCAACGGCGACAAGCTGTTCCTGTCGCCCGAGATCTCGATGCAGATCCAGCGCACCCTGAACTCCGACATCGTGATGCAGTTCGACGAATGCACGCCGTACGAAATCGACGGCCGCCCCGCCACCCACGCGGAAGCGGCCGCCTCCATGCGCATGAGCCTGCGCTGGGCCAAGCGCTCGATCGACGAGTTCAACAGCCTGGGCAACCCCAACGCGCTGTTCGGCATTGTCCAGGGCGGCATGTTCGAGGACCTGCGCGATGAGTCGCTGGCCGGCCTGTCGGAGCTGGACTTCCACGGCTACGCCATCGGCGGCCTGTCGGTCGGCGAGCCCAAGGAAGACATGATGCGCGTGCTGGAGCACGTGGGCCCGCGCCTGCCCGCGCACAAGCCGCACTACCTGATGGGCGTGGGCACGCCCGAAGACCTGGTGGCCGGCGTGGCGTCGGGGGTGGACATGTTCGACTGCGTGATGCCGACCCGCAATGCCCGCAACGGCTGGCTGTTCACGCGCTTTGGCGACGTCAAGATCAAGAATGCCGTCCACCGCAACGACACCCGCCCGCTGGACGAGTCCTGCGGCTGCTATACCTGCCGCAACTTCTCGCGCTCCTACCTGCACCACCTGCACCGGGTCGGCGAAATTCTGGGCGCGCGCCTGAACACCATCCATAACCTGCACTACTACCTGGAGCTGATGAGCGAGATGCGCGAAGCCATCGAGGAACACCGCTTCGAAGCCTTCCGCCTTCAGTTCGCCGCCGATCGCGCGCGCGGGGCGCAGTCGGCCACGCCCGCCCCGGCGTGAACTTTCCGCACGGCTCCGGTCGAATAGCGGTGCCTGCAACTGCCAAGCGGCTCGCAAGGAGCCCCGAACAAACCCGTACTACACCGTAAATGCCCGGATCGGGCATGGAATGCGGCCGCAAGCGGGTGGTAGAATAACCGACTAACTGATTGATTTTGTGACGGAGAAGCAACGTGCTGATTTCTAACGCATTTGCCCAGACTGCCGGCGTGACCGGCGGCGCGGCGGGTGGCCTGATGAGTTTCCTGCCTATCATCCTGATGTTCGCTGTGCTGTGGTTCATCATGATCCGCCCGCAGATGAAGCGCCAGAAAGAATCGAAGGCGATGCTGGAAGCGCTGGCCAAGAACGACGAAGTCGTGACTGCCGGTGGCATCCTGGGCCGTGTCACCAAGGTCAACGAACAATACGTGACCATCGAAATCGCCACGGGCACCGAAATCACGGTGCAAAAGAGCGCGGTTACCACGGTGCTGCCCAAGGGCTCGCTGAAGTCGCTCTGAGCACCGCGGCCGCGGGCGTGGCGTCGCCTTTTACCGGCGCCGCCCAGCTTCTCCCGCACCGCCTGCCTGCTTTTTCGCCCTTCCCGGCACGCCATTAGCGCGCGTGCCCCTGCAGCCGCCTGATCCAGCCCCGGGTTATCCGTGGATGCCAGGCGGCTGTTTGCCAACCGGTGCGGTGGTGCCAACTGCCCGCTGACGGTCTCGTCGGCGCCGCCAACCGAAGAACGACTGGCCAAAGATGAATCGTTATCCGCTTTGGAAATACCTCGTGATCCTGGTGGCTCTGGCCATCGGCATCACCTATACGCTGCCGAACTTCTTCGGCGAGGCACCTGCCGTGCAGGTCTCCTCCGCCAAGGCCACGGTCAAGGTCGACCTGGCCATGCAAAAGCAGATCGAGCAGGTGCTGGCGCAGAACAACCTGCAGCCCGACGGCATGTTCTTCGACCTGAACGGCCAGTCCGGCTCGGTCAAGGCGCGCTTCAAGACGCCCGACGAGCAGCTCAAGGCCAAGGACGTGCTGACCCGCGCGCTCAACCCCGACCCCAATGACGCCACCTACGTGGTCGCGCTGAACCTGCTGTCGGGCTCGCCGCGCTGGCTCACCGCCATGCACGCGCTGCCGATGTACCTGGGGCTGGACTTGCGCGGTGGCGTGCACTTCCTGCTGCAAGTGGACATGAAGGGCGCGGTCGACAAGAAGCTCGACAGCCTGGCCGGCGACGCCCGCACCCTGCTGCGCGACAAGGGCATCCGCCATGGCGGCATCGACCGCGATGGCGACCGTCTGACGGTGCGCTTCAACAATGCCGACGACGCCACCAAGGCGCGCGGCATCCTGGCCGACAACCTGCGCGAGCTGGCGTTCACCCCGGATGGCAACAACATCTCCGGCGTGTTCACCGATGCGGCCCGCAAGGCGGTGCAGGATGCGGCGGTCAAGCAGAACATCACCACCCTGCACAACCGGGTCAACGAGCTCGGCGTAGCCGAGCCGGTGATCCAGCAGCAAGGCGCCGACCGCATCGTGGTGCAGTTGCCTGGCGTGCAGGACACCGCAAAGGCCAAGGACATCATCGGCCGCACCGCCACGCTGGAAGCCCGCCTGGCCGACCCCGACGCGCCGCGCAACCCGCGCCCGGGCGACCCGATCCCCTTCGGCAGCGAGCTGTTCACGCAAGGCAACGGCGCCCCGGTGGTGCTCAAGAAGCAGGTGATCTTCACCGGTGACCGCATTGAAAGCGCTTCGGCCGGCTTCGACCAGAACCAGCGCGCCTCGGTCAACATCAAGCTCGACGCCCAGGGCGGCCGCGTGCTGCGCGACGTCTCGCGCGAGAACATCGGCAAGCCGATGGGCATCGTGCTGTTCGAGAAGGGCAAGGGCGAAGTGCTGACGGTGGCAACGATCCAGTCCGAACTGGGCTCCAGCTTCCAGATCACCGGCTCGTACTCCACCGAAGCCGCCAACGACCTGGCCCTGCTGCTGCGCGCCGGCTCGCTGGCCGCACCGATGGAAATCATCGAAGAACGCACCATCGGCCCGTCGCTGGGCGCAGACAACATCAAGAAGGGCTTTGACTCGGTGGCCTACGGCTTTGGCGCCATCGCCGTCTTCATGATGCTGTACTACATGCTGTTCGGCGTGTTCTCGGTGGCCGCGCTGGCCATCAACCTGCTGCTGCTGGTTGCGGTGCTGTCGATGCTGCAGGCTACGCTGACGCTGCCCGGCATCGCCGCTATCGCGCTGGTGCTCGGCATGGCCATTGACGCCAACGTGCTGATCAACGAGCGGATCCGCGAGGAACTGCGCGCCGGCGCATCGCCGCAGATGGCGATCGCCGTCGGCTTCGACCGCGCCTGGGCCACCATCCTGGACTCCAACGTGACCACCCTGATCGCGGGCCTGGCGCTGCTGGCCTTCGGCTCCGGCCCGGTGCGCGGCTTTGCCGTGGTGCACTGCCTGGGCATCATGACCTCGATGTTCTCGGCGGTGTTTTTCAACCGTGGCCTGGTGAACCTCTGGTACGGCCGCAAGAAGAAGCTGCAAAGCGTGGCGATCGGCCAGATCTGGAAGCCCGGCTCGGACAGCCAGGGCACCGTCGCCAAGTAAGCATCATGGATGTCCGCGCGCACAGAACGCGCACGGACATCCAACCAGCATAGAACGGCAGCAGGCGCTGCCGTACAAAACAGGATTCAACATGGAATTCTTCCGCATCCGGCGCGATATTCCGTTCATGAAGCACGCGTTGATCTTCAACGTGATTTCCTTCCTGACGTTTGCCGCCGCCGTATTCTTCCTGGCACACAAGGGCCTGCACCTGTCGATCGAGTTCACCGGCGGTACGGTGATGGAGGTCAACTACCAGCAGACGGCTGATCTGGAGCGCATCCGCGGCCAGGTCAGCAAGCTTGGCTACACCGACGTGCAGGTGCAGAACTTCGGCACCTCGCGCGATGTGATGATCCGCCTGCCGCTGCAAAAGGGCCCGGACGGCAAGCCTGTCACCTCGGCCCAGCAGAGCGAGCAGGTCATGACCGCCCTGCAGACGGCCGCACCTGACGTCAAGCTCCAGCGTGTCGAGTTCGTCGGCCCGCAGGTGGGCAAGGAACTGGCCACCGACGGGCTGCTGGCGCTGCTGTGCGTGGTGGCCGGCATCGTGATTTACCTGTCGTTCCGCTTCGAGTGGAAGTTCGCAGTGGCCGGCATCATCGCCAACCTGCACGACGTGGTGATCATCCTGGGCTTCTTCGCCTTCTTCCAGTGGGAATTCTCGCTGTCGGTGCTGGCGGCAATCCTGGCGGTGCTGGGTTACTCGGTGAACGAATCGGTGGTGATTTTCGACCGGATTCGCGAGAATTTCCGCAAGTACCGCAAGATGACCACGCACGAGATCATCGATAACGCGATCACCAGCACCATCTCGCGGACCATCATCACCCACGGCTCGACCGAAATGATGGTGCTGTCGATGTTCTTCTTCGGCGGCCCCACCCTGCACTACTTCGCGCTGGCGCTGACCGTCGGCATCTTGTTCGGCATCTACTCCTCGGTGTTCGTCGCCGCGGCGCTGGCCATGTGGCTGGGCGTCAAGCGCGAGGACCTGGTCAAGGGCGAGAAGAAGCCGGGTGACGTCGACCGCGAAGACCCGAACTTCGGCGCGCAAGCCTGACGGGCCTGCCGCGGATAGTTTCAAAGGCAACAAAAAAGGGCACCTTCGGGTGCCCTTTCTTGTTATGCCGTTGCTACTCGGAACGCGCTCGGAACACGCTCAGAACTGCTCGATCCACACGGCCAGGCGATCCGCGGCGAACTCCGCGGTGCGATCCGTGGGGCGGTAGACGATGGAGTCGCCCTCCCGCACGGCCTTGAGCGCGCCGCCGGTTTCATCCAGCCACAGCAGCCCGGCCAGCCAGGTGGCGTGCTGTGCGGACACTTCCTTATCCACCGGCTCGCCCAGGTACTCGGCAAGCGCGGCGCCCTGGATCCACACCAGGGCATCGCCATCGCGGCGCACGTTGGCTGCGCCTTGCGTCGCGGCCAGCGTCTCGGCCAATGCGGCCACCGCATCGCCCGCTCCACGGCCGGCGAGCTGCGTGCGCAGCGCGGCGAGCTTGGCCGCCACCGCGTGGCCGAAGGTGCCGCTGCGGCGGCTTTCCGCCGCCACCAGGTCGGCGTAGTCCATCAACAGCCAGTCCGGCTCGGGATTCTGCACGCCGACCAGCGCGGCCGAGGCCAGGTAGGTGTCCACCGGCTGGAAGCGCTCCGGGCCGATCAGGCTGGCCGACAGCGTGCGGATCAGGCCGATGCGCGCGGCAATGGTCTGCCGCTGCAGCACGCTCAGCTTCTCGCGCAGCAACTGGTCGCGCTCCTTGCGCAAGCCGGCCATCTCAAGCGCCTGCTTGAGCTCCATGCGCAGCGAGGTGATGTCCCACGGCTTCTTGATATAGCGATGGATCTGCCCCTCGTTGACGGCCGCGACCGTATGCTCGATCTCCGAGTAAGCGGTGGTCAGGATCCGCACGATGTGCGGATAGCGCTCGCGCGCGTAGCGCAGCAGCTCGTTGCCGTACTCGCCCGGCATGCGCTGGTCGGAGACCAGGACCGCAAGGCTGTCCGCGTGCGCATCCAGCAGCGCCTTGCCCTCTTCGACCGAGCCACCGGTCACGACCGGCGCCAGGGCTCCGATGGCACGCTGGAAATACTTGACGGCCGTCGCCTCGTCATCGACGAACAGAATCGCCGGTGATGGTGCCTGCGTGGCATTCGGTTCGTTCATCGATCACTCCTATGCATTCGACTCTTGGTATTGGGGAAATCCAGCGTCACTGTGGTACCCGCACCGGACGTAGACTCGATCCGGATGCCGCCACCGAAAGACTGCATGACACGGTTGCAAAAAATCATGCCCAGTCCGTTGCCGCCGGTACTCGCATGGGTGGTGACCGGATCCACCAGAAGGCGCCCCATCACCTCAGGTGGTATGCCCGGACCGTTGTCGCAGATGCGGATCGCGGCATCGGGCTCGGCCGCCACCACGAAGCGCAGCGAAGGCGAGTCGACGCCGTCGAGCGCCCGCAGCGCATTGGACAACAGCGACGACAGCACCAGCGCCACGCAATTGGGCAGCGTGCGCACGGCAAAGTCGTCATGCATTTCGATCTTTACCCACTCGCGCTGCGGCCCGGCAAAGGGGTAGGTGTCGAGCAGCGCGGCGATCAGGCCGCCGGCGGTCACTTCCCGGCTGGCGCCTGCTTGCGTGCTCGGCCGGCTGCCGCTGCTGCGCACCGACTGCAGGAACGACGAAATCACGGCCAGGCAATACTGCGCGTTGTCGTGCATCGACGTGGCCGCCTGGCCAATCTCGCTCTGGCGCAGCGGATTGTATTCCGCCGCGATACGGCTTTCGATACCCCGCGCAAAATTTGCAATCGCCGCCAGCGGCGTGTTCAGTTCATGCGCCAGGAAGGCCAGCGTCTCGTCGATCGCCATCAGGCGCTGATGGCGGATCGAGCGTTCGCGATAGCGCTCGGCGGCGAGCCGCAGCGCTTCGCGCACCTGGCCCAGCTCGATGGGCTTTTCCAGGATGCGGAACACTTCGCCAGTGTTGACCGTCTGCAACAGCATGTCCTTGTCCGCGTAGGCGGTCACCAGGATGCGCACGATCTGCGGGTACTCGAGCGCAACCTGGCGCAGCAGGTCGCCGCCATCGCGCCCCGGCATGCGGAAATCCGTCACCAGCACGGCGATGCGCGCACTCTCCCGGCGCAGGATGCGTACCGCTTCGTCGGCGCCGCTGGCGACCAGCACCTCGTACTCCGTGCCGACCGCACGGGCGAAGTACTTGCATGCCATTTCCTCGTCATCGACGTAGAGCACGGTAAGCCGTGGTTGACGGGCGTCGCTCATGGCATTCTCAGTCGGCTCGGGGCAGGTCGAAGCTGAACGAGGCCCACTTGCCCAGTTCGCTCTCGGCAAACAGCACGCCACCGTGACGCTCGATCACCGCGTAGCTGATCGACAGGCCAAGGCCCAGGCCCTGGCCGACTTCGCGCGTGGTGAAGAACGGCTCGAACACGCGCGCCAGGTGTTCTTGCGCAATGCCCGGCCCGTTGTCCTTCACGGTCACATGCAGCCGGCGCTCCACCCACTTCACGGTGGTATGGATGGCCGGGCCCTGCGTGCCGGCCTTGCGCATGGCCAGCGCGGCGTTGGAGAACAGGTTGATCAGCACGCCGATCACCGCGGCTTCGTCGCCCAGCACCAGCGTGTCGGTCGGCAGCTCACGCGTGACGGCCACCCCGCGCAGCTCATGGGCGGTCAGCCGGATCGAGGAATCGAGCGCCTTCTCGAACAGGAACGGCGTGCCCTCCGCTTCGGCACCGGGCTTGCGATAGGCGAAGGTCTTCAGGTCCGACACGATATGCTGGATGCGTTGCATTCCCTGCTTGGCGTCGACTAGGCATTCCTGCAGCATCGGTTCGTTCTTGGCCACCGGCTCTTCCAGCGCGACTTCGATCGCCATCAGGCAGAAGTTGACCGGGTTGTTGACCTCGTGCAGCAGGCCCGCGGCCAGCGTACCGATGGCGGCCATCTTTTCCTGCTGCAGCATCTGGCCCTTGATGTCGACCAGCTTGCGGTTGATCACTTCGAGCTCGCCGTTCTTCTCCGCCACTTCGGCCTTCAGGCGGAACAGCATGAAGCGCGCCCGCTCATTGAAGAAGGTATAGACCGCGCTGGCCGCCGCGGCAAACAGCAGGAACAGCGAATTGACGATAAAGGTGCCGGCCGGCTCGATGCCGCCGGGATGCAGCACGCAGGCAAGCAGGTAGAAGAGGTAGGACAGGATCCCGAAGACCAGGTTCTGCCACAAGCCGAACGGCAGCGCGATGCCTGACGCGAAGATGGCGAGATTCAGCCCGACGTAATACGGCGACTCCACGCCATCGGTATGCCAGATCATCCACGAGATCATGATCTGCGGCAGCAGCAGCCACGACAACGTCAGCCACGGCGCAAAACGGCGCCCTGCCGTGCTGTACAACAGCATCACGATGCCGGCGATCAGCAGCGACACCAGCACGCGCGCCACGGCGAAGGGCGCCTGCAACTGCGGATACTGGCCGTAGTCCAGCCCCACGCCGAGCAGCACCAGCACGATGGCGGTATAGGCGCCGCCTCGGCTGAAGGCCAGGCGGAAATCCGCCAGCTCGGTCTGGTAACCCGCGTAAAGTTGATTGGTGCTCATGGCTGGGCCGGCTACTGGCGTTTCAGAGGATGATCGCTTCCGCGAACACATTCACCCCAGTCTGGTCGACATAGAGCTTGTGATCGCGGGATTGTTCGGGCAGCAGCATACTCATCCTGGCCTCGTCGCGATAGATCAGGTACCACTCCAGCAGGTGTTCCATTCCGAATTTCTCCGGATTGTCCGAATGGACGTTGGTTACCAGCAACTGGCCGCCCGGCCGCGTACGCGCGGCAAAATAGCTCAGCAGGCGGGAACACACCTTATCGGACAGGTAGTCGAACAACCCGGCGCAGTACACCGCATCGAACTCGCGCAGCCCGGCGTCGTCCGGCGCGATCTTGCGCTTGAGCAGTTCATGTACCGATTGATGCACCATCTCCACCGACACCTTGTGCCCCGCTGAGGCGGCCGAGCCCTCGATGGAGGACTTGGTGTAAGCCAGGGTCTCCTCGCTGAAGTCGACCAGCTGGAACGACAGTAACTCGGGCTGCGGATACTCGCGCACGAAGCGCTGGATCTCGAAGGCCGGCCCGCAGCCGACATTCAGGATGCGAAACGGCCTGCCGGCCGCGCGGGCGGCATCGGCCTGGCGCGACAGGAAATCGACCAGCAGGTCGATCCGGTTGCGGTGGGCGGTCGCCACCGCCGCCTTGAGGAAAGCCGTGTTGACGATCTGGAAGTAGGTGGTCGGGCCCTGCTGCGGATCGTTCAGGATCTGGTTGACCATCTCATAGTCGCCCGCATAGCCCAGCGGCTTGGTGAAGGTGCGGTAGACAAAGGGGGCGCGCAGCAGCAGCGGATGCAGGGCCGATTGCGCGTATGTGCGGTGCACCGGCGCGATCTCCGCGTCCACCTGCTCGGCCTCGCCTTCGAGCCGGTCGAGGTAGGTCTTGACCTTGAGCATGATTGGCGTGGCGAGCTCGTAGAACACATCCTCGCGCAGCCGTCCGTCGGTCTTGGGCAGGTTCTCGGTCAGGTCGACCTGCTCGACCCAGCGCGAGACTTCCGAGAGAAACGCGCGCATTTCGTTGACCACGATCTGGTAATCGCGCCGGATATTGAAGCGCGCATCCCAGTCGTTGATGAACAGTTCGGCCTCGCGCCCAACCGATTTGGGCTCATTGGGCAGCTCGCTCAGTTCGCGCCATTCATCGATCAGCGTCAGCGATACCACCGCGGTGAGGCCGGTGTTCACCAGGCTCATCACCACCGCCTTACCCAGGTAGGCGTTCTTGCTGCCCATGCGCACACTCAGCTCGCTCAGCACCTCGCTGACCTGGACGATCGAGTATGGATTGTAGATTTCCATCACCAGAGCTTTTCTCTGGAGATTGATAATTGTGCCCCGCACCTGCTCGCCCTGCGAGTTGCGGAAACTAACCACCGGATCGATTTGCGTTTGGGAGTACACGGTATTGCGCCAGAGAAATCCGAAAAACGCTGCCGGCCGCCCAGTTCAACAATGCATCATTGACTGGCCGGGTACAGCTCGTAGGGCGATGGATCGCTACGCTAGGCCAGTATCAGGGGGTACTGCTGGGATACATGTCGGTAATCGGTTGCGGGCATGGGCGTCCTGATGATGGCACGCGCGCGACTACACCCTGGTAACTGTGACTGAGACTGAAACTGAGTGAGACTGTACTGAGTAGGACTGTAACTGAATCTTAGCGGATCATTGTACTGTGGGCGTCAAGTGCAGACAACACAACCTGCGCAAGCCCACCCGCCGAGCCGGAAACGACTGGAAACCGCCGGAAATAAAGCAAAAGGCCGGGAGTGCTCCCGGCCTTTTGCCTTGCTGCTTGCATGCGCGGCGCCGCGGGATAAACCCAGGGCATCGCGAAGCCTGTGCCGTCCGTCTTGGCCGGCCTCTAGTCGACGATTAGTCGGCCTTTAGTCCGCCTTTACGCCTTCGACCTGGATCGCCAGCTTGACCTCGGGCTTGAAGCCCATCTTCACGCCGTAGTCGATACCGAAATCGGCACGATTGAAGGTGCCCACCGCGTCAGCACCACAGGCTTCGCGCTTGAGCATCGGATGCTGGATGCACTTGAACTCGCGGATCTCCAGCTTGACCGGCTTGGACACGCCGTGCAGGGTCAGCACGCCATCGACTTCGGTCGGCACATCGCCGTTGAACTTGGAGAACTTGCCCTTGTACGTGGCTTCGGGGAAGGCTTCGACGTTGAACATGTCGGGGCCCTTCACGTGCTGGTTCAGCTTGCTGTTGCCGAAGTCGACCGAGGCGGGATCGATCTTGATATCCACCGAGCCGGTCTTCGCGGCACGGTCCAGCGTCACCACGCCGCTCGACTTTTCGAACTTGCCGCGCCAGGTCGACAGGCCACCCAGGTGGTCGGTTTCGAAGCTCGGGTACGTGTGGGTGGGATCGAGGTTGTAGGTCACCGTGTTGGCGGATGCGACGCCGACGGCGGACAGGGCCGCGACAGCGGCGAGGATGGTGCGCAATTTCATGAGAGCTCCCGGCAAAAAGTTGGGGATGAACAGCAAAGGAATGGCAGGGAAGATGGGCGCCGCGCGCTTACTTCTTAGCCAAGGTCACGATACGGAATTTGATCTGGACATCGTCGGCCACGACGGAAGTGTCCTTCCATTCGCCGTCGCCGATGTTGTACACGGTGCGCTTGATCGGCAGCACGCCTTCAAACACCTGGCCACCGGCATCCTGGCGATAGCTTGCCGGAATCACGACGTCCTGGGTCTTGCCCTTGATGGTGAGCTTGCCCGCCACCTCATACTTGCCGGCGGCGCCGGCCTTGATGCTGGTCGACTGGAACACCGCCTTGGGGTACTTGGCCGCGTCGAACCAGTCGCGTCCCTTGACCTCCTTGGTGGTCTCGGCGTCGCCGATCTCGAAGCTGGACACGTCGATCTCGACCTTGGCCGAGGATGTTGCCAGCTTGGCGGGATCGAACGCGACCGTGGCGTCGAACTTCTTGAACTTGCCCTCCATCGGCACGCCGATCTGGCGGGCCGTCGCGGTGACCGAGCTCTTGGCTGCGTCGACCTGGGCCCAGGCGTAGTTGGCTGCGATGCCGGCAGTGGCCAGCGTGGCTGCCATCAGGAGCGCGCTCGGGCGGGGAATGCGTTTCATTAAAAACTCCTGTCGCTAAGAGGGCCTTGCGGCCCTCGGTCATTTGTCGGTTTGCCGATATGTCGGCTTACTTGAGGAACGGCAGCATGCGCGCCAGCGTGCCATCGCGCTCGATGAACTGATGCTTGATGGCAGCGGCCGCATGCACTACGACGATCACGGCCATCAGGTAGTTCAGCCAGATGTGGACCAGCTTGAGGATTTCCTTGAGCGCATCGTTCTTCTCGATCAGCGCGGGCAGCTGCCAGATGCCGAGGTAGACCACGGGAACCCCTGAGGCCGAGCTGTACAGGTAGCCCGTGATGGGCACCACCACGATCAGCGCGTAGAGCAGCAGGTGCGCCGCGTGCGCAGCCTTGGCCTGCCAGGCCGGAGTGCCCGCGGCCGGTGTCGGCGCGCGGTGGGTGGCGCGCCACAGCACGCGCAGCACGGCGATGGCAAAGACGGTCACGCCGATCCACTTGTGCCAGGAAAACAGCTTGAGCTTGAGCATCGACAAGCCCGGGATGCTGGTCATGTACAGGCCCAGCCCGAAGGCGGCGAAGATCAGCAGCGCGATGATCCAGTGCAGGCCGATCGCCGTGGCCCCATAGGCGGACGTCGGCTGCGGCGCTGCGGCAGCGCCGGCGTGGGCGCCGGCTTTGGCTTGGGAATGCATGGATAAGGACCCCTGCCCTTGCGGGCGTTTCACAATCTTTTACTGAACGGCAATTACTGCTGCTCTTTGAATTCTCGCATTATTGTGCGGCAGGCAGGTTGCGGAACGGTCTGAAATTCATGGAATCATTCAAACCATTTGAAGTGACATTTCGCCGCAGCCGGCAAGCCGTGCCCGCGCTGGCCGCCCATCAACAAAAAAAGCCACCCCCGGGGATGGCTTTTTTGCAACGCGCCGGCCCGCAGGCCGGAAGAATCACACGCGTTCGGCGAGGCTGACGGCACGGCCGATGTAGGTGGCCGGGGTCATTTCCAGCAGCAGCGTCTTGGCATCGTCGGGGATCGCCAGGCCGCTGATGAAGGTCTGCAGCGCCTCGCGCGAGATGCCCTTGCCGCGCGTCAGTTCCTTGAGCTGCTCGTAGGGATTGGGCACGCCAAAACGGCGCATGACGGTCTGCACCGGCTCGGCCAGCACTTCCCAGCAGTTGTCGAGGTCTTCGTCCAGGCGCTCGGGGTTGGTTTCCAGCTTGCCCAGGCCGCGCAGGCAGGCCTCATAGGCCAGCAGGCTGTAGCCGAAGGCCACGCCCATGTTGCGCAGCACGGTGGAATCGGTCAGGTCGCGCTGCCAGCGCGACAGCGGCAGCTTTTCCGACAGGTGGCGCAGCACCGCATTGGCCAGGCCCAGGTTGCCTTCCGAGTTCTCGAAGTCGATCGGGTTGACCTTGTGCGGCATGGTCGACGAGCCGATTTCGCCGGCCTTGGTGCGCTGCTTGAAGTAGCCCAGCGAGATATAGCCCCAGATGTCGCGGTTCAGGTCAAGCAGGATGGTGTTGGCGCGGGCGATGGCGTCGAACAGCTCGGCCATGTAATCGTGCGGCTCGATCTGGATGGTGTAGGGATTGAAGGTCAGGCCCAGGCGCGTTTCGATCACCTGCTTGGAGAAGGCTTCCCAGTCGAAGCTGGGGTACGCAGACAGATGGGCGTTGTAGTTGCCGACCGCGCCGTTCATCTTGCCCAGCAGCTCCACGCGCTGGATGCGCTCGATGGCACGCGCCAGGCGTGCCGCCACGTTGGCCATTTCCTTGCCCAGCGTGGTCGGGCTGGCCGGCTGGCCGTGGGTGCGCGACAGCATCGGCTGGCGGGCATTGGCATGCGCCAGCTCCACCAGGCGCGCGTGCACGCGTTGCAGCGTGGGCAGGATCACGCCTTCGCGGGCGCCCTTGAGCATCATGCCGTGCGAGGTGTTGTTGATGTCTTCCGAGGTGCAGGCGAAATGGATGAACTCGCTGGCGGCTTCCAGTTCGGCGTTGCCCTTGACCTGCTCCTTGAGCCAGTACTCCACGGCCTTCACGTCATGGTTGGTGACCGCCTCGATCTCCTTGATGCGCGATGCGTGGGCTTCGGTGAAGTTGTCCACCAGCGCCAGTAGGGCCGCTTCCGAGGCCGGCGAGAACTTCGGCATGTCGGGCAGGCCGGCTTGCGACAGCGCGATCAGCCAGTGCACTTCCACCTTGACGCGGTTGCGCATGAAGGCCGCTTCCGAGAGCCACTCGCGCAGCGCATCGGCCTTGGAGGCGTAGCGGCCATCGATGGGAGACAGGGCGGTGAGCGGGGAGAGCGAGGAAGAAGACATGCTGGGAGACCGGAGGGATAGAGGGAAGTGGTTACGCAAGCGTGGCCGGGCGGGCAGATTGCGCAGGCAAAATGGCCGGGCAAGGCCCTCGCGGGCCGAAGTGGCCGGTGACAAGGCCGAACCGGTCTAAAGAGGGGAAAAGACACAAAAACAGGTCCAATTCGCCTCAAAAAGAGAACAATTCGGCGCAAAAACCGACTGACGGCACGACGGAAAGCGGGCATTTTACCATCGCGGCCCGCCTTCTGTGGACGCGTTCGCGGGGCCGGGCAGCTCGCGCGTCTCGGCATGACGACACGGCAGGCAGGCGCCGCGCGCGCCCGGCACATCCCGGACGGGGCACGGGTATACTCGCGCTCGCCGATCCGCTAGCCTGTTATGAAGTGCATCGGGCATGCCGGGCGCGCGAGGCGCGGCCGATGCACTTCATAACAAGCTCGAGGGGAGTCCATGAAGCTGTATGCATCGCAAACCAGCCCTTACGCGCGCAAAGTGCGCGTCGTGATGGCGGAAAAGAAGATCGATTACCAGATGGTCGAGGTTGACGTGTGGTCGCCGGACACCACCATCTCCCAGTTCAACCCGCTGGGCAAGGTACCGTGCCTGGTCATGGAAGACGGCGGCGCGATTTTCGACTCGCGCGTGATCGTCGAATACGTCGACACCCTGACGCCCGTCAGCCGCATGATCCCGCAAGGCGCCCGCGAACGCGTCGAGGTACGTTGCTGGGAAGCGCTGGCCGACGGCCTGCTCGATGCCGCCCTGCTGGCGCGCCTGGAACACACGCAGCGCGAGCCCGAGCAGCGCAGCGAGCGCTGGGTCCAGCGCCAGCTCGGCAAGATCGACGCGGCGGTGGCCGCCATCGCCGACGGCCTGGCCGACCGGCCCTGGTGCTCGGGCAACCATTACTCGCTGGCCGACGTGGCCGTGGGCTGCGCGTTGTCGTACCTCGACTTCCGCTTCCCGGACATCGCCTGGCGTGAGCGCCACCCACGCCTCGCCGTGTACCAGGACAAGCTTGCCAAGCGCCAGTCGTTCATCGACACGGAACCGCCGCGCGCCTGAGCCTTGCCTGCGCCTCCTGCCGCGCAACGATGAAAAAACCGGCCATCGAGCCGGTTTTTTCATGTCATCGCACTCTGCACGCCTCACCGGATGATGCCGCCGCCCAGGCAGACATCGCCGTCGTACAGCACCGCGGACTGGCCAGGCGTGACCGCCCACTGCGCCTGCGCGAACGTCAGTTGCAGGGCATCGTCGTCCGTCCCCGTCACCGTGCAGGGCGCATCGCTCTGCCGATACCGCGTCTTGGCCGACAGCGTGGTGCCCACCGCCGGGCCTGTGCCCGCCACCCACGACAGGTCGGCAGCGTCGAGCGTGGGCGTCAGCAGCCACGGATGCTCATGGCCCTGCACCACATACAGCGTGTTGCTGGCCATGTCCTTGCGCGCCACGTACCAGGCGTCGCCGTTGCCCGCGCGGCTGCCGCCCAGGCCGATGCCCTTGCGTTGCCCCAGCGTGTAGAACGCCAGACCGATATGCTGGCCGACTTCCTTGCCGTCCGGCGTCTTCATCGGTCCCGGCTTGGTCGGCAGGTAGCGGTTGAGAAAATCGCGGAACGGCCGCTCGCCGATAAAGCAGATGCCGGTGGAATCCTTTTTCTTGGCATTGGGCAGGCCGATCTCGGCAGCGATCTCGCGCACGCGCGTCTTGGGCATCTCGCCCAGCGGAAACAGCGTGCGCGACAGCTGCGCCTGGTTCAGCCGGTGCAGAAAGTAGCTCTGGTCCTTGGTGTGGTCAAAGGCCTTGAGCAGTTCGAAGCGGCCCGTGCCGGCACCCACATCCGCCCCCGCTTCGCGCACGCGCGCGTAGTGGCCGGTGGCGATGGTGTCCGCGCCCAGCGACATGGCGTGATCCAGGAAGGCCTTGAACTTGATCTCGGCATTGCACAGCACGTCGGGGTTGGGCGTGCGGCCGGCCGAGTATTCGCGCAGGAAGTCCGCAAAGACGCGGTCCTTGTACTCGGCGGCGAAATTGACCGCTTCCACGTCGACGCCGATGAGGTCGGCCACCGAGACCACGTCCAGCCAGTCCTGCCGGGTCGAGCAGTACTCGCTGTCGTCGTCGTCTTCCCAGTTCTTCATGAACAGGCCGATCACCTCGTAGCCTTGCTGCTTGAGCAGCCAGGCTGTCACCGACGAATCCACGCCACCCGACATGCCCACCACCACGCGCTTGCCCTGGCTCATGACAGCACTCCGCCGCCCACCACGGAAGGATGGGTGTAGAGCGCGTCGAGCGCAAAGCGCTTGCCCGCCAGGTAGTCCTCGATGCAAGCCAGCAGCAGCGGCGTGCGATGGCGCTCGGGGCAGGCGCGGATTTCGTCAGCGCTCATCCACACGGTGCGCACGATGCCCACATCGAGCTGGCGCCCGGCATCGAGCGCGCCCAGCTCGCCGGTAAAGGCGAAGCGCACATAGGTGATGTCGCCGCCCGGCCGCGCCGCCGTGCCGGCCGCGTGCGGGCGGGCCATATAGCAGCCCAGCAGCGCGCGCGGCTCGAACGTGTGTGCGGTTTCTTCCAGCGTCTCGCGGATGACGGCGTGAATCAGGCTCTCGCCCGGGTCGAGATGGCCGGCAGGCTGGTTCAGCCGCAGGCCGTCGGGGGTTTCTTCTTCCACCAGCAGGAAGCGGCCGCCGCGCTCAATTACCGCGGCAACCGTGACGCTGGCCTTCCAGTCGTGTGACATGATGCACAAATTTTAGGCAATCCGGCATTCTACCGGTTGCCGCCCTTTCACGCATCCTGCGCATCCGACGCATCCGGCGCATCCGGCGCCGCGCCCGCGCCCGCGCCCGCGCCAACGCTAGGCTGGCAGCAAAGTGCGCTCCACGTCCTCCACCGCCGGCAGCGAAGCGATCACCTGGTCCAGCCGTTCGCGCAGCGCGCGGCTGGCCGGCGCCAGTGGCCGCCTGACCTCGGAACCTGCCAGCCCGCACAATGCCAGCGCGGTCTTGACCGGGGCCGGATTGGGCTCGGAGAACAGCAGCGAGATCAACGGCGCCAGGCTCGCGAACAGCGCACGCGCTTCGGCAACACGGCCCTGCGCCACCAGTTGCAACAACCGCACGAACAGATCCGGGCGGATGTGCGCGCAAGCCGGAACCACGCCGTCGCCACCCGCTAGCAGGTGGTCCAGCATGGACGCGTCCTCGCCGCAGAAGACCGCGAGCCGGTCGTTGCCGGCCAGGGCGCGAAGCCCGGCCGCGTCACACTCTTTGACCGCGACGACGCGCGGATGCGCGGCCAGCCGCTGCACCAATGCCGGTGACATGTTGCAGCCGGTGCGCTTGGGCACGTTGTAGAGCATCAGCGGGCGCCAGGTGGCATCCGCCACGCGCTCGACATGCCAGGCAATGCCCTCATCGCCGGGCCGCAGGTAGTACGGCGGCGGCACCAGGTAGCCCGCCAGGTCGAAGCGGTCGAGCTGGCGCACCTGCTCGCACACCACGCGGGTATCCACGCCGCCAACGCCAGCCAGCACCGGCAGCGCACCGTCCACCGCCTCCAGCACCGCGGCGGTAAACATCAGCCGCTCATCCCGCGTGAGCAAGCCGCCCTCCCCGGTCGTGCCCAGGATGACCAGCCCATCCACGCCGCTGGCCACATAGTGCGCGGCCAGCCGCTGCGCGCAGGCCAGGTCCAGCTCGCCGCCCTGCATCGGTGTCACCAGCGGCAGCCACAACGCCGCGCGGCTGTCTTCGCGCAAGCCCGCCATCATCTCAGTGCGCGGCATGGTCTTGTCCTAGCATCGTGGTGACGCCGAACTCGGCGGCCGGCAGGGCCATCATGATGGCGTGCATGGCAGCGTCGCGGCCGCCGCGCTCGACTTCCACATGCAGCGTGGTCTCGCCATGGCGGTGGTCCACCTCGACCACGTAGATGCGCGCCAGTTGCCCGATCGCGCGGTGCAGCGACTGGCGCAGCGCGAAGACCTGGCTCGACGCCACCGCCAGGCGCAGGCGGATCCAGCTGTGCGCGGTGTCCACGCCAAGCGCGGGCGCGGCGGCCTTCGCGGCTTCGATGCCAGATGCGTCAAGGCGCGCGGTGCGGGATTCGGTGCGGGTAAGACGGCGGCGTGGCACGCAAGCAAAGGCCACGGCAAGGCTCGACTGTCGCATTTGAGCGGGACCCGCGCTGGGCGGGTCGTCTGTTGGAGATGCAACCATGCTATGCATGGCCGCCTCAAGTTGATGCAGTAATCGCCGCCGCCGCCATCAAAATGTCATCAAGATGGCGCGGCATGCTCAGAACGTCTTGGTGAGCGAAGCGAAGGCAGCTGCCTTGCCGATATAACGGCCAGGCACATTGGTGTAGACCGACTTGTTGGCGTTGGTGTCGATATAAGCGATCGCCAGCGCAAAGCCCTTGCCCAGGTCCTTGGTCAACCCCAGCTTCCAGTCCGTGTACGAGGCGTCCGTGACATTCCTCACCTTCTGGTAGCCGACGTGCGCATTGAGCGTCAGGTCCCAGACGTTTAGCGGCACATTGGCCGACAGGTCTACGTAGTAGCTGTTCTTGCTGTCGTTGAAGCCGAACAGGTTGGTCACTGCGTGCGAGTATTTCAGGAACACCGGGCCGTAGCCGATGCCGCCGTACAGCTCCGTCGTGTACGGGCGTGTGTAGCCGGCCGGATAGTCGCCGGGATAGTAGTACTCCAGCACGCCCACGTCGTAGTTCCATTCGAGCCCGCCCAGCATGATGGTGTTCTTGAAGCCACCGTAGAAATCCATCTCGATCGGCGCCGACACCTTGGCGTTGCTGTCGCCGAGCCAGCTGATGCTGGAGTTCCAGTTGCCCACGTAGAGGCCGCTCGAATGCGTGTAGTCGAACCCGCCCTGGATCGCCGGGCGACGGTTGGACTGCATCAGGCCCCGGTAGCGATATTCGCTGGCCAGCGTGACGTTGGCCGTGAAGGTGTGCGGCGACGCGTCGGCTGCTGCGGCTGCATCGGGTGCGCCCTGCGCGAAGGCGGCCGGCGCGGCGAGAAGCGTGGCGCAAGACAGGGTAGCGAGACAGGCGTGCGAAACGTTGAAGCGAAGAGCAGTCATGGATAACTTGGCAATTGGAAGAACTTCGATCGGTGGACAGCCACGCATGAGGCGATGGCTGAAGCCACGACGAGCGTCAGGATGACAGTGGCCGCGGCGCGACCGGAACAGTACGGGCACGCGCCTAAAATCGGTGTCAAGAAAATACCGGCCCGCCAAGGGATGGCGTAAAAATCGTAAAGGGAACGTCCCGGCATGCCGTGGGATGAACCGGCAGGTCCCGCGAGGGGGTGATGCGGTTGCGCAAAAGCCGACCAGCCAGTCACCACATATCGTCAGATTCCTGTAAGCTGCGAAAAAATTGTGCGCTGCGTTCGGCCTGGCCGGGCGCATGGCAGACACAAAGGGCAGACACATAAGGGCCAAAGACGTCCGCCCGCCTAGCAGATCAGCGGCATTGTCAGAATGAGCCGAAGCGGTTCTGGTCAGGCGCGTTGCCATGTCGTAGCGGTCGTACGACAAGCTCGCGCGCCAACGCCAGAATCATTTTGACAGCGCCTCAAAGACGCCAGCAAAAGGAGAAATTGACGATGCACATCGGCATCCCGCAGGAGACGCGGGCAGGTGAGACTCGTGTCGCCGCCACCCCGGAGACGGTCAAGAAGTACGTGACCCAGGGCCATCAGGTCATCGTCCAGTCGGGAGCCGGCGTACGCGCCAGCGTGCCGGACTCGGCGTATGAGGCCGTCGGTGCCACCATCGGCACCGCGGTGCAAGCCTTCGGCGCGCAGTTGGTGCTCAAGGTCCGCGCCCCCGTCGATGCCGAGCTCGCGCTGATGAAGCCGGGCACCGTGCTGGTCGGCATGCTCAATCCCTTCGACGCAGAGAACAACGCGCGCATGGCGAGCGCCACGCTGACCGCCTTCGCGCTGGAAGCCGCGCCGCGCACCACGCGCGCGCAGAGCATGGACGTGCTCTCTTCCCAGGCCAATATCGCCGGCTACAAGGCCGTGCTGGTCGCCGCGCATCATTACCAGCGTTTCATGCCCATGCTGATGACCGCCGCCGGCACCGTCAAGGCGGCCCGTGTGCTGATTCTCGGCGCCGGCGTGGCGGGCCTGCAGGCCATCGCCACCGCCAAGCGGCTGGGCGCGGTCATCGAAGCCTCCGACGTGCGTCCCGCCGTCAAGGAACAGATCGAATCGCTGGGCGCCAAATTCCTCGATGTGCCCTTCGTCACCGACGAGGAGCGCGAGATCGCGCAGGGCGTGGGCGGCTATGCCCGCCCCATGCCACCCGACTGGATGCGGCGCCAGGCCGAACTGGTGCACGAGCGCGCCAAGGCCGCCGACATCGTCATCACTACCGCGCTGATCCCGGGCCGCCAGGCGCCGGTGCTGCTCAAGGAAGAAACGGTACAGGCGATGAAGCCGGGCTCGGTGGTGGTCGACCTCGCCGCGGCGCAGGGCGGCAACTGCCCGCTGACGGTAGCTGACGAAGTGGTGGAACGCCACGGCGTCACGCTGATCGGGCACACGAACCTGGCCAGCATGGTGGCGGCCGACGCGTCGGCGCTATATGCGCGCAACGTGCTCGACTTCCTCAAGCTCGTCATCGACAAGGAAGGCCAGTTCACGCTGAACCTGGAGGACGATATCGTCGCCGCCTGCCTGATGTGCAAGGACGGCCAGGTGGTCCGCGGCGCGTCCTGAAGCGGCAGCGGGCCCGCCGCGGCCCGGTCGCTTTAGAATGGGGCCAGGCGGTTCCGGCCAGGTGCACGGTAGCGCGCCTGCCGCTATCGGGCTGTACTGCCGGTGCGGCTGGCGGATACCCAGGCCCCGGAACCATTCCAAGTGGCCCGTCAGGACTCAACCCCAGGGGCTACCCTACAAGCTCATCCAGCATCAACCAAGGACGTATCACCCATGCAACGCATCATGCTCCGCGCCAAGCTCCATCGTGTCACCGTGACACAGGCGGACCTCAACTATGAGGGATCATGCGGCATCGACGAGAATCTGCTCGAAGCGGCCGACATGAAGGAGTTCGAGAAAATCGAGCTATACAACGTCAACAATGGCGAGCGCTTCTCCACCTACATCATCAAGGGCGTGCGCGGCAGCGGCGAGATCTCGCTTAACGGCGCGGCCGCACGGCGCGCGCACCTGGGCGACCATCTCATCATCTGCACCTACGCGCCGATGAGCGATGAAGAGATCGCCACCTACAAGCCGAAGATCATCCTGGTGGACGACAACAACGCCATCAAGGAAATCAAGAAGGTGTAAGCGAATGAGGACATCGCGCCGGGAGCCAATGCCGGTGCGATGCCCGCATCCGGCATGCGATTTTCGGATTCAGCCGTACCGTCACCCCTGGGGTGACGGTACCTACGCGACAGACGACAACGCGGCACCAGGCGGGGCATCGATGCAGTAGGCGCTCACAGGCGCCTGGCCAGGCAAAAGAACACGGGACAACCGCGCAGCAAGGCATTCAAGCAACGGAGGAGAAGTCGATGGAAATGGTGAACCACACGGTGATCAACCTGATCATCTTCGTGCTGGCGATCTACGTGGGCTACCACGTGGTCTGGACGGTGACGCCCGCCCTGCACACCCCGCTGATGGCCGTGACCAATGCGATCTCGGCCATCATCATCGTCGGCGCCATGCTGGCTGCCGGCCTGACCGAGGGTCCCGTGGGCCGTACCATGGGCACGCTGGCGGTCGCGCTCGCCGCGGTCAACGTGTTCGGTGGCTTCCTGGTGACGCAGCGCATGCTGGAGATGTTCAAGAAGAAGGAACCCAAGGCCAAGGCTGGCAAGGGTCATGAGGAGGGCGCCAAGTGAGCATGAACCTCGTCACTCTGCTCTACCTGCTCGCCTCGGTGTGCTTCATCCAGGCGCTCAAGGGCCTCTCGCATCCCAGCTCGGCGCGGCGCGGCAATGCCTTCGGCATGATCGGCATGGCCATCGCCGCGGTGACCACGCTGGTGCTGATCGCCAAGCTCAAGAGCGAGTTCCTGGCCATCGGCGCGGGCCAGTCGTCGGTCGCCGAAGGCATGGCGCTGATCTTCGGTGCGCTGGTGGTTGGCGGCGGCATCGGCGCCTACGTGGCAAGAAAGGTCGAGATGACCAAGATGCCCGAGCTGGTGGCCGCCATGCACTCGCTGATCGGTATGGCCGCGGTCTGCATCGCGGTGGCCGTGGTGGCCGAGCCGTCGGCGTTCAGCATCACGCCACCGGGCTCGCACGATATCCCGTTTGGCAACCGCATCGAGCTGTTCATCGGCTGCTTCGTCGGTGCCATCACCTTCTCAGGTTCGGTGATCGCCTTCGGCAAGCTGTCGGGCAAGTACAAGTTCCGCCTGTTCCAGGGCGCGCCGGTGTCCTTTGCCGGGCAGCATCTGCTGAACCTGCTGCTGGCGGTGGCCATGATCGGCTTCGGCATCATCTTCTGCCTGTCGCAGGACTGGCTGCCCTTCCTGCTGATGCTGGCGATCGCCTTCGTGCTGGGCGTGCTGATCATCATCCCGATCGGCGGCGCCGACATGCCGGTGGTGGTGTCAATGCTGAACTCGTACTCGGGCTGGGCCGCGGCGGGCATCGGCTTCTCGCTGAACAACCCGATGCTGATCATCGCCGGCTCGCTGGTGGGGTCCTCCGGCGCCATCCTCTCGTACATCATGTGCCGCGCGATGAACCGTTCGTTCTTCAACGTGCTGCTCGGCGGCTTTGGCGGCGCGCCCGCGGCGGCCGCTGCCGGCGGCCAGGCGCAGCGCAACGTGAAGTCCGGCTCGGCCGACGACGCGGCCTTCCTGATGGGCAATGCCGAGACCGTGATCATCGTCCCGGGCTACGGCCTGGCGGTGGCGCGCGCGCAGCATGCGCTCAAGGAGCTGACCGAGAAGCTGGTCGAGAAAGGCGTGACGGTGAAGTACGCCATCCACCCGGTGGCGGGCCGCATGCCGGGCCACATGAACGTGCTGCTGGCCGAGGCCGAGGTGCCTTACGACCAGGTCTTCGAAATGGAGGACATCAACAGCGAGTTCGGCCAGGCGGATGTGGTGCTGGTGCTGGGCGCCAACGACGTGGTCAACCCGGCCGCCAAGACCGATCCCAACTCGCCGATTGCCGGCATGCCGATCCTGGAAGCCTACAAGGCCAAGACCATCATCGTGAACAAGCGCTCGATGGCCGCTGGCTACGCGGGCCTGGACAACGAGCTGTTCTACATGGACAAGACCATGATGGTGTTCGGCGACGCCAAGAAGGTGGTGGAAGACATGGGCAAGGCGGTGGAGTAAGCACGCCGGAAGCACCAGATACGGGCATCCGCCCGTATCCGCCGCCACGAAGAGCGCGACACTGTCGCGCTTTTTTCCATCTCGCCGAGGTCCGGTTGCGCGCGAGCGCGAGCGCGCTATACTGGTTTCCGGTCACCGGCCATGGCACGCGCCGGTCACCCAAAAAGGGCCAGGTGTAGTCCAGCGCGGTGGGCCGCTCCGAACCGATCCGTCCGTTGGCCTTGCCGCGCCGGATCTCCAGCCGCGCCAAACCACCCGCCCGAAGTGTCTGCCGACACCGGAGCCGAACGCAACATGACATTCAACCCCCAGGACAGGAATCTGTCGGTCTTCCATCACCCGATCCTCACGGTGCTCGTCGACGACAGTAAATCGTTCATCGACAGCCTGGCGTTCCAGATGGATCCGTCGCGCCCGGTGGTAACCTTCACCGACCCCCGCGAAGCCCTGCAATGGATCCGCGAGACCTACACCACACGCTCGACCGGCTTCCTGCCCGTGCGGGTCACGCACGACGACCTGACCTTCCTGACCGAGCGGCGCACCGTGCAGCTCGATATCGACCGCATCTACCGGCAAATCCACGACTACAACCGCTTTGTGCAGCCGGGCGTGATCGTGGTCGATTATTCGATGCCGCAGATGAACGGGCTGGAGTTCTGCCAGGCCCTGCAGGACCTGCCGTGCAAGACCATCCTGCTGACCGGCACCGCCGACGAAGGCATTGCCGTGCAGGGCTTCAACCACGGGCTGATCGACCGCTACGTGAAGAAGCACGACAGCAACATGGTCGAGCGGCTGGACCAGGAGATCGACGCACTCCAGCAGCAGTATTTCGCCACACTGTCGCGCACGCTGCGCGATCTGCTGACGCGCCACTCGTTTTCCTTCCTGTCGGATCCGGCGATCTGCGAGCGGGTGCGCCAGGTCACCGCGCGTTACGGCTTTGTCGAGTACTACCTCTACCCCAACCCAGCCGGCATCCTGATGCTGACGGCGCAGGGCCAGGCCACGCTGATGGTGATCGAGACACGCGCCGGCCTGATCAACCAGGTGGAATCCGCGGAAGCTTACGATGCGCCGGCGGCCCTGATCGAGGGACTGCGCGAGGGCCGCATCGTGCCTTTCTTCTGGCCAGGCAACGGCATGTACACGCCGGCCTGCATCGACTGGGAGCAATATTGCCTGCCGGCCGAGCGCTGCGAAGGGCGTGAGGATTATTTCTACGCGCTGTTCGACCTGCCGCGCCATTTGCTGCAGGAGCCGGTGGTCAGCTTCCAGGGCTTCCTGGACGATTTTGCCCGTCACCCCGAGCGGGTCACCGGGCGCGCAGCGCGCTAAGCCACACCGCGCAGGAGAGCGAGCCTCTCCTGCGCGCGCCGCATCAGGCCGAAGGCTGCACGGGGGCGTTGCGGTTGCCGCCTCGCACCATGTCGAAACGGAACAGCCGGCACTCGATATTGCCGTTGTACAGCGGCGTGCGGCGCGACTCCTTGAGCCGCAAGCGGCGCGGCAGCGTCAGATCGCCAGTGAACACCCATGCCTGCCAGCCCGCGAAATGCTGCTTGAGCGTGGTGGCGAAGGCGCTGGCGAACTGATTGGCGGCCTCGTCATCGATCTCGTCGACCGGTGCTTCATCCATCGGCCGCCGGCGTTCTCCCCGCACGGCAATCCGCTCGCCATACGGCGGGTTCATCAGCATCAGGCCGGGTGCTGCGAACGGCGGCTGCGCAAAGCGTGCATCCACTTGCTTCAACCGCACTTCGCCGGGCAAGCCGGCGCGTTCCCAGTTGGCTTGCGACATCGACAGCAGGTCGGTGGAAATATCGCTGCCGGCGAGTTCCAGGGGCTCGGACGCGACGCGCTTGCGCGCGGCCTCCTCGTCATCCCGCGCAGCCGCCTTCAGCGCATTCCACGTCTTGTTGTCGGCGCCCTTCAGGCGCTCGAAGCCAAAGCTGCGGTTCGCGCCAGGAGCCAGGCCAAGGGCCACCTGGGCCGCTTCCACCAGGAAGGTGCCGCTGCCGCACATCGGATCGTAGAACGGGCGTTCGGTCTGGCCTGGCACCCATCCGGCCAGGCGCAGGATGCCAGCGGCCAGGTTTTCCTTCAGCGGCGCCTCGCCCTTCTCCAGGCGCCAGCCCCGCTTGAACAGCGGATCGCCCGAGGTGTCGAGGTAGAGCGTGCAATCGTGCTCGGTCAGGTGGGCATAAATCCGCACATCCGGATTCACGGTGTCGACGCTGGGCCGCTCGCCCGAGCGCTCGCGCATGGCGTCGCAAACGCCGTCCTTGATACGCAGGGCAATGAAGTTCAGGCTCTGCAGCGGCGAGCGATGCGACGTGACGTCCACCCGGAGCGTCTCGTCCGGCGTGAACCAGTGATCCCAGCGCTGGGCGCGCACCAGGTCATAGATATCGTCTTCGCGCCGGTAGCCGCGGTTGGCGACCCGCATCAGCACCCGGCTGGCAATGCGCGAATGCAGGTTGACTGCGTAGGCCGCGGCCATCTCGCCCGAGAAAGTGACACCACCGGGCATTTCGCGATGGACCTGGATGGGGGCGAGCCTGGCCAGGCCGGGCCGGGCTGCGATCTCGTGCAACTCTTCGGCAAGTGCGCTCTCGAGGCCGCGCGGGCAGGAGGCAAAAAAGGCTTGGGACATGGCTTGGGAATTCCTGCAAACAAAAACGTCCGCCGTAGCGGACGGGGTCGGATAGCGCGCAGTGTACCGCGCTCCGGGGCTTCAGCCCGCCGCGAGGGCGCGATCGAGGAAGTCCAGGCGGTCCTGGCCCCAGAAAGGCTGGCCGTCATAGACGTACCACGGCGCGCCGAACGCGCCGACGGAAACCGCGTCCTGGGTGTGCTGCGTATAGGCGGCCTGGACAGCCTGCGCGTCGCTCGCCTTGAGCAGCGCCGCGCCTTCCAGGCCGATGCTGTCGGCCAGTTGCGCCAGCGTGGCGGCGTCAGCGATATTGCGTTGCTCGGCCCACAGGGCGCGGCCAATGGCGCCGATCAGCTCCATCGCGCGGGCGGTGCCATGGGCCAACTGCACGGCGATGACCAGCTTGCTGGCGGCGTCGCCGGAGACCGGGAAAAAGGTCGGCTGCGGGTTCAGCGGCAGGCCAAGAAACTCGCTCCAGCGGGCCAGCTCGACCAGGCGGTAAGCCTGGCGCTGCGGCGGACGCTGCGCCAGCGGCAAGCCCCCCGAAACAGAGAACACGCGGCCCAGGTCGCAGGGCTTGAGATTGACTTGCACGCCATGCTTGGCCGCAATCGCGGTGAAGCGTTCGTGGCCAAGGTAGACGAAAGGCGATTGCGGGGTGAGGTAGTAGTCGACCTGCTTGCTCATCATGTCCTCTGGACGGAGTGGGGCGAGACAACCGCGCGGTGAATGCGGCGATGCTGCGTGAAACGAATGAAATACGATACGAGAAAAAACCCAGACCCGGCGGCCCGCGCAGGCGATGCGCGCGGACGCCGGCCAACGCGCGTCAGAACGGCTTGACCACCACCAGGATCACCACCGCCAGCAGCACCAGCACCGGCAACTCGTTGAACCAGCGATAGAAGGTGTGCGACCGCGTATTGCGCCCGCCCTCGAACTTCTTGAGCAGCACGCCGCAGCCATGGTGATAGCCGATCAGCACCAGCACCAGCGCCAGCTTGGCATGCATCCAGCCCTGCCCCGGACCGCGCCCGATCCCGTAGCCGATATACAGCCACAGCCCGAACACCAGCGCCGGCACCGCCAGCATGGTCATGAAGCGGTAGAGCTTGCGCGCCATCAGCAGCAGGCGCTGCTCGCTGGCCGGCTCGCGCTCCATGGCGAGGTTGACGAAGATGCGAGGCAGGTAGAACAGGCCAGCGAACCAGGAGACAACGAAAACGATGTGCAGCGCTTTAACCCAGAGCATCTGGCCTTCTTTCTGGTTGGGTTCCCATGGGAATGCATGGGAACGGTGGAACGGTGGGGATGCGCAATGGGAGGCGGCACGGGAGGCGGCACGGGAGGCGGCACGGGACGCGTGCCGCCAGCCCGCTCAGGTACGGATCTCGCCGTGGCCGAACACCACGTACTTCAGCGAGGTCAGGCCTTCCAGGCCGACCGGGCCGCGCGCGTGCAGCTTGTCGTTGGAGATGCCGATCTCGGCGCCCAGGCCGTACTCGAAGCCATCGGCAAAGCGCGTCGACGCATTGATCATCACGCTGGCCGAGTCCACCTCACGCAGGAAGCGCATGCCAGTGGTGTAGTTCTCGGTGATGATGGAATCGGTATGCGCCGAGCCGTAGGTATTGATGTGCTCGATGGCCTCGTCCAGCCCGGCCACGGTGCGGATCGCCAGCACCGGCGCCAGGTACTCAAGCCGCCAGTCTTCTTCGGTGGCGTCGACCAGGCCGGTGAAACCGGCGGCTTCCAGCGTGGCGCGGGTGGCGGCGCACACGCGCAGCTCCACGCCCTTTTCCTGGTAGATGCGGCACAGCGGCGGCAGCGCCGCGGCGGCGACATCGCGCGCGACCAGCAGCGTTTCCATGGTGTTGCAGGGCGCGTAGCGCTGGGTCTTGGCGTTGTCGGCAACGCGCACCGCCTTGTCCAGGTCCGCGTCGACATCGATATAGACGTGGCAGATGCCATCCAGGTGCTTGATCATGGGCACCCGCGCTTCTGCCATCAGGCGCGCGATCAGGCTCTTGCCGCCGCGCGGCACGATCACGTCGACATATTCGGTCATGGTGACGAGGCGGCCAACCGCGGCGCGGTCGGTGGTCGAGATCACCTGCACCGCTTCGGGCGGCAGGCCCGCAGCGGCCAGGCCCTCGGCCACCAGGGCGGCCAGCGCGGTATTGGAATCGATCGCCTCGGAGCCGCCGCGCAGGATGGTGGCGTTGCCCGACTTCAGGCACAGCGCGGCCGCGTCGATGGTCACGTTGGGACGCGACTCGTAAATGATGCCGATGACGCCCAGCGGCACCCGCATCTGGCCCACCTGGATGCCGGTGGGGCGGAATTTCATGTTGCTGATCTCGCCGATCGGGTCCGCCAGCGCGGCGATCTGCTCCAGGCCGGCGGCCATGGTGTCGATCGCCTTGTCCGAGAGCGTCAGGCGGTCGATGAAAGCGGCGTCCTGGCCGTTGGCGCGGGCACGCTCCACGTCGCCGGCGTTCACGGCTTTGAGGTGCGCGGCGTCGCGGCGGATGGCGGCGGCGATGGTCAACAGCGCGCGGTTCTTGTCCGCGGTGGAGGCGCGCGCCATGGCGCGGGAGGCGGCGCGGGCCTGCTGGCCGACGCGGTCCATGTACTGCTTGAGATCGAGCTCGTTCATATTCCTGGCCAGGGGACCCGGCCCTCAATGCTTGGTTTAGCTTTTTTTGTCGGCTACGGCTGGCTATGCGGGTCGCTGGCAGTGATCTCCAATGACCGCGCTACCGGCTACCGGCTACCGGCCTGCGGGCTTACCGGGCGATGGTCAGCGCCAGCTGCAGCAGGCCATCCCAGGGCTCGGCCGGCATGCCTTCGGCGCGCAGGCCCTTGACCTGCCGGTCCAGCTTGGCGGCCATGCCCAGCGCCGCTTCCAGCTGCGCCAGCGAGAGGCGCTGCGCGGCCTGCGGCACCAGCTTTTCGCGCGGGCCCCAGATGCGCAGTTCACGCGTCAGGACACCAATCTGCTTGCCTGCCGCCAGCCCTTGCCGGACCTTGGATAATACGCGAATTTCCTCGGTCAGCGCCCACAGCACCAGCACCGTGGCCTCGCCCTCCCCGCGCAACCCTTCGAGCATGCGCACCAGGCGCGGCACGTCGCCGCTGAGCATGGCTTCGGAGAGCTTGAAGACGTCGTAGCGGGCCACGTTGAGCACCGCATCGTGCACCTGCTCGAAGGTCAGCGGACCAGCCGGATACAGCAGCCCGAGCTTCTGGATTTCCTGGTGAGCGGCCAGCAGGTTGCCTTCGACCTTGTCGGCGATGAACTGCAGCGCGCGCCGCCCCGGTTCGCCGGGCTCGACCCGTTGCTGCTGCAGCGCCAGCCGCTCGCCGACCCAGGCCGGCAGCCGGGTGCGGTCGACGGAATCAACCTTGATCGACACGCCGGCGGCGTCCAGCGCCTGGAACCAGGCCGACTTGGCCGTGGCGAAGTCCAGCCGTGGCAGCGTGATGAACATGACCACGTCCGGCGAAGGCTGGGCAGCCACCGCGCGCAGCGCCTCGCCGCCGTCCTTGCCGGGCTTGCCGGAGGGAATCCGCAGCTCGACGATCTTGCGGTCGCCGAACAGCGACATCGATTGCTGCGCCTGGACCACGTGGCCCCAGTTGAAGCCGCGCTCGGAGGACAGTACCTCGCGCTCCGTGAAGCCGGCCTCGCGTGCAGCCTGTCGCAGGCGGTCGACCGCCTCGAGCACCAGCAGGTGCTCATCGCCATGCACCACGTAGAGCGAAGCCAGGCCGCGTCCCTTGGCCTGGCGCAGGTGCGCTTCGAGTCCATCGAGCTTGAGCTGCATGCCGTGCGCTTCTTTCCTCTGTCCTTGCCGTATTGGGCGTATCTGGCCGGCGCTTCTCGCGCCGCTCAGATGGCCTTGACCGCGCTCAGCCGGCGAATCAGCTGCTGCACGATGTCGCGCTGCATGTCGCGATAGAGCTGCTGCTCTTCGTAATCCTTGGCTAGCGTGTTGGCTTCGTTGTAGGTCAGGTCACGCGTGAGCACCAGTTGCGACGGCGCGATCAGCTCCTGGCCGCCGGCATCACGCAGGCGGAAGGTGAAGCGCTGCGTCAGGCGGTACTCACGCACCACGCCGGTGGTGGTGATCGACAGCACTGTCTTGGTACGCGTGTCCTGCAGCACATCGAGCAGGGCATCCGCCTCTTTCGGGTCGGTCACGATCTGCGTGTCCGATCCGTTGCGGATGGCGCGGCGCAAATCGGAGCCCATCAGCGTATTGGGCGGAATGCTCACATACAGCCGCTTGAATGCGAAGTCCGCATTGCCGCGCATGTGAAACCCGCAGCCGCCCAGCAGGCCGGCCAGCAGCAGCGTGGCCAGGACCTTGCGGCGGCCCTGCAGCGGTCGATCCAGCTTCTGTCCATCCATGTGGGCAGCTCCCTTGTTGGCTTCTCTGACGCTAGTTACAGCGTCACGTTAAAGAACCACATTAACGAGGCGGCCCGGGACCACCACGATCTTCTTCGGCGCGGCGCCGTCAGCGAACTTGGCAACGATCTCGCTGGCGGCAGCCATGACCTCGATGGCAGCGCGGTCGGCAGCGGCCGGCACCTTCAGGCTGCCGCGCACCTTGCCGTTGATCTGCAGCACGAGGTCCAGCTCGCTTTGCACCAGCGCGGATTCGTCCACCTGCGGCCAGGCTGCGTCGAGCAAATCACCGTACTGCGTGGCGTAGCCGAGCTCTTGCCACAGCCCGTGGGTGACGTGCGGCACCACCGGATACAGCACGCGCAGCAGGATGCCCAGGCCCTCGCGGCGCGCGGCGGGCGTGGCCTGCTTGGCGTCTTCCAGCGCGTTGAGCATCTTCATGGTGGCGGACACCACGGTGTTGTACTGGATGCGCTGGTAGTCGTAGTTGGCCTGCTTGAGCACGCCGTGGATCTCGCGGCGCAGTGCTGCGTCGGCATCGCCGGACGGCACGGCATTGCCCGCCGCGGCAATCGCCTCGGCGTTGGCATAGCCGTAGTTCCACACCCGGCGCAGGAAGCGCGAAGCGCCCTCCACGCCCGAGCCGCTCCACTCGAGCTGCTGCTCGGGCGGCGCGGCGAACATGACGAACAGGCGCGCGGTGTCGGCGCCGTACTGGTCGATCAGGGCCTGCGGGTCAATGCCGTTGTTCTTGGACTTCGACATTTTCTCCACGCCGCCGATCACCACCGGCTGGCCATCCGCCTTGAGCACGGCGCCCAGCGGGCGGCCGCGCTCATCGGTGCTGACGTCGACTTCGGCCGGGTTGAACCAGGTCTTCTTGCCCGCCGCGTCCTCGCGGTAGTAGGTATCGTTGAGCACCATGCCCTGCGTGAGCAGGTTGGAGAACGGCTCGTTGAACGTGACCAGACCCATGTCGCGCATGACCTTGGTCCAGAAGCGGGCGTACAGCAGGTGCAGGATCGCGTGCTCGATGCCGCCGATGTACTGGTCCATCGGCATCCAGTAGTCGTTGCGCGCATCGACCATGGTGGCCGCGTCCGGGCAGGTATAGCGCATGTAATACCAGCACGAATCGATGAAGGTATCCATGGTGTCGGTCTCGCGGCGCGCCGGCTTGCCGCACGACGGGCAGGTGCACGCGAGGAAACGCGGATCCTTGGCCAGCGGGTTGCCGGTGCCATCCGGCACCAGGTCTTCCGGCAGCACCACCGGCAGGTCCTGCTCCGGCACCGGCACCACGCCGCAGTCGTCGCAATGGATCAGCGGGATCGGCGTGCCCCAGTAGCGCTGGCGCGAGATGCCCCAGTCGCGCAGGCGCCAGGTGATCTTCTTCTCGCCCAGGCCCTTGGCACCGAGATCGGCTGCGATGGCTTGCACCGCAGCCTTGTAGTCCAGGCCGTCGTATTTGCCGCTATGGATGCAGGTGCCGTGCTCCTTGTCGCCATACCACTCCTGCCAGGCTTCGGTGGAGAACGGCTGGCCCTTTTTGGCGTCAACCATGTCGACCACTTGCTTGATCGGCAGGCCGTACTTGTTGGCAAAGGCAAAGTCGCGCTCGTCGTGCGCGGGCACGCCCATCACAGCGCCGTCGCCGTAGCTCATCAACACGTAGTTGCCAACCCACACCTCGACCTGCTCGCCGGTAAGGGGGTGCACCACCTTCAGGCCGGTGGGCATGCCCTTCTTTTCCATGGTCGCCATATCGGCTTCCATCACCGAGCCGTGCTTGCACTCGTTGATGAAGGCGGCCAGTTCAGGATTGGTCGCGGCGGCATGGGTGGCCAGCGGGTGCTCGGCGGCGACCGCGCAGAAGGTCACGCCCATGATGGTGTCGGCGCGCGTCGTGAACACATAGAGCTTGCCGTCGCCGATCAGCTTGCCGTCGTCACCGGCGATAGCATGCGGAAACCCGAAGCGCACGCCCACGCTCTTGCCGATCCAGTTTTGCTGCATGATCTTGACGCGCTCGGGCCAGCCCAGGTCGTCCAGATCGCCGAGCAGTTCCTCGGCGTAATCGGTGATGCGCAGGTAGTACATCGGGATCTCGCGCTTTTCAACCAGCGCGCCCGAGCGCCAGCCGCGCCCGTCGATGACCTGCTCGTTGGCCAGCACGGTCTGGTCGACCGGATCCCAGTTCACCGTGCCAGTCTTGCGGTAGGCGATGCCCTTTTCCAGCATCTTGAGGAACAGCCACTGGTTCCAGCGGTAGTAGTCCGGGCTGCAGGTGGCGACTTCGCGCGACCAGTCGATGGCCAGGCCCATCGACTGCATCTGCCGCTTCATTTCAGCGATGTTGTTGTAGGTCCAGGCCGCAGGCGCCACGCCATTGTTGAGCGCGGCGTTTTCCGCCGGCATGCCGAACGCGTCCCAGCCCATCGGCATCAGCACGTTGTGCCCGTTCATGCGCAGATGGCGCGCCATCATGTCGTTGATGGTGTAGTTGCGCACGTGGCCCATATGCAGCTTGCCCGACGGGTAAGGCAGCATCGAGCAGGCATAGAACTTCGGCTTCTCGCTGCCGTCGGCCAGCTTCGCCTCTTCCGATACGCGATAGGCATCGATGGCTTGCCAGTGTTGCTGGGCGGCTTGTTCAACGGCTGAGGGAAGGTATTTGTCTTGCATGTTCAGGACAACGGCGCGGTGCGTCGGCGTGCGAAAAGCGTGGAAAAGATGAGCGGCGGGCAAGCCTTGCGGCGCCCGCCTGCGCTGGAACGGCGAAAGTGCCGATTATAACCGTCGGCACTTGCGGCGCAGGGCGTGCCGGGAGCCTTACTTCAGGCCAAGCACGTCCTGCATGTCGAACAGCCCGGCGGGCTTGTCGGCAAGGAAGCGCGCCGCGCGTAGCGCGCCCTCGGCATATGACTGGCGGCTGGACGACTTGTGCGTGATCTCGATGCGCTCGCCGGTGCCGGCGAACATCACGGTGTGGTCGCCCACGATATCGCCGCCGCGCACGGTGGCAAAGCCGATGGAATTGGGGTCGCGCGGGCCGGTGTGGCCTTCGCGGGCAAACACGCCGCAGGTCTTCAGATCGCGGCCCAATGCCTTGGCCACCACCTCGCCCATCGCCAGCGCGGTGCCCGATGGGGCATCCACCTTATGGCGGTGGTGCGCCTCGATGACTTCGATGTCGTAGCCGGACGACAGCAGCTTGGCGGCGACTTCCAGCAGCTTGAACGTGGCATTGACGCCCACGCTCATATTCGCGGAGAACACCACGCCAATGTGCTTGGCAGCTTCGGCGATGGCGGCACGGCCGGCGTCGTCAAACCCGGTGGTGCCGGTGACCACCTTGACGCCCAGGCGCCTCGCCGCTGCCAGGTGCACAAGCGTGCCCTCGGGCCGGGTAAAGTCGATCAGGCAGTCAGCGCCAGCGAGGGCAGCGTCGATATCCGAGGTGATCGCCACGCCCGTGACGCGGCCCAGCAGCAGCCCGGCATCCTGGCCCAGCGCCGGGGCACCCGGCACATCCAGTGCGCCCGACAGGGTGACGCCTTCGGTGGCGAGTACGTGTTCGATCAGCATGCGGCCCATGCGGCCGGAGGCACCTGCGATGGCGATATTCATGGCGTGTCAGCAGTCAAAATACAAGCCGGCCGCGTGACGCGGCCGGCATTCGGGCCTGAAGGCTCAGTTGGTCGGGCTGGCCGGGCCACCGGCCGCGGCGGACGAGGCGGCGGCAGCCGGAGCTGCCACCGCAGGCGCCGCGGCGGGAGCTGCATCCGGGGCTGCGGCCGGGGTTGCAGCCGCTTCCGAAGCCGCGGCAACGGTTTCGGCCGGTGCCTTGGGTGTCGGTGCCTTGCCCGCCTGCATGGCCTTCATGCCGTCGATTTCGGCAATCAGCTCGTATTCGGACGGCAGCTCGTCGCCACCGAACTTGACCAGCTTGTCGCCATCGAAGAACACGGTATAGCGGCGCTGCTGCACCACCGGCGTATTCCCGCGGCGGAACGAGAACACGTAGTCCCAGCGATTGCCGTGGAACACATCGGCCAGCAGCGGCGTGCCGAGCAGGAACTTGACCTGCTCGCGCGTCATGCCTTCACGCAACTGGGCGGCGGCTTCACGCGAGACAAAGTTGCCTTGCACGATGTTGATACGGTACGGCGTGATCGCATTGGCGACCTTGCGCGACGTATTGTCATAGGTGGAGCACGCTGCCGTTAGCAGGGTAGCTGCAGCCAGCACAGTAGTAACCAGCGTCGGACGCATGGCGGACGAACGAAATGAACGCATGTATCTCGCTTCTAGAAGGGAGAGAAAAGTGCCGATTCAGGCCCTCACGGCCCTTGCCGTGAGGCGGCAGCGGCGATGGGTCATCGCGAGCGCAGCCTAGGGCAGGTGACCGAGCCCCGGGCAACCGCCGGGGCGACTTTTGCCGCCAAAACCCTTATGATTCAACTATCCAGACATTGTACTCTAGGGAGTCACGCCCATGCCGAGTCCGGCGGACCTCAAAAATATCGGTCTTAAAGCGACCGTACCGCGTCTGAAGATCCTCGAGATCTTCCAGACCAGCGAGCAGCGCCACCTCAGCGCGGAAGATGTTTACCGCATCCTGCTCAACGAACAAATGGATATCGGCCTTGCAACCGTCTATCGCGTGCTGACCCAGTTCGAGCAGGCGGGGCTGCTGTCGCGCAACAACTTCGAATCCGGCAAAGCCATTTTCGAGCTGAATGAAGGCAAGCATCACGACCACCTGGTCTGCATCGATTGCGGCCGCGTGGAGGAATTCTACGACTCCGAGATCGAGCGTCGCCAGCAAAGCATCGCAACCGAGCGCGGCTTCGCGCTGCAAGAACACGCATTGTCGCTCTATGGCAGCTGCACCAAGCACGAGTGCCCCCACCGGCCCAAGCGCTAAGCCTGCGGCGGCGGCCTGCCGCGCAAACATAAAAAAACCGGCGCCAGCGCCGGTTTTTTTGTTTCAAGCCTGCTTCACGATTCCGTATGATCCTGCTCGGCAACGATGTGCAGGCCGCGCGCAACCGCCGGCACGCCGACGAATTCGCCCACGACCTGGCGGAACAGCCCGCGTGCCCATACCAGCATCGGGTGGGTGTTGCGGCTGCGGTGCCAGAACATGTTCAGGCCCAGCGTGGTATTGAGTTCTGCCGGCAAGGGGAAGGCCTTGAGGCCGTAGGTCTCGCAAGCCATGTCCTTGGTCAGCGCATTGACCGTAAAAATCATGTCGGTCTGCGCGGCCAGCTCCGATTGCGCGCGCCAGGAATGCACCGTCAGCGTGGCATTGCGCTTTAGCCCGCGCTGCTGCAACGCATAGTCCAGCGGGATCAGCGACGGTGCCGGACGGCCATTGCCGCCGGAATGCGCCATGAAGATGTGGCCGCAGTCGAGATACTGCTCGAGCGTGCAGGTGCCCTTGAGCACCGGATGGTTTTTACGCGCGCAAACCCAGAGGTTGAGCGAAGTCACCATCTCTTCAACGATTTCGGGATGCCGGGTCGGGAATGGCGAGAACGCCAGGTCCAGCTCGTTGCCGCGCATGGCGGCCACATCCGACTCCCAGGAATGGGATTCGACCAGCTTGATGTGCAACTCCGGCGCCAGTTGCTTGATGCGCAGGATAAAGCGGTTGAAGACCGTATCGCCCAGCTCGGCGGCAAAGCCAATGTTGAGGGTGCCGGTGGCGGTAGCGGGGTCGAAATTATCGGCGTCGCCCTCGTTGATCGAGGACCACAGGTCCAGCATGTCGCGAATCTTCGGCCCGAGTTCCAAGGCTCGCGGCGTCGGCGTCAGGCCGTGCGGCACGCGGATGAAGAGGGGATCGTCGAAAATCTCGCGAAGGCGGCCCAGCGAATGCGAAACCGCAGGTGCGGTCATATGCATTTTTTCCGCGACATAGGTCGCGTTTCGCTTGCTGAGCAGCTCGGTAAAAATCACGAGCAGCTTGGTATCCACATTCACCATGATCTCACCCAGGTTGGATTGGGAATTGGGAATGACCGTATCGTCACTTGCATTGGCTGCACATCGGTGTTTCCAGCACTTTCACAGTGTAAGAGCAAAGTGGGGAACGGAACAGGAATTCCGCGCCAGCCCCTTGCACCGTGCCGGCCTTCGTCCTTTTGCCAGGATCCTGGCAAAAGGACCCGCCTAGGCTCCCGATAGCTGGAGTTGCAAGCAGACGACAAAGCGGCATCCCGGGGAATGCCGCCTTGTTCCGTGCGCAAACCAACCTATCCCGGCAAACTTACTTGGCGACCACGCGAGCCATTTCCAGCACCTTGTTGGAATAGCCCCACTCGTTGTCGTACCAGCTCACGATCTTGACGAAGGTCGAGTCCAGCGCGATGCCGGCTTCGGCGTCGAAGATCGAGGTGCGTGCATCGCCGCGGAAATCCGTGGCAACCACCTTGTCTTCGGTGTAGCCCAGCACGCCCTTGAGCGCGCCTTGGCTCTGCGCCTTCATTTCGGCGCAGATCTCGGCGTAGGTAGCACCCTTTTCCAGCTCGACGGTCAGGTCGACCACGGACACGTCGGAGGTCGGCACGCGGAACGACATGCCGGTCAGCTTCTTGTTCAGCTCGGGAATCACCACGCCCACGGCCTTGGCAGCGCCAGTGCTCGACGGGATGATGTTTTCCAGGATGCCGCGGCCACCGCGCCAGTCCTTGTTGGACGGGCCGTCGACGGTCTTTTGCGTGGCGGTGGTGGCGTGCACGGTGGTCATCAGGCCGCGCTTGATGCCCCACTTGTCGTTCAGCACCTTGGCGACCGGCGCCAGGCAGTTGGTGGTGCAGCTGGCGTTGGAGATGATCGCCTCGCCCTTGTACGTGCCGTGGTTCACGCCGTACACGAACATCGGGGTGTCATCCTTGGACGGTGCCGACATGATCACCTTCTTGGCGCCCGCGTCGATGTGCTTCTGCGCGCCTTCCTTGGTCAGGAAGATGCCGGTGGATTCGATCACCACGTCGGCGCCGATCTCGCCCCACTTCAGTTCGGACGGATCCTTGACAGCGGTCAGGCGGATTTTCTTGCCATTGACGATCAGGGTGTTGCCGTCGACCGACACTTCGCCGTCAAAGCGGCCGTGCACCGAGTCGTACTTCAGCATGTAAGCCAGGTAGTCGGGTTCGAGCAGGTCGTTGATGCCGACGACTTCGATTTCCTTGAAGTTGGCTGCGGCTGCGCGGAACACCATGCGCCCGATGCGGCCGAAGCCGTTGATGCCGATCTTGATGGTCATGTTTATCTCCTGAGTAGGCTAACGATCGATGGATGCGGGAAAGCGTCTGCCGGCCCGCGCGGCCGAGTCGACCGCTGCGCGGGCCCGGGAATACCTGTTACTGACCGAGCGTGTCGCGCACGGTGCGCACGACGTTCTCGACCGTGAAGCCGAAGTGCTTGAACAATACGCCAGCGGGAGCCGATTCGCCGAAGGTGTCAATGCCCACCACGGCCTGGACCTGGTACTTCCACCAGAAGTCCGTCACGCCCGCCTCGACCGCCACGCGCGGCACGCCGGCCGGCAGCACCGATGCCTTGTAGGCGGCGTCCTGCTTGTCGAACACCGTGGTTGCCGGCACCGAGACCACGCGCACGTGCACGCCATCGGCGGCCAGTTGGTCGGCGGCGCCAACGGCCAGGCCGACTTCCGAGCCGGTGGCGATGATCACGGCATCCGGACGGCCGGTCTTGGGATTGTTGCCGGCGCGCAGCACATAGCCGCCCCGCGCGATATTGGCGCGGGTGGTGTCGTCACGCTTCTGGAACGGCAGGTTCTGGCGGCTGAAAATCAGGCAGCTCGGGCCGTTCTCGCGGCGCACGGCCTGGGCCCAGGCCACCGCGGTTTCGGTCGTGTCGGCAGTACGCCACACGTCCATGTTGGGGATCAGGCGCAGGCTGGCGACGTGTTCGATCGACTGGTGGGTCGGGCCGTCTTCGCCCAGGCCGATGGAGTCGTGGGTGAACACGAACAGCGTGCGGATCTTCATCAGCGCCGCCATGCGCAGGGCATTGCGGCTGTAGTCGGAGAAGGTCAGGAAGGTGCCGCCGTAGGGGATGTAGCCACCATGCAGCGTGATGCCGTTCATGATGGCGCTCATGCCGAACTCGCGCACGCCGTAGTTGATGTGGTTGCCCCAGGCATCGCCGCGCACGGCCTTGCTGCCGGACCAGTTGGTCAGGTTGGAGCCGGTCAGGTCGGCCGAGCCACCCAGGAATTCCGGCAGCACCGGCGCGAGCGCCTCAATGGTGTTCTGGCTAGCCTTGCGGGTAGCGATGGTTTCCGCCTTTTCCTCGCACTTGGCCAGGAAAGCGTCCACGGCAGCGTTAAACGCGCCGGGCAGCTCGCCGCGCATGCGGCGCTGGAATTCGCCGGCTTCGTACGGGAAGCGCTCCGCATAAGCCTCGAACAACGCGCTCCAGGCCTTTTCCAGCGAACCGCCGCGGGCCTTGGCATCCCATGCCGTATAGACTTCGGCCGGGAGTTCGAACGGAGCGTGTGCCCAGCCCAGCGCCTCGCGCGTGGCCAGGATTTCGGCGCCACCAAGCGGTGCGCCATGCACATCGTGGCCGCCTTCCTTGTTGGGCGCGCCCTTGCCGATCAGGGTACGGCAGCAGATCAGGGTCGGACGGTCGCTGTGCTTGGCTTCGGCGATGGCGGCATCGACGGCGGCGGCGTCATGGCCGTCCACCGCGCGAATCACATTCCAGCCGTAGGCTTCGAAACGCTTCGGGGTGTCGTCGGCGAACCAGTGCACCACGTCGCCGTCGATCGAGATGCCGTTGTCGTCCCAGAGCGCGACCAGCTTGTTCAGCTTGAGCGTGCCGGCCAGCGAGCAGGCCTCGTGGCTGATGCCTTCCATCAGGCAGCCGTCGCCCAGGAACACATAGGTGTGGTGGTTGACGATGTCGAAGCCCGGGCGGTTGAATTCCTCGCCCAGCAGGCGTTCAGCCAGCGCCATGCCGACCGCGTTGGTCAGGCCTTGGCCCAGCGGGCCGGTGGTGGTTTCCACGCCCGGGGTGATGCCATATTCCGGGTGGCCTGCCGTCTTGCTGTGCATCTGGCGGAAGTTCTTCAGTTCGGCCAGGGGCAGGTCGTAGCCGGTCAGGTGCAGCAGCGCGTAAAGCAGCATCGAGCCGTGGCCGTTGGACAGCACGAAGCGGTCGCGGTCAGCCCACTTGGGGTTGCTCGGGTTATGCTTCAGATGACGGCCCCACAGCGCAACCGCGATATCCGCCATGCCCATCGGCATGCCGGGGTGGCCTGAATTGGCCTGCTGAACGGCGTCCATGGCCAGGACGCGGATGGCGTTGGCCATGAGTTGGACGGGCTGCGAAGCGTGCGGACTGGCGGCGGGATGAGCGAGGTGAGACATGCGGCGGGAACCTGGCGGCGGGAAAAGCGCAATTTTACCAGATCAAAGGGGGGAGTTAGGCCACCCGGCGGCCCCGCCTGGCGGCCATCTGCAATGGACCGAATGGCTTTCCCCAGGCGTTGGCACCACCTTGGGCCAGATTCGGCTGCTCGCGGCGATGCGCTCGCCGTACCAGCAAATCGAGATTGGCGAGCATCCCCGCTTTGGCCGGATCTTCCGCCTTGACGGCCGCATCATGAGCGCGGAAGCGGACGCCTTCATCCAGCATGAGCTGATGGTGCACCCCATGGCCGTGGCCCATGGCGCGGCGCGCTCCGCGCTGGTGGTGGGTGGCGGCGACGGCGGCTCGGCGCATGAATTGCTGCGCCTGCCCTTCATGCGCGAGGTGGTGGTGGCCGAACTCGACCCCGATGTCGTGACGCTGGCGCGGGCCTGGCTGGACGGCATCCACCAGGGCGCCTTCGAGGATCCACGCGTGCACCTCGCCATTGGCGACGCGCTGGGCTTGATGGAAGCCTTTGGCCGTGCGGGGCGGCAGTTCGACCTGATCGTATTCGATCTGACCGAGGCCGACGACGGCAGCCCGGCGGCTGCGCTCTTCTCCAACCACGGCCTGCAAACCGCCCGGCGCTGCCTGGCGCCCGGCGGCGCGCTGTCCCTGCACCTTGGCCCGCCGGAACACCGCCCCGATTCGGTCCGCGTGCTCGCCGCGCGCTTGCGGCAGTGCTTTGCGCAAGTCCACCCCATCACCACCTTCATCCCCGTCTACGGCGCGCAATGGGCCATCGCGCTGGCCAGCGACACCCTCGACGTGCGCGGCGCCGATGCCGCGCAGCTCGACGAGCGGCTGCGCGCCTGGAAGCTCGACCGCAAGCTGCGCTGCTACCACGCCGCGCTCCATCCGGCCTTGTTCGCCCTGCCCCTGCACCTGCAGGCGCTTTTCGACAGCGCCTGCGCACCCGCGTAAGATGCTCGTTCGCACCGCGAGTCTTGCCGCCCAGGCAAGCCCCGCGCGGCTTCCCGTAACCAGGAGACGATCATGACAAGACCGGCCAACACCCCCTGGCTCACCCCCTACCTGACGGTGGGCAACGGGCGCAGCGCGCTCGACTTCTACCACCGCGCCTTCGGTTTCAGCGCGGGGAATGTGGTCGACGAAAACGGTGTGCCGACGCACGCCGAGATGCACTACCACGGCGAGCTCGTCGTGATGTTCGCGCCCGAAGGCGCCTGGGGCAGCACCGCGCGCGCGCCCCGCTCGCTCGGCGTCGAATGCCCGCAGACGTTCTACGTCTACTGCGACGATGTCGATGCCATGCACGCGCGTGCCGTCGCCGCCGGCGCGGTCAGCCTGATGGCGCCCGCCGACCAGTTCTGGGGCGACCGCTACTGCATGGTCGAGGATCCCGATGGCTACCGCTGGGGCTTCGGCAAGCCGGTGGACAAAGCCGCCGGCAAGAACGAGGACGGATCCGCCTGATGCCGCCTCGCTTTTTCATTGATGCCGCGTTGGCCGCCGAGACCGACATGCCGTTGCCCGAAGCCGTGGTGCGCCATGTCCAGGTGCTGCGGCTCAACCCAGGCGACGACATCACCCTGTTCGACGGGCGCGGCGGCAGCCATGCGGCTACCCTGGTCGAAATCGGCAAGCGCCATGCGCTGGCGCGGATCGGCAGCCACGATCCGTTCGAGGCCGAGCCGCCGTTCCACGTCACGCTGGCGCAGGGTCTGGCGGGCGGCGACAAGATGGACTGGCTGATCGAGAAATCCGTCGAGCTTGGCGTTGCCGCCATCCAGCCGCTGCAGGCGGCCCGCTCCGTGGTCCGGCTCTCGGGGGAGCGGGCGCAGAAACGCCAGGCGCACTGGCAGGCGCTGGTCGAGGCCGCATGCGAGCAATGTGGACGCAATCGCTTGCCGGAGGTCGCGCCAGTCGCTAACGTGGAATCCTGGCTAGGCCTGCAGGCAAAGCCCGCGGCGGCCCAAGAGGGGGCGCGGCTGCTGGTATCGCCGCGGGCCTCGCAGTCGCTGGTATCGTTTGCCACCGAGCAGCGCAATGCGTTGCTGGACCGCGGCGTGACACTGCTGATCGGGCCCGAAGGCGGGCTGGCGCCGGACGAGGAAGCGGCGGCGCTGCGCGCCGGTTTCACGGGCGTGTCACTCGGGCCGCGCATCTTGCGTACAGAAACAGCCGGGCTTGCTTGCCTGGCCACGCTCAACGCGGTACTGGGCGGATTTTGACGGCACCCGGCCATCCCGGCCCGGCGCCACACTCACCGGAAGGAGTCGATCATGGGACTACTCGATAGCGTGCTGGGCGGAGTGCTCGGGCAGCGCGGCAGCGGCGAAGCGGGCGCTGGCGGCCTGAACCCCAAGATGATGATGGCGCTGGGGCTGCTGGCCATGCTGGCCATGCGCCATAAGGGCGGGGACAGCAGCAGCGGCGGCGCGCAGGATCCGGCCTCGGCAGGTGCGGGGGGCCTCGGCGGCCTTGGCGGACTGCTCGGCGGGCTGCTGGGCGGCCAGGCCGGCGGCGCGCCCGCGTTGGGCGCAGCGGCCGGCGGCATCGGCGCCTTGCAGCAGGTCCTGGCCCAGGCCGGCCTGGGCGAACAGGTCAACTCGTGGATCGGCACCGGCGCCAACCAGGCGGTCTCGCCGTCCGCGCTGGCCAGCGCATTGGGTGGTACCGGCGCGCTGGAGAGCCTGGCTGAAAAGACAGGCCTGTCCCAGGACGATGTCGCAGCCCATCTCAGCGAAGGACTGCCGGAGCTGATCGACAAGCTGACGCCGCAAGGCCAGGTACCGCCGGCGGCATAACCCCGCGCCCTGCCGGCAAAGCAAAAGGCCCGCTGCTAGCGGGCCTTTTTTATCTTGCTGTCTTCGCTACAGGCGGCTGGCGCTCATGCGAAGGAGTAGAACACGCGGAACTGCACCTTGCGCTCGGCCCAGAACTCGGCCGCATCACGGAACACATCTAACAGAACCTCGCGCCCTTCCTTGTCGAACTTCTGCGCAATCGGCAGGCCTTCGAGCACGATCACGAAACCGGGCTGCGGGCCCGCCTTGTAGATCAGGTCGGTCAGGCAATCGGCCAGCGCATCGAAATTCTTGCCGAAATGCTTGGGAAAGAGGAAGTTGGTGGCGATGGTTTCCAGCACTTCCGCCTTGCTCTGGCAATGTGCGCAGTTCGCATACAGGAAATGCTGGCCCAGCTCCACGGCGGCCTGAGCGAGTTCGGGCACGCGAAACGCGCGGATCGACTGGACGATGTTTGGACGCACCGTCTTGAACAGGGTCATGGCTCCCTCTTGGCTGCCGTCAGTGCCGGCTGCGGGAACGGGTGCGAGCGGCGGTTGTTGCGAGAGCTCGTTGCGGGGCATCGTCAACACGTTGTCGTAAAGATTCTGGGCCTGGGTCTGGGCCCGCTGCCAGCCATCTCCGGCGCCGCGCTCTTCGCGGGCGGCAAGGGCGTCGCCCAGTCCGAAAATGTCAGTCATCATTTGGCTATCCGTTTGAAACTGTTGTAGTGGTCGTCCGTGTAGTAACAGTCGTTGGTGGCGCGTTGATCACCGCCACATACGATCCGTCGTGCTCCTCGATTTCGGCTGTTTGTCTTCACCGTGTATTCGCGGTAGTAATTGCGCGACCTTTGCGGCAGGGCGCGCTCGTAGTTGCCGAACCTCGAGCCATCCTTGGCATAGGGAAACGGGCCACCCGCTTCGATCCGCTCCAACGTGGACTGTGCCTCGTTGGGCAACTGTTGTACTGCGATGGTTCCCGTGCCGTCATCGGCCGCCTGGCGTGCCAGCACCGGCTGCGCCAGCGCGCACGACAACGCCACGCTCGCCAACACCCGGCTTGCCACTCGCGCCAGACCGGCGACTGAAATCCATTGTGATGCGCGCTGCGTCAAAGGAATCTGGGAACCCACGTTGCTTGTCTTGATTTGAGGACACCAACCAAACGATCCCGGCGCCGCTGCGCGGTTGCCGCGCCACCTAAACTGCCCATTTTGCCTGCGCCCCGGACGGCCTGCGCGTAAATCGACAGCTTCGTCGCGCGTGTAACGAGCGCGTACTTCAAAGGCATAAGGTTACGCCCATGCTAATAAATAATCAATCCCCGCCCCCGGGCAGAGTGGAAAACCTCAATTGTTTCAACATGTTAAGAAAATGTGTGCACACACTGACGGGGTGCCGGCGGCAGTAAAAAGACAATAAAAAAGCCGGGCAAGCCCGGCTTTTCAAGACTGACAGGGGTTTAGCGCTTGGCTGCCGCGTCCACCACCACCAGTGACGTCATATTGACGATACGCCGCACCGTGGCCGAAGGCGTCAGGATGTGGACAGGCGCCTTGACGCCAAGCAGGATCGGCCCGATCGCCACATTGTTGCCCGCCGCGACCTTGAGCAGGTTGTAGGCGATGTTGGCAGCGTCGATATTCGGGCACACCAGCAGGTTGGCCTCGCCCTTGAGGGTGCCGTCCGGCACCAGCGTGTCACGCAGCTTCGGGTCCAGCGCGCAATCGCCGTGCATCTCGCCATCCACCTCGAGATCCGGGGCGCGCTCGCGCAGGATCGCCAGGGTTTCGCGCATTTTCTGCGCCGACGGCGCTTCGGATGTGCCGAAGTTGGAGTGCGACATCAGCGCCACCTTGGGGACGATGCCGAAGCGCTTGAGCTCTTCAGCGGCCATCAGGGTGATCTCGGCCAGTTGGCCAGCGGTCGGGTCGATGTTGACGTGGGTGTCGACCAGGAAGATCTGCCGGCCCGGCAGGACCAGCCCGTTCATCGCCGCATACACCTCGTTGGTGCCACCCAGGATCTGATCGATGTAGCGCAGGTGCGCGGCAGTCGTGCTGACCGTGCCGCAGATCATGCCATCGGCCTCGCCCTGCTTGACCAGCATCGCGCCGATCAGCGTGGTGCGGCGGCGCATTTCCAGCTTGGCGTACTGCTGGGTGATGCCCTGACGGGCCATCATCTTGAAGTACGCCTCGGAGTAGTCGCGGAAACGTGCGTCGTGTTCCGGGTTGACCACGGTGAAGTCGATGCCGCCGCGCAGGCGCAGGCCAAAGCGCTCGATGCGGTGGGCGATGACGGCCGGGCGGCCGACCAGGATCGGGTTGGCCAGCTTTTCGTCGACGATCACCTGCACCGCGCGCAGCACACGCTCTTCCTCGCCCTCGGCGAAGACGATGCGCTTCTTCTCCATGTCGACCTGGCGGGCAGCCGCGTAGATCGGCTTCATCAGGGTGCCGGAGTGGTACACGAACTGCTGCAGCTGCAGGCGGTACGCGTCCATGTCCTTGATGGGGCGCGCGGCCACGCCGGACTTCATGGCGGCCTCGGCCACCGCCGGCGCGATCTTGACGATCAGGCGCGGATCGAACGGCTTGGGAATCAGGTACTCAGGGCCAAAGGACAGGTCCTGGATGCCATAGGCAGTGGCGACGATGTCGCTCTGCTCCTGGCGGGCCAGTTCCGCGATCGCATGCGCCGCGGCGACTTCCATCTCACGCGTGATGGTGGTGGCGCCGCAGTCCAGCGCGCCGCGGAAGATGAAGGGGAAGCACAGGACGTTGTTGACCTGGTTCGGGTAGTCGGTACGGCCGGTGGCGATCACCGCGTCCGGACGGACTTCCTTGACCAGCTCCGGCAGGATTTCCGGGTTAGGGTTGGCCAGGGCCAGCACCAGCGGCTTGTCGGCCATGCGCTGGACCATGTCCTGCTTGAGCACGCCGGCAGCGGACAGGCCCAGGAAAATATCGGCGCCATCGATCACTTCTGCCAGCTTGCGCTTGTCGGTCTTTTGCGCGAAGCGGGCCTTTTCCGGGTCCATCAGCTCAGCGCGGCCTTCATAGACCACGCCAGCCAGGTCGGTCACCCAGATATTCTCGATCTTCATGCCGAGGTCGAGCAGCAGATCCAGGCAAGCCAGCGCCGCAGCACCCGCGCCGGAAGCCACCAGCTTGACCTTGCTGATATCTTTGCCGACCACGGTCAGGCCATTGACCACGGCCGCGCCGACCACAATGGCGGTGCCATGCTGGTCATCGTGGAAGACGGGAATCTTCATGCGCTCGCGCAGCTTGCGCTCAACGTAGAAGCACTCGGGTGCCTTGATGTCTTCCAGGTTGATGCCACCGAAGGTGGGCTCGAGCGCGGCGATGATCTGCACCAGCTTCTCGGGGTCCTTCTCATCGAGTTCGATGTCGAACACGTCGATGCCGGCGAACTTCTTGAACAGGCCCGCCTTGCCTTCCATCACCGGCTTGGAAGCCGCCGGGCCGATATCACCCAGGCCCAGCACGGCGGTGCCGTTGGTGATCACGCCGACCAGGTTGCCGCGCGCGGTGTAGCGGAATGCATTAAGGGGATCGGCGACGATTTCCTCGCACGCGTAGGCCACGCCCGGCGAGTACGCCAGGGCCAGGTCACGCTGGTTGGATAGCGGCTTGGTCGGCGTAACGGAGATCTTGCCCGGGGTCGGAAACTCGTGATATTCCAGGGCAGCTTTGCGCAGCGCCTCACGCTGCTGCTGCTTCAGGTCGTCTTGGGGCGTGGGCTGCTGGGGACTGGTCATCGGCGCATCTTCCGGTCGGTGGAGCCGTTAATCACGTATGGGACACGAAATGGCGGGTCGGCTCCACGTACCCGCAGTCTCTTCCTTTGGAACCTGGCATTTTATATTGTGAAATATTATTTCACAATAAGCGTTTTGCGCGAGGCACCTTTGCGTTTCGGTACAATATGCCGCATGCCGCCAGCGCTGAACAGCAGGGCGAAACCCGCAGCGGCCGCGACCCGGCGAGGTTTCCCTGACCCTTCGCAGAATCTCCGCCGCCCCGATCCCCTTCATGCCCGATTCCTCCAGCGCCCAGCTCTCCGAGTTCGACCTGATCCGCCGCTTCTTTACCCGGCCCGCACAAAAGGCGGTACTGGGCGTGGGCGACGATTGCGCGCTGATTGAAGGGCGCCCCGGTCACCACCTTGCCATCAGCACTGACATGCTGGTCAGCGGGCGGCACTTCTTTCCGGACGTGGCGCCGCGCTCACTTGGCCACAAGGCGCTGGCGGTCAACCTGTCCGACCTGGCTGCCATGGGCGCCGAGCCCCGCGCCTTCACACTAGCGCTGGCGCTGCCCGATGCGCAAGCCGCATGGCTGTCCGAACTGGCCGCCGGCATGCTGGAACTGGCAGACGCCCACGGCTGTGAGCTGATCGGCGGCGACACCACGCGCGGCCCGCTGACGCTGAGCCTGACGGTGTTCGGCGACGTACCTGTGCACAAGGCACTGCGACGCGATGCCGCACGCCCCGGCGACGATATCTGGGTCTCCGGCACGCTTGGCGATGCCCGCCTGGCGCTAGGCGACTTCCGTGGCGAATGGCTGCTGCCCGAACCGGACTTCAGCCAGGTGCGCCCGCGCATGGACACGCCAACGCCGCGCATCGCGCTGGGCATGGCGCTTCGCGGCGTGGCCCATGCAGCACTCGATATTTCCGATGGCCTGGTCGGCGACCTCGGCCATATCCTGGAGCGCTCCCAGGTCGGCGCCTTGCTCGATGTGGACGCCCTGCCCCGCTCGACGGTGCTGGCCAGCCAGCCGGAGGCGCGCCAGCTGGAATGCACCCTGGCCGGCGGAGACGATTACGAACTCTGCTTTACCGCGCCCGTGGGCGAGCGCGACCACATTGCCGCCATCGGCGCGCGGCTCGGGCTGGCCCTGACGCGCGTCGGCGCGATCACGCCCGAGGCTGGCCTGCGCCTGGTTGACCGCGACGGTAATCCGAGCGCTTACAACGGCACCAGCTTCGACCACTTCGCGCCCCCCTGACAAGCCTGCATCCGCCGTGTCATCATGCAGCCATGCGGGGCGCCAGACCCTGCCCGGACACGCCGTCCGGCACAATCCCATCCGAACCAGACGAGCCAATCCCTGATGTCCGCCTACCCGCCCGGGCCTACCGCGCACGATCCCGCCCTGACCCTGGAAGCCGGCCAGGCCGCCAAGATCACGCGCCCTACGGCGCGTTTCATGCTCTCGCACCCTGCTCACCTGATTGCGCTGGGCTTCGGCTCGGGACTATCGCCAGTCGGGCCGGGCACGGTCGGCACGCTGTACGCGTGGCTGTCCTACCTGGTGATCTCGATGTGGGTGCGGCCGGAAACCTGGCTGTGGCTGATCGTCGGCGGCTTCGTGCTGGGGCTCTGGGCCTGCGCCCGCACCGCGCGCGACATGGGCGTGTTTGACCACGGCAGCATGGTCTGGGACGAGATCGTGGCGTTCTGGCTGGTCATGGCCTTTGTCATGCCGACCGGTTTCTGGGGCCAGCTTGCGGCGTTCCTGTGGTTCCGCCTGTTCGATATCGTCAAGCCAGCGCCCATCGGGCATCTCGACCGCACTCTCAAGGGACCCGGCCTGCGCGGCGGTTTCGGCGTGATGTTCGACGACATCATGGCCGCCTTCTACACACTGCTGGTGTTCGCCCTGTGGCGTTCGCTGTGATCGGCCACTCCCCCCAACCTATCTACTGAATCCGCCATCATGCCCGTCAGCCGCTTGCTCGACCAACTCGCCGTCCAGGTCGGAATCTCCCTGAACGAGAAGTCGCTGTTGCTCGCCACCGCGGAATCCTGCACGGGCGGCCTGGTGGCCGCTGCCATTACCGATGTATCGGGTTCGTCAGGGTGGTTCGAGCGGGGCTTCGTCACGTACTCGAACGAGGCAAAGTCGACCATGCTGGGCGTGCCAGCCAAGCTGATTCGCGATCATGGCGCGGTCAGCGAGGAAGTGGCGCGCGCCATGGCCGAAGGGGCCCTGCTCAACAGCCGCGCCCAGGTGGCGTTGTCGATCACCGGCGTGGCCGGGCCAACCGGCGGCACGCCGGAAAAGCCCGTGGGCATGGTGTGCTTCGGCTGGAGCAACCGCATCACCACCAAGGTGGAAACGCAGCGCTATCGCGGCGACCGGCAGCAAATCCGCCGCCAGGCTGCGGAATACGCGATTCGCGGCCTGCTCGAACTGGTCCGCAACGAGGCCTGAGGTCTCGGGTACGCGCGACGCCAGCAAGCCGCCGGCGACGCGGCGGTTCAGCCCTGGCGGAAGCGGTTGATGGTTTCGCGCGTCTGCAACGCAACGTTGCGCGCGGCGGCCGCGAAATCCTTCTCGCGGCTGGCGTAGAGGATGGCGCGCGACGAATTGATCATCATGCCGGCGCCAGCGCCGGTGCGCCCCGCGCGGACGGTGGCCTCGATATCGCCGCCCTGGGCGCCGATGCCGGGGATCAGCAGCGGCATGTCGCCCACGATCTCGCGCACCTTGGCAATCTCCGCGGGGAAGGTCGCCCCCACCACCAGCGCCATCTGTCCATTGGTATTCCAGCGCGTGGCGGCCGCCTCTGCCACCACCTGGTACACGGGCTTGCCATCCACCGGCAGGAACTGCACGTCGGAGCCGCCCGGGTTGGAAGTGCGGCACAGCACGATCACGCCGCGATCCAGATAGGCCAGGTACGGCTCGAGCGAATCCAGGCCCATATAGGGATTGACCGTGACAGCGTCCGCCCGGTAACGCTCGAAGGCTTCGATGGCGTACTGCTGCGCGGTCGAGCCGATGTCGCCACGCTTGGCGTCCAGGATCACGGGAATCCCGGGGTGGGCGTCATGGATATAGGCGATCAGCTGCTCGAGCTGGTCTTCGGCGCGCTGCGCCGCGAAATAGGCGATCTGCGGCTTGAAGGCGCAGACCAGGTCGGCGGTGGCGTCGACGATCTCGCGGCAAAAGGAGAAGATCGCGCCGCCCGTGCCCGTCATGGACAGGGGCAGCTTGCCCGGGTCGGGGTCTAGCCCGACGCAGAGGAGGGAATCGTTGCGCTGCCAGGCTGCAGCCAGCTGCTCGGTGAAGGTCATGGGATGCTCGCTAATCTGGGTCGGCCGCGTCGGCTGCGCGCCGGGCTTGTCAAGCCGGGTCGGCGCTCCCCCCGCGGCAACAGTCGTTCCCGCGATTTTACCCGCTGTGTGCTCTCTTCTGCCGTTCTTCCTCGATACAAGGAGCGGCGTCGCACACAGTGGCCGGCCGGGGCCTGGGCACGCAAATGATGAAATGCGGCCAGATGGATGTTCGCCGCCATGGCCTCGGTGCTGCTCGAGCCGCTATTGCGGCGCGGGCGCCAAAGCGCGCGGGCGGCATAACAACGCACTGCGCGCCGGCGCCTCGCCTTCACCCACATTTCACTTAACAAGCCCCCCCTCGTTGGGCTACACTCGCGGCCATCATAATCCCGGAGAAACTACGTGGGCAGTAGCATCGGGTGTTCGTGTTGCCGCAGCCAGATTGCGATCGCACCGAATGCCATGTCACTGCGGGCTGCGTAACGACGACCGCCGGAGCTGGCCTTATCCCGCTCCACCGCCTCGTCGGACTCGCCCGCAGCACATACTGCGGGTGAGTGTTCTTCCGTGTTCCTGACGGCCGTCGCCGCGCGCCGCTTCGTCCCGGACTTATCCCTCCCCCGGCTTGCCAGCCATGAACGGCAAACGCCATCGCCTTGCGCGCCCTTCAAGCGCACAGCGCGATCACGCTTGCCAGCGGCCCTGAGCTTCGCCGTTTTCGCGCGAAGCATGGGCTCGCCCCATGGCCGGCGAGCCAAGCCTGCGCGTTTCTTCGCCAAACGCAACAAGGAAGCCCTGGGATGATCAACCTGTTCGTCCTGCAGAAAGGCCGGCTCGCACAGGAGCAGGTCGACGATCGCAATGAACTTCTGCAGCACAAGCCGATCTGGATCGATGTCATCAGCCCCGATGACGAGGAACTCGCCTGGATCAAGGAAGCCTACGGCGTCGCGTTGCCGGAGCTGGAAGACCTGGGCGACCTGGAAGCCTCGGCCCGCTACTTCGAAGGCGAGGACGAGAACATCCATATCCGCACCGACTTCCTGCTCGACGAGGAAGACATCTCGCGCAACGTGCGCGTGGCGTTCGTGCTCACGCGCGACGTGCTGTTCTCCATTCACGACGAAGACCTGCCGGTGTTTCGGCTGGTGCGATTGCGCGCCCGCATGCGCCCGGGCTCGGTGCGCAACGCCAAGGACGTGCTGATGGACCTGTACGCCACCGATGCGGAATACTCGGCGGACTCCATCGAGGAAGTCTACGAGCGGCTGGAGGAAGCCAGCAAGCGCGTGCTGGCGGAGAACGTGACCGATGCCGCGGCGGCCGACGTGCTGGAAACCATCGCCCGCGAAGAAGACTTGAACGGCCGCATCCGCCGCAACGTGATGGACACGCGCCGCGCGGTCTCCTTCCTGATGCGCAGCCAGCTGCTGTCGGCCGAGCAGCAGGACGAAGCCCGCCAGATCCTGCGCGACATCGACTCCATCGAGAACCACACCGCGTTCCTGTTCGACAAGATCAACTTCCTGATGGACGCCACGGTCGGTTTCATCAACATCAACCAGAACAAGATCATCAAGCTGTTCTCGGTGGTCTCGGTGGCGCTGATGCCACCCACGCTGATCGCCAGCATCTACGGCATGAACTTCAAGTTCATGCCGGAGCTGGACTGGGCCGCGGGCTATCCTTGGGCCATCGCGCTGATGGCCGTGTCGGCCGCGATCCCGCTGGTGTACTTCAAGCGCAAGGGCTGGCTAAGCTGAAGGGCGTCTGAACTGCGCTGCCCCGGACTCAGTCGGGCAGCGTGGCCGCGCCCATGCGGCGCGCGATGATGTTGGCCTTGACCTTGAAGTTCACGCGTACATTGGCGCAGTACTCCTTCTTGTCGAAGCACTTTGGCGCCGGCAGCGCCGCGGCCAGGCGTGCTGCCTGGCCCACACTCAGCTTGGCGGCGCTGGTCTTGAAATAATGCTGGGCCGCGGCCTCTACGCCAAACACGCCCTCGCCCCACTCCACCGAATTCAAATAGATCTCGTAGATACGCTGCTTGTCGAGCCAGAACTCAAGCATCCAGGTAATGGCCAGCTCCTGGCCTTTGCGCAGGTAGTGCTGCTCGGACGAAAGGAAGAGGTTCTTGGCCAGTTGCTGCGTGATGGTGGAGCCGCCACGCACGATATGCCCGCGCTTCTTGTTGCGCTCCCAGGCATCGAGCATGGAATCGAGCTCGTAGCCGGGATGGTTGACGAAGTCGGCGTCCTCGCTGGCGATCACCGCGCGCTTGAGGTTGCGGGAGATATCGTCATAGCCGACCCAGCGGCGGTCCACCTGGCAGCTCCAGAACCTGAAGCCGCACAGACGCCACTGCTCGGCCCGCATGAACGCCGTGGATGACGGGTTCACGGTTTGCCAGGCAGCGATCTGCAGGAAGAAATACACCTGCATGGCCAGCACGCCGGCGATCAGCGCGCCAAGCAGGTAGGCGAGCCAGCGCAGCGGGTTGAGGCCACCGCCCCTGCCGCCTTGAGCCGCCCCGGGACGGGCGGTGTGCTTGCGCTCAGCCATGTTCGAGCCAGCCGGCCTGCGCTTTAGCGCGCGGCTTCGGCCTGCAGCGCCGCGCGCAGCGTTGCCAGCACGGGCGCGGTGGCGGGCCGCACACCCCGCCAGTTGTAGAAGGCCTCGGCGGCCTGCTCGACCAGCATGCCCAGCCCGTCACTGGTGCGCGCGCCACATTGGGCGGCGAACTTCAGGAATACGGTGGGCTCCGCGCCGTACATCATGTCGTAGGCGAGCACGTCCTTGCCCAGCAGTTCCGCCGGCACCGGCGGCAACTCGCCCTGCAGGCTGCTGCTGGTGGCGTTGATGACCACGTCGCAAGCGTCTTCATCGGTCAAACCCGCCAGTGCGTCAAAACCACCGCCCCACAGCTCCACGCCGTACTCGTCCGCTTGCTGGGCCACGTTTTCCAGGATATCGCTGGCGCGCTGGGGCGTGCGGTTGGCCACCACGATGCGATCCGGCCGGCAGCCGATCAGCGGCAGCATGGCGCCCATGGCGGCGCCGCCCGCGCCCAGCAACAGGATGCGCTTGCCTTCGAGCAAGGTATCGAGGTTGACCTCGATGTCGCGCGTGAGGCCGACACCGTCGGTGTTGTCGCCGTGGATCACGCCGTCCTCGATCCACATGGTGTTGACCGCGCCCGCGCTCTCGGCGCGCGGCGTCAGGCGCTCGGCGAGGTCGTAGGCTTCGAGCTTGAACGGCACGGTCACGTTCAGGCCGTGGCCGCCGCCGTCGAAGAAGGCGCGCACGGTGGCAACGAACCCATCGAGCGGCGCAAGCAGGCGCTCGTACTCGACGGCCTCGCCGGTCTGCAGCGCAAATGCGGCATGGATGGCGGGAGAGCGGCTGTGCGCGACGGGGTTGCCGATCACGACGTAACGGTCGGCGGGAGTCTGGGATTGCATAGTGTCAGGTGATGGCGTCATCGGGACTGCAGGCGAGTTTCCAGCCCACTGCGCGAAAACTTGAATGTAGAGATCACTTCGAGAATATCCTGGCGCGCCTGCATCTGCGCCGTGAACCCGCCGAACGGCGCCGCCGCGCGCACGATGGCAACCGCCTGGCGGTCCAGCACGGGATCGCCCGAGCTCTTGACCACGTCGATGGCGTCGATGTTGTAGCCATCACGGTTATAGCCAAGCCGGCCCTGCCGGTTGACGTTGATCACCAGGATCAGTTGCCCGTAGATCGGCTTGCCATTGCGCTGGGGGAAATCGGTGGTGCCGCGCGCTTCGATCTTCTGGCGAAGGCGGTCGTAGTACTGCGCGTATTCCACTTCCTGCGCGCTGGTGGCGGTGAGCTGGTAGCGCTTGGGCCGCTTGGCGTATTGCTCGAGGTTGCGGCCGATCTCGGCTTCGAGCTTGGCCATCTCGTCGAGCGAGGTGCGTTCGTCCTGGCCGCGCAGCGGGTTTTCCACGCGCTGCTGGCCTGGCTTGAGCGGCTGGCTGTGCACGGACGGCGCGGCTTCGCGCGACTGCGTCATCAGGCGCTGCTGCTCCTGCTCCATCTGCTCCACGCGGCGCTGCATCTGGCGCACCAGGTCGCCGTCCTTGGTGACGGTCTGTGCCGGCAGCGGCGTGGTGGCGCGCTGCTGGTCGTGCTCGCCACCGCCGTCGAGGTTGGCCTGGGCCAGCACGGTGGGGTTCTGCGGGCGCTGCGCCGATTTGGAATTGACCAGCACCACATCGAGCGCGGCGTCGGTGCGCTTGATCTCGAACGCCTCCGGCGCCACTACGCGCACGGTCAGCAGCAACGCATGGGCCAGCAACGAGACGACCAGCGCCTTGGCCATCGTGCTGCTGGCGTTCCACCACTGGCGGGGAGAAAAAGCGGCTTTCACGATGGGCGGGACGTTGGCTGGGAAGCGTCGATCGGGCGAGACTGGGGCCGGGGTCCGTGGGACCCCGGGGTCAGACTGCGATTGTAAGGGAGCGCCTCGTTTTTTCCGAGGAACTCAGCCTGCGCCGCCGGTGCCGGTGTCGCGTGTGTCCGACGCAGCGCCGTCGCTTGTGGCATCCGCGGCACTCGCGGCTTCGTCATCGCCAGCTTCCCCAGTCGCAGCGTCAACCTCACCTTCGGTTGCCCCTTCAGTTGCCCCTTCGGCCGCACCCTCGGCAGCGGCTTCGGCAGCCTCCTCGGCCGCGGCTTCAGCGGCGGCTTGCGCCGACACTTCGCCGGCTTCGTCGTCCCGCTCCATCTCCTCCTGCGGCAGCTCGCCTTCGCCGGCAAACACCTCCAGGACGCGGCATGACACTTCCAGCGAGATCTCGTCGATCGCGCCGATCTCGAGCAGCACCTGGGTGCCGCGCGAGGCCTGCATCAACTCCGGCACGCGCGTGACCAGCGGAATCTCGGCAAAGCGCACCGCGCCTTCCTTGAGCACCGAGCCCATCAGGCGCTCGCGCTTTTCCTGCTGCAGCCAGCGCAGGCACCAGTAGCGCTCCATGGTCGACTGATGGTCGGCATACGCGGCGTAGGTGCCTTCGAAATCCGCGACCGCGGCCAGCAGGTCCGAATCCTTGGGCTTGAACGGCGCCACCAGCTTGGCCGTGATGCCATGCTGGGCGACTGCCAGGATCTGCCACTGGTTGACCAGGTCGACATAGCGGCGCAGCGGCGAGGTGCTCCACGCGTATTGCGCCACGCCCAGCCCCTCGTGGGGCGCCGGGTAGGTCTGCATGCGGGTGCGGTTCATGCCCCAGGCCTTCTGCGTGCGATAGATGCCCGGCACACCGTTGTCGGCAAGCAGCTTGCCCCAGGTGCTGTTGGCCAGGATCATCAGCTCGGCAACGATCTTGTCGAGCGGGGAGCCGCGGCGGCGCTGCTCGATGCGCACGCGTTCGCCGCCATCTTCCAGCAGGTCGATGTAGAAGCTGTAGTCGGCGCGGTTGTGCGACTCGGGACGCAGCCCGCTGGCCAGACGCGCCTTCTGGCGTTCGTCGTGCAGCCAGCCGGAGAAATGGAACAACTGGGTCAGCGCATCGCGGAACGGGTAGTCGCCGGTGCCGGCGGCCAGTGCGGCCTCGGTCACCACATCCTCAAGCAGGTTGTGGCGCAGGTTGGCCGCGATCTTGACCAGCTCCGCGCGGGTCTCGCTGCTGACGATCATCTGCAGGGCCGGGTCGTAGACCACATACAGCGACAGGGCCGGGCACTCGCGCCCTTCCTGCAACGTGTAGCGCTCCACCACCGAGTCCGGCAGCATGGTGATCTTGTCGCCGGGGAAATAGACTGTCGACAGGCGATGGCGCGCCACGGCGTCGAGCGGCTCGCCACGGCGGATGCCCAGGCCGGGCGCCGCGATATGGATGCCCACGCGGATCTTGCCACCATCCAGCGGCGTGACCGACAGCGCATCGTCGATCTCCGTGGTGGTGACGTCATCGATGGAGAACGCCTCCACATCCGCGCGCGGCAGTTCGCCGGCGGGTTCCGGCACGGCCACGTCGGGAAAGCCGGTGCCCTTGGGGAAGCACTCGGAGAGGAACTTGGCCTCATGCAGCGCGCGCGGGCTGGCAATGCCGCCCACCGCCACCATCAGCCGCATCGGCGACATGCCTAGCGCGGTGCAAGCGGCGTCCATCGCCTTGTATTCGAGGCTGTTCTTGTCGGGCTTGAACAGCAGTTGCAGTGCCTTGCCGCGGAACGCATCGGGCAGGGTCAGGGCCTTGAGCTGGTTTTCGTACTCGGCCTGCACCAGGGCTTGCTGCTTCTTGCGCTCGAGCGCGGCGAGCGCAGCCTTCAACTGGTCTTCCGGCGCGCGCTGGTAGCGCCCGCGGCCCTTGCGGCGGAAATAGACCGGATTGCCGTGCAGCGTCTGCGCCAGCGCGGCTTGCTGCACCACGCTCGCACCCGCGCCGTAGTACTCGGCCGCCAGGTCGACAAAGCCGAACTCGTCCTCCGACGCGCATTCCCACAGGAATTCCAGGTCGACCTCGCCGACCAGGTCGGCGGTCTGGCGCAACAGCTCGATCGCCGACGGCTGCGCGAACTGCAGCAATACGTCGCGCGACTTGACCTTGGTGCGCTTGCCCGCGGGCAGCTCCACCTGGTACGACTCGCCCTGCTGGGTCAGCACGGTGCCGGCGCGAATCTCGCCGCCTTCTTCGAACAGCAACTGCATGGATCGGAACTTTCAGAAATGCCGGGAACCGCACTTGGCAAACCAAGCACCCTGGCGCTTTGTGACGCCTGCGGGAACGGCCCGGTGAGAGAAATGGTGCAAGGCCGCCTTCAGGCAAGGCGGCAACCGGACCTGAGATGATACCGCACCGCGCCGGCTGCAAGCCCGGCGCAGGGCGGGCTGTTACAGCGACATGCCGCCGCTGGCCTCGATCGCCACGCCATTGACGTAGCTGGCATCGTCGCTGGCAAGGAAGGTGTAGATGCTGGCGATTTCGGCCGGCTCCGCCAGACGGCGCAGCCAGCAAGACGATTTCATGCCGTCCAGCACCTTCTCCGGCACGGTCCGCAGGATCTCGGTGGCGACGAAACCCGGGCACACCGCGTTGACGCGCACGCCCTTGGGGCCCAGCTCGCGCGCCCACGTCTTGGTCAAGCCGATCACACCGAACTTGCTCGCCGCATAGTTGGTCTGGCCGAAGTTGCCGTACAGGCCAACCACGCTGGACGCATTGAGAATCACACCTTTGCCCTGCTCGGTCATGATGTCGGCCACGGCCTGGGCGCAGTTGAAGACGCCCTTGAGATTGACGTCGATCACCGCGTCGAACTGGGCTTCGGTCATCTTGGTCAGGCGCGCATCCTTGGTGATGCCTGCGTTATTGACGAGGATGTCGACGCGGCCGTGCTTGGCCAGCGTGGCCGCCACCATGGCGTCGACCTCGTCGCGGCGCGTCACATCGACCTTGTAGGCGCTCACGGTGGCGCCTGAAGCGGCGAGCGTCTCGGCGGCGGCGCGCACGCGCTCCTCCTGCACGTCGCAAAGCACCACCAGCGCACCTTCCGCGGCAAAGCGCTGCGCGGTGGCAAAACCGATCCCGGCGGCAGCGCCGGTGATGATGGCAACACGTCCCTGCAATTTCATGATGGTCGTCTCTTCTTCTTGGTCGCGATTATCGATTTGGGGAAAATTCTTGCTCTGGATGGCTACCTGGCGGCTTCTGGCTGGAACCGCTCAGTGCCGGCGCCGGCCGCGCCAGCAGGTCGGGCAGGAATACCTCGGTCACCAGCATGACGCCGTCGCCACGCCGGAAGGCCGAGCGCCGCGCGGGCAACACCGATGACGCAGCGAGCTCCCGCATGGCCGGCACGGCTAGTTCCAGCCGGCGCCGCAGCGGGTGATGCGCAAGCAGGCGCGCAAAGGCAAACGGCTCTCGCCGCACGCGGGGATCGACGAACAGCGCGCCGCCCAGCGGGCGCTCGCCCAGGCCGCGCAGGAACGGCCAGTCGCGCCGGGCATGGTCGGGCTTCACCACGGTATGGGCAAAGATGGCCGGCACCCCGTCACAGATCAGCAGCACCTCGCGCGCCAGCGCGCGGCGGCGGGCAGGCAGCCCCAGCGCCTGCCATTCATCGGCAAGGGCGAGTTCCATGCGCTGCGCCAGGCGGCGCACGCGGAAAGCGTCCGACGCTGCCACCAGCCGGGCGGTGAGCGAGCCATCACCGGTCACCCAGCGGCGCAGATTGGCGCTGATGGCGGGATCTTCGGGTAGATGGGCGTGCCAACCACTGCGGCGCAGATGCGCCCCGTTCATGCCGCGCTCATGCCCGTGGCTCCGGGTCGATGGCGTCGCCCTGGCTGATCTGGCCATCGGGTCCATAGCCGCAGAAAGCGAGGACTTCGTCGACGTAGTCGGCAAATTCACTGATGCCGTGGTCGCTGCCCTCGATGACGCGCGTGTGTGCGCCGGGGAAGGCCGCCAGCATCTCGCGGTAGTCCAGCACCTCGTCGCCGGTCGCAGCCATCAGGAAATAGCGCTGCGGCCGGGTGATGGGCTCGACCCGCAGCGCCAGCAGTTCATCCAGATGATGGCGCTCCACCCGCACCGAGCCGCCACCGTGCCAGAGCGGCTGGTCGCCCAGATGGCGCTCCAGGTCGGTCCAGGGATGCACCGCCGGGTTGAGCAGCACAGCGCGGCAGCCGTGGCGCTCGGCCAGCCAGCGCGCATAGAAGCCACCCAGCGAGGAGCCGATGATGGTGAGCGGCTGCGCGCCACCGGCTTGCGAGGCCGCGATGGCCGCCTCGGCCTGGGCGATGGCCTGGGCCGGCGACACATTCAGCACCGGGCAAGCGTAATAGCGTCCCACGCCCCATTCACGCATGCGCTCCTGGACCAGGCGCGCCTTGAAGGACTGTGGAGATGAGCGGAAACCGTGCAGGTATAGCAGCATGCCAGGCCCCGCTCAGGCGGAAGCACCTGCGGCAAAGGCGTCCAGCAGCTTCTGGTGGACGCCGCCGAAGCCGCCGTTGCTCATGACCAGCACATGGTCGCCCGGGCGCGCGGTGGCTCGCACCGCGCGGACCAGCTCGGGAAGATCGCTGAAGGCGGCCGCGCGCTCGCCCAGCGGCGCCAGCGATTCGGCCAGGTCCCAGCCCAGGGCATCCTTGCCGCTGGCCGCGCCATACCCGAACACCAGGTCTGCCGCCTCGAGGCTGGCCGGGAGCTGCGCCTTCATCACGCCCAGCTTCATGGTGTTGGAGCGCGGCTCCAGGACCGCCAGGATGCGCGCCGCGCCAACCCGCTTGCGCAGGCCGTCGAGCGTGGTCTGGATCGCCGTGGGATGGTGGGCAAAGTCGTCATAGACCGTGATGCCATCGACCACGCCACGCACTTCCATGCGCCGCTTCACATTCGCGAAGCGCGACAAGGAATCGATGGCTTGCGGTGCTGGCACGCCCACATGGCGGGCAGCCGCAATCGCAGCCAGCGCATTCATCCGATTGTGCGTGCCTTGCAAGGCCCAGCGGAGCCGGCCTTGCAGCACGTCGCCGAACCAGACATCGAAACTGTCCTGGGTCATGCCGTCGCCGGTGGCATCGCCTTCGGTGGGCTCGCCCGCACGCCAGTCGCCGATGCCAAATTGCTCGGTCTCGCTCCAGCAGCCCCGCTCCAGCACGCGCGCCAAGCTTTCCTCATAGCCGTTGACGATCAGCCGGCCCTGCTCCGGCACGGTGCGCACCAGATGATGGAACTGGGTCTCGATGGCGGCAAGATCAGGGAAGATGTCGGCGTGATCGTATTCCAGATTGTTCAGGATGGCGGTGCGTGGACGGTAGTGGACAAACTTGCTGCGCTTGTCGAAGAACGCCGTATCGTACTCATCGGCCTCGATCACGAAGAAGTCGGACTCGGTCACCCGCGCCGACACGCCAAAATTCTGCGGCACGCCGCCCACCAGGAAGCCCGGCTGGTAGCCGGCATCTTCCAGGATCCAGGCCAGCATGGAGGTGGTGGTGGTCTTGCCGTGGGTGCCCGCCACCGCCAGCGTCCATTTGCCGCGCAGCACATGCTCGCCGAGCCACTGCGGGCCGGAGACATAAGGCAGGTTGCGGTTGAGGATGGCCTCCATCAGCGGATTGCCGCGCGACACCACATTGCCGATGACGAACAGGTCCGGCTCCAGCGCCAGCTGGCCGGGATCGAAGCCCTCGATCAGTTCAATGCCCTGCGCCTCGAGCTGCGTGCTCATCGGCGGGTAGACATTGGCGTCGCATCCGGTGACGCGGTGGCCAGCCTGCTTGGCAAGCACGGCCAGGCCGCCCATGAATGTGCCGCAGATACCGAGGATGTGAATATGCATGGGATTTAGGATTGGGCGGGCCAGGGCGGCCGGGCCGGGTTGCTTCTGGATGGAAAGAATTGTACCTGAGGGGGTGACGGCGAAGCCGTGCGGGAAAGGCCCGCAGCCGGGCGCGGCAGATTTCCGGGCCGGCGCGTTCGCCCCGAGGAATCTCCCCGTTACCGGCCACTCTAAAAAGCAAAACCGACCCTAGCGCGCAGGCCGCGATCCCTCCGGTATCATCCCCCCATGCCCCGCCGCCCCACCCTTGACCCCATCCGCCTGCGCGAGGAAATCGCCCAGGCCGCCGCCCGCATGATCGCGGAAGATGGCACCGACTACGCCACAGCCAAGCGCAAGGCCGCGCGGCAGCTGCTGGGCGACGTGCGCGTGGCGGGCGAGTGGCTCCCCGACAACGAGGCCGTGGAGGCGGAAGTCCGTCTCTATCAGGCACTGTTCCATTCGGAGAGCCAGCCCCGCGTCCTGGCGCTGCTGCGCCGGCTGGCCGTGCTTGCCATGCGCGACCTTGCCGCATTCCGCCCGTACCTGGCCGGCGCCGTGCTCAACGGCACCGCCACCGAGCATTCCGACGTCTATCTGCAGTGCTTCTGCGATAGCCCCAAGGATCTCACCCTGCACCTGCTCAACGCTGGCGTGGACTTCGACACCAGCGAGACCCGGCACTTCGCCGGCCGCGGCGAGGTCGAGACCCTGAGCTTCCTCTGGAAGGGACAGTGGCCAGCCATGCGCGAAGCGCGCCTGCTGGCTGGAGAGATCCGTGCGGAACTTGGCCAGCCCGTCGGCATTCATATAGCGCTGTATGATGCGGATGACGAACGCGGCGCAGTCCGGGCCGCGGCCGGCGGCCGGGTTGCCCGTGCCGATGTGGATGCGGTGCTGGCGCTGCTGGCGGCCGCCGATGCGGCGGCACCCCAGGTGCCCGACGCGCCCGCAGCGGCCTGAGCGCCAGCCTTGACGCGGAGCGCGAGCGAGGCCGGCCACAGGCCATGCGCACCGTCCCTATCGGGCCATCCGGGTTCTTACCTCTTCCATCAGCCGCTATCTTTCTTGCTGCCATGACCTCTTCCACCAGCACTCCTGTCCGCCGCAGCCGCCTCTGGGCCTGGCTTGCCGTTGCCGTCGTGGCCGCCGTCGCGGGCGCGCTGGCCGGGCACTATGTGTTTTCGCCCAAGCCGGCATCCGACGAGGCCGTCGAGACGTTCTTGCGCACGCAACTGCCAGACCCGGATGGCACCCAGATTAACTTCGCGCAACTTCGTGGAAAAACGGTGGTTGTGAACTTCTGGGCACCCTGGTGCGGCCCCTGCGTGGAAGAAATGCCCGACCTGAACGCGTTGCATAAGGAGTACACGGGACGAAAAGTGGAATTTGTCGGCATCGGCATCGATTCCGCTAACAATATCCAGCAGTTCATCAAGAAGATCCCCGTCTCCTACCCACTGGCCGTGGCCGGCTTTGCCGGTACGGAGCTCTCGCGCAACTTTGGCAACGCGGCCGGCGGCCTGCCCTATACAGTGATCATTGCGCCAGATGGCACGGTCAGCTACCGCAAAATGGGCAGGGTTTCCCCTGACGAGCTGCGCGCCGCGCTGCCTCGCAGCTAGCCATAAGATTCTTGATTTGGGGCGAATTTCTCCTAATCTTGTTCGATCATCACGCAATTTGATCGAAACGCGATTCCACGGCCCCAAAGTGCTGAATCGAGCCTGAAAACTCGCCTGCTTTGAAGCTGCCTATGTCTACGCTGCTAGACAAATCACTCTAAGCTACGGTAATCTCCGCGCAATTTCGTTGAAATGGTCGAGCCGCCGTGATCGATACACCTCCCGAACACCGCTCTCCCCGCTACCGCAAGGTGCTGGTCCTGCACGGACCGAACCTGAATTTGCTGGGCACGCGGGAGCCGGAAACTTATGGGTACACGAAACTAGCCGATATCGACCTGGCCCTCGCGCAGCGAGCCCGCCAGACTGGCATCACCCTGGCTACGTTTCAGTCCAACCATGAGGGCGCGCTGGTGGATCGTATCCATGCCGCGCGCGACGAGGGCGTGGATTTCATCATCATCAACCCGGCCGCCTATACGCATACCAGCGTAGCGCTGCGCGATGCGCTGGCCGGGGTGGCGATTCCGTTTGTGGAAGTCCACTTGTCGAACGTGCATCGGCGCGAGAACTTCCGTCATCACTCCTACTTCTCCGATGTGGCGATCGGAGTGATCTGCGGACTTGGCTGGCAGGGGTATCTGCTGGCGCTGGACTATGCCCTCGGGCAGGAGCTGGAACAGGCGCTGCCCGAGGCCTGATCCGCACGTTGATTTCTTAAACCGTTACCGCGCCCCCGGCGCCTGCCCCGCCGCCATGTTCGCGGCGGACCACGGCAGCCCGCCGGAGGCGTCAGTTTTTCCCGGACGCAGCCACCAGAGCGGTGGCCGCCGGACAACCCGATTCAGGAGGATAGAAGATGGACCTGCGCAAGCTGAAGACGCTGATCGACCTGGTGGCCGAGTCCGGCATCTCCGAGCTGGAAGTCACCGAAGGCGAAGGCAAGGTGCGGATCGTCAAGGCGCCGCCGCAGGTCATCGCCGCGCCGATGGCCATGCAGCCGATGCAGGCACTGCCCCCGGCCGCCGCGCCGGCCGCAATGCCCGTCGCCGGTACCGAGCCGGCCGCGCCGCAACTGCCGGTCGGCCATGTCGTGACCTCGCCGATGGTCGGCACCTTCTATCGCGCACCGTCGCCGGGCGCCGCGTCGTTCGTCAATGTGGGCGATACCGTCAAGGAAGGCCAGACGGTCTGCATCATCGAAGCGATGAAGCTGCTCAACGAAATCGAGTCGGACAAGGCTGGCGTGATCAAGGAAATCCTGGTCGAGAATGGCCAGGCGGTGGAATACGGCCAGCCGCTGTTCATCATCGGCTGAAACTGACCGGCATGCCGCGCCACCCGCAGCCTGCGCCGGAGTTCTCCGGCCAGCCACGGTGGCGACGGCCACCGGGCGTTCCTCGCCCCGGTGCCAGCACCCCCGCCTGCACTCCGGCTGCCCTCGCCGGGGACGCCACGATCCGCCGCGGTGGGACCGCCTTTCTCCTCGCAGAGAGTGACTATGTTTGAAAAAATTCTGATCGCGAATCGCGGTGAAATCGCCCTTCGCATCCAGCGCGCCTGCCGCGAGCTCGGCATCAAGACTGTGGTGGTGTATTCGGAAGCCGACAAGGAAGCCAAGTACGTCAAGCTGGCCGACGAAGCCGTCTGTATCGGCCCGGCGCCCTCGCCGCTGTCGTACCTCAACATGCCGGCCATCATCTCGGCCGCCGAGGTAACCGACGCGCAAGCCATCCACCCGGGCTACGGCTTCTTGTCGGAGAACGCCGACTTCGCCGAACGCGTGGAAAAGTCCGGTTTCGTCTTCATCGGCCCGACCTCCGAGAGCATTCGCCTGATGGGCGACAAGGTCTCGGCCAAACAGGCCATGATCAAGTCCGGCGTGCCGTGCGTGCCGGGTTCCGAAGGCGCCCTGCCCGACGACCCCAAGGAAATCCTGGCCACGGCGCGTGCCGTGGGCTATCCGGTCATCATCAAGGCAGCGGGCGGCGGCGGTGGCCGCGGCATGCGCGTGGTGCACACCGAGGCCGCCCTGGTCAATGCGGTCAACATGACGCGCGAGGAAGCCGGTCGCGCCTTCGGCAACCCGGAGGTCTACATGGAGAAATTCCTGGAGAACCCCCGGCACGTCGAGATCCAGATCCTGGCCGACCAGCATCGCCAGGCGATCTGGCTGGGCGAGCGCGACTGCTCGATGCAGCGCCGCCACCAGAAGGTCATCGAAGAAGCACCTGCGCCGCACATCCCGCGCCGCCTGATCGAGCGCATCGGCGATCGCTGCGCCGAGGCCTGCAAGAAGATCGGCTACCGTGGCGCCGGCACCTTCGAATTCCTGTACGAGAACAACGAGTTCTACTTCATCGAGATGAACACGCGCGTGCAGGTCGAGCACCCGGTCACCGAGATGATCACCGGCATCGACATCGTGCAGGAGCAGATCCGCATCGCCTTTGGCGAGAAGCTGCGCTGGCGCCAGAAGGACGTGCAGCTGCGCGGTCACTCGATCGAATGCCGCATCAACGCCGAGGACCCGTTCAAGTTCACGCCGTCGCCCGGGCGCATCACCGCGTGGCACATGCCCGGCGGTCCCGGCGTGCGGGTCGACTCGCACGCGTATGATGGCTACTTCGTGCCGCCCAACTACGATTCGATGATCGGCAAGATCATCACCTACGGCGCCACCCGCGAGCAGGCCATCGCCCGCATGCGGATCGCGCTGTCGGAAATGGTGGTGGACGGCATCCAGACCAACGTACCGCTGCACCGTGAGCTGATGCTCGATGCCAACTTCGTCGAAGGCGGCACCAGCATTCACTATCTCGAGCACCGCCTGGCCCAGAAGAACGTGGCCAAGGGCGGCAAGATCTGAAGCCCCGGCGCGGCCAGTCATAACTGATCGACAAGGATCGCCTGTGGCATTTCAGGAATGTGTGATCGAAATCGCACAAGACCAGGCCGAAGCCTGGTCTGACGCGCTGTTCGACCTCGGCGCGCTGTCGGTCTCGGTGGAAGACGCCGATGCCGATACGCCCGACGAGCAGCCGCTGTTCGGCGAGCCCGGCATGGAGCCGACCCGCCTGGCATGGAACCGCTCACGCGTGGTGGCGCTGTTTGACGACAGCGCCGACCCCGTGCTGGTGGTGGCCGCTGCCGCCAATGCGCTGGGCATCGACCCGGTGCCGGCTTACCAGCTGCGCCCCGTCGAAGACCAGGACTGGGTGCGCCTGACGCAATCCCAGTTCGCGCCGATCCGCATCGGCGAGCGCATCTGGGTGGTGCCGTCCTGGCACGATGCGCCGGACCCCGACGCGGTGGTGCTGGAGCTGGACCCGGGCCTGGCCTTCGGTACCGGCAGCCATCCCACCACGCGGCTGTGCATGCAGTGGCTGGAACAGAACATCAAGGCCGGTGAAACGGTGCTCGACTACGGCTGTGGCTCGGGCATCCTCGCCATCGTGGCGCGCAAGCTGGGCGCCGGCGACACGCTCGGCATCGATATCGACCCCAACGCGGTGGAAGCCTCGCGCTATAACGCCGAGCGCAATCGCGTGGAGGCTACCTTTGCACTGCCGGAAACCGTCTCCGAGGCCAGCTACGACCTCGTCGTCGCCAATATCCTGTCCAACCCGCTGAAGCTGATGGCGGCCATGCTGAGCGCGCGGGTTCGCCCCGGCGGCCGGCTGGTGCTGTCGGGCGTGCTGGAGCGGCAGGCCGACGAAGTCGCCGCGGCCTACGCGCCCTGGCTGCCCATGTCGGTCTGGCGCAGCGAGGAAGGCTGGGTCTGCCTCCATGGCACCCGCGGTGAAGGCCCCGGCACCCAGAGCTGAGCCCAGCCCATGGCCGCAGCCAAGCTCGTCACGCGTTGCCCGGCCTGTCGCACTGCCTTTCGGCTGGTGGCGGACCAGCTGCGGCTGCGCCAGGGGCTGGTCCGCTGCGGCCAGTGCGACACCGTCTTCGATGCACGCGAGCACCTGATCGAGTTGCCGGCGCCCGAGCCGGCTGCCGGCGCTGAGACCGTCGCGCAGGCGGGGGAAGGCATTGCCGCCCCTGCCCCTGCCACGCCCCCGGCACAGGAGGCGCCCGCCGAGCACGCGCACGAAGAAACACACGAAGAACTGCACAAGGCTGCCCGCGCACAGCGCGCCCCGCGCAAGCGCGCGCATGCTGTGGCGCACCCGGACACGGAAGCGCACCCAGCCGAAGCCACCGCCGTGCCGCACGAGGCAGCGCCCTTCGACACGCCTGCCCAACACGACGCCGACGACAGCCGCCCCGCCGCCGCGCCCTTCGACCCCGGTTACGACCCTGGCTATGACGTGCCGGCGCTCGACGCGCCCACCGTCATGCTGTACCAGACGCAGGCGGAAGCGGACGAGGCCGTGCAGGCCAGCAAACATAGGGCGGAGCCGGAAACCGGCACCGCCGCCGCTCACGAGAACAAGGACGAGGACGAGGACGAGCCTTCCGCGGTGTTCGTACCCGGCATCGTCGAGAGCGAGGAAGCTGGCCTCACCGCCGCTGCTGGGGCCGAGGCGGAGGCAGAAGCGGAGGCACCGCAGGCAAGCGAAGCTCCCGCCCCTGCGCCGGAAGCAGCACCCTGGCCGCAACTCGACCCCAGCACGCTGGGCGACGACGATGCCACGCACACCGCGGACATCACCGATACGGAAAACGCGGCCGACACGGCGAAAGCGGCGAACGCAGCATCCGCCGACAGCCATGTCGCCACGAGTGCCGCCGCCAACACCGAGGCCGACGCAGCGGCCATCCCGAGCGCAAGCGGCTACCTGCGCGCCGAGGCGCAGGACGATCTCCCCGAGATTCCTGAAGCGATCTCACGCGAGCAGGCAGAGCGGCCGTGGATGCGCAGCGACACGCCCGCCACCCCGTCCTTCGCGCCCGACTTCCTGCGCCACGCGCGTGAGCGCGATCCTGGCCCGGCCAGGCGCAAGCGCATGCTGCAAAAGCTGGCGACCGGGTTCCTGGTGATCGCGGGGCTGCTGCAAGGCACCTACCTGGCGCGCAGCCAGCTATCCGGCCGCTTCCCCGTATTGCGGCCCGCCTTCGAGGCGGCCTGCGCGCCGCTGGGTTGCGAGGTGGCGCCGTGGCGCGACATCGATGCCTTGCGCATCGAGAGCTCGCTGCTGCAAAAGCAGGATGACGAATCCGACGCCTACCTGCTCGCCGTGACGCTGCGTAACCAAGGCCGCGCCACCGTTGCGCTGCCCGCTATCGAGCTGGTCATGACGGACCTCCAGGACCAGCTCCTCCTGCGCCGTGTGCTGCAACCTGCCGACTATCTCGAAACCGGGCAGCAGGCCTTTGCCACGCATGGCCTGCGGGCAGGCACGGAGTTGCCGGTTCGGGTACGATTCCGGTCGCAGCAGGCGGCAGCAAACTACCGCGTGCTGATCTTCTATCCCTGAATTCCATCTGGGCTCGCCGCTAATCCCGAGCGCCCCCGATTTGCGAGCCCGCATTTCACACAGGAGCACATATGAGCAACGTCACCCTCGGCGGCAACGCCATCGAAGTCGGCGGCAAGTTTCCGCAAGCCGGCGACAAGGCCCCCGCATTCTCGCTGGTCGGCAAGGACCTGAAGGATGTCACGCTGGCTGACTTCGCCGGCAAGCGCAAGGTGCTCAACATCGTCCCCAGCCTGGACACCCCGGTGTGCCAGGCTTCGGCCCGCAAGTTCAACGAAGCCGCCAGCGGCCTGGCCAACACCGTCGTGCTGACCGTCTCGGCCGACCTGCCGTTCGCCATGGGCCGCTTCTGCACCGCTGAAGGCCTGGCCAACGTGGTGCCGCTGTCGCTGATGCGCGGCGCCGACTTCAAGGGCAACTACGGCGTGGACATCAAGACCGGCCCGCTGGCCGGCGTGACCGCGCGCGCCGTGGTGGTGCTCGATGAGAACGACACCGTGAAGTACAGCGAACTGGTCTCGGAAATCAAGAACGAGCCAAACTACGACGCCGCACTGGCCGCACTGAAGTAAGCGCGCCACCTGCCAGGCTCGGCCACCCGGCAAAACGGGTGGCCGTTTTTGCATTCAGGGGCACCGGCATGACCCGGTGGCCCCGTCAGCCCGCATTACGAGAATTGGAGAGAGCATGTCCAGCCTGATCTGTGGCTCCGTTGCCTACGACACCATCATGACGTTCGAGGGACATTTCCGCGAACATATCCTGCCCGACCAGATCCACATGCTGAACGTGTCCTTCCTGGTCCCGTCCATGCGCCGCGAGTTCGGCGGCTGCGCGGGCAATATCGCCTACACGCTGAAGCTGCTCGGCGGCGACCCGGTGGTCATGGCCACCGTCGGCGTCGACGCCGAGCCCTACCTGCAACACCTGCGCGCGCTCGATATCAGCACCGAGCACATCCGCACCCTGCCTGACACCTTCACGGCGCAAGCGATGATCACGACCGACCTGGAGAACAACCAGATCACGGCGTTCCACCCCGGCGCGATGAACCAGTCGCAGCTCTCGCAAGTGCAGGACGCACTCGGCGGCAGCAACGCGCCCGGCCTGGGCATCGTCGCCCCCGACAGCCGCGAAGGCATGCTGCACCACGCGCGCCAGTTCGCCGACGCCGGCGTGCCGTTCATCTTCGACCTGGGCCAGGCCATGCCGCTGTTCAACGGCGACGATCTGCGCCAGTTCGTTGAACTCGCCAGCTACGTGACGGTCAATGACTACGAAGCTCAGGTTCTGCTGTCGCGTACCGGCTGGACCGGCGATGAAGTCGCCGCGCAGGTCAAGGCGTTCATCGTGACCCACGGCGAAAAAGGCTCCACCGTCTTCGCCGACAAGCAGAAGTACAATATCGCCTCCGTGAAAGCGGATCGCGTCGTCGATCCGACGGGCTGCGGCGATGCCTTCCGCGGCGGCCTGCTTTACGGCATCGAACAGGGCTTCGACTGGGAAACAACGGGCCGGCTTGCCAGCCTGATGGGCTCCATCAAGATCGCGCACCAGGGTCCGCAGAACCACAAGCCGTCGCGCGACGAAATTGGTGAACGCTTCCAGTCCGCTTTTGGCTACCGCTACGAGTAACACCTTTTCCGGGATTGATCCTATGCACACCCTGATTCGCACCAGCGCCATCGCGCTCGCCGCCGCAGCCACCCTGGTGGCTGGCTGCGCTGCGCAGTCGAATTCCGCCAGCATCTATACGCCGGGCCAGGCACAGCGCGAGCAGACCTTGCGCTACGGCGTGGTCGAGACGGTTCGCGAGGTGCTGATCCAGGGCGACCAGACCGGCGCCGGCACGATCGCCGGTGGCGCCATCGGCGGCATCGCCGCGGGCAGCACCATCGGCAGCGGCGGCGGCTCGGTGGCGGCCGGTGTGCTGGGCGCCGTGCTCGGCGGCATCGCCGGCAGCATGGCCGAGAACAAGATCAGCCAGCGCCGTGGCCTGGAAATCACCGTGCGCCTGGACAACGGCGATATGCGCGCCATCGTCCAGGACGCCGACGAAGCCTTCCGTCCGGGCGAGCGCGTGCGCTTGCTGTCCTCGGGCGGCACGACCCGCGTCACGCACTAAGAGCAGTGCGCGGGACGGCATAGGGCGGCCCTGGGCGGCCGCGCAGCGGGGGGCGCAACCAAGGGTGCCGCCCCGCCGCTCGATGGCTCCTGTGGCTCCTGGCACGTTCTGGAGTGGTCTGCGGGACCGCGCTGCACACGCCGCATACGCCCCTGGCAAAGCGCTGCCTCCTTCACCGGAGCAGCGCTTTTTCTTTGCGGCGTTACCAGCCCGGGCTCTCATGTCCCACGCCCCGCTCTCCGCTTGCCGTTTTTCGATCGCCCATGAAAAAACCCGCCGGGCTTGCACCATCGGCGGGTTGGCAAGACTAGCGTCTTGCGGACCGGATACGCGGTATCCGGTCAGTGCGGCACGCCCTGCGTGCCTTGGCAATTCCCAGCGGTAGCCGTTGCCGGCACGCTTACGGACGGGTGCCCGTGGGGAAAGGCCATGCCGCAGCCGGGTTCAGCGCGGTCTTGGCAGCTGCAGCGGGTGCAACAGCAGGTGCAGCGGCAGGCTTGGCAGGCGCGGCCTTCTTGGCAGCAGCCTTCTTGGCCGGTGCCTTCTTGGCAGCAGGCGCCTTCTTGGCCGGAGCAGCCTTCTTGGCAGCAGCCGCCTTCTTGGCGGGCGCGGCCTTCTTGGCAGCCGGTGCAGCCTTCTTGGCCGGTGCGGCCTTCTTGGCGGCGACCTTCTTGGCCGGTGCGGCCTTCTTCGCTACAACCTTCTTGGCGGCAGCTTTCTTGGCCGGTGCGGCCTTCTTGGCTACAACCTTCTTGGCTGCGGCCTTCTTTGCCGGTGCGGCTGCCTTCTTGGCCGGCGCTGCCTTCTTCGCTACGATCTTCTTTGCAGCGACCTTCTTCACTGCGGCCTTCTTGGCCGGTGCAGCTTTCTTGGCCGGTGCTGCCTTCTTGGCGGCGACCTTCTTCACAGCGGCTTTCTTGGCCGGGGCAGCTGCCTTCTTGGCGGCCGGCTTGGCGGCGACCTTCTTAGCCGCCGGTTTCTTCTTTGCAGTCGTTGCCATGGATAACTCCTTCACTAGAGAGTGAATATCGAATGACCTAAGTTGGCGACCCGACCGACCCGAGGCGCGATACAGCGGTGCGACCCCAATCGAGCGAGCGATTCATCGGCGCACGGCGCGCGTTGTGGCCGCACGCTAATGAATTCGGTGGCAGGGGCACCGCGGCGCGCGGTGCGAATGTGGCCAAGCGGAGCCCGCAGCCGGGCTTCTGACGCTTGCCGCGCCCTGGAATATTCGATCTGCCCGCGCCATCCGCCGGATCGGCGCGCGACATGAAAAGAGAGATATCGGCCGGCATTTCCGTGATGCGGGCCAGGCCACGCACACCACGTACGGCATTTTTTCGGGGGTAGTTCGCCCATCCCGTTACTGGGCCAAAGGAGACTGCACGCGTTTTAGAAAACCAGTACGGCTTGGTCTGCGTCAAAGTTCTAGTGCTCCTGAGCTACCTGTTTCATTGCATCGAAGTGGGTGGCGCTCATCGTTGCGCATCACGTCCAACCTCATCGTTGCATCTTGCTGTCTTGCCTGCCACGCAGGCCATGCAATGAAGTGAGACTCTTGTCAAGGCGAATCATAATTCGTTTGTTGGGCGATGTTAAGAAAAAAGTGCAAAAAAACTTGCGTGCGAGCATGACAACTTCATCGTCTTCGTCGTTGCGCTGCGCTGACCTCGTCTTTGCTTGCGCGCGCTGCGCTCTCATCGCGTCTCTCGCACCCTCGCGACACTGCTCTCGACCATGCTCGATGCCCCTTCGACACAGCATCGCGCGAGCCTGAAGACGTCGCTGGCGTGCTCCGGATTTTCGGCGTGCGCATCGCAGCCGGCGCGTCTTCCATGCCCTTCAGCAATGCCGTTTCCCGCTCATTGTGTAAAGCCGGAAACCCGCATGCACAAAGGCTTTTGGGGAAGCAGAAAAATTCTGCGCGACAACCCTCGGCACGCATTGCGCGAGCGCTGGGACGCGTGATGCCCGGATGCGATCGAGCGCTGCGAGGACATCGGCAGCGCTACCGCGAAGACGCGCATCCGCAACGCGGCGCGCGACGCGGACAGTGCGCGTCGCCTCAACCCGGCACGCACGCTCACGCGCGGTGCGCGCAGTGATGCGCCGACGCAACGGTTTGAGAATCGTCACCGCGACACGCGCTCTCCAACGATGCATTGAACGATGCTCGAACGATGTCGATCACCATCTCGCACTCGCATCGCGCAGGCGTCATCGACACGTGAGATGCCCTTCCGAGTCTCGCTTCGCCAGTGCTGTCGCTGGTGGTCTTGCCGGTGGTCTTGCCGGTGGTCTCACGGCGGTGTCGGCATGCGTCCGACTGCGGATGACTTCGCGCGTCGACCAGCGCGGCAGATCGCGTGGCGAGGCATCGGCTCGCGCACCATCCGAATGGTCTACTGCCAATGGAGCAGGTCGCCAGTGCGTGCAAGGAACGAGAGCGTGGATGGCCGCTCGCGCCGGCACCCCTGCGGCAGCAAGCGCGCCGTGGCGCCCCCACTTGAAACGCACCGCTAGAGGATTGCTTCGAGTGCCGGGCAGCGGACAATTTGCTGCATGACAGAATCCGCCCGCTTCCAGATGCCAGGCCGGTCTGCGGCAGTTGCCGGGGGGGCTTTGGTGCGTACGCAAAGGCGGGCTGGCGATTGCAGCGAGCGCGCATCGCCAGTAGATTGGCGTACGTGCGCCGCCGGGTTGGCCCTGTGCTGGCATCATGGCGCGCACCAACTCGAAGAGGAGATCCCGATGCACTTTACTGCCCCCCGCTCCGTCGCACGCGCCGCCGCCGTCGCGGCACGCACCGCCGTGCTCGCCGGCGCGCTGCTGGGTAGCGCCGCTGCGCTGGCCCAGGCCACCCCCGCCGGCTCATGGAAGACCATCGACGACGCCACCGGCAAGCCGCGCGGCCTGGTGGAGATCAGCGAACAGAACGGCGTCTACAGCGGCAAGCTGGTCAAGAGCTTTACCGAGAACGACGGCAAGGCCAAGGTGTGCGACAAGTGCACCGACGCACGCCGCGACCAGCCCATCATGGGGATGACCATCATCACCGGCCTGCGCCCCCCCCCCCCGCCACGCCACCTCCGCCACACCCTCCCCCACCCACCCCACCCATGCCGCCCGCGCTCCATTGCGCGGCATGCGGCCCGTTGCCTGCCATGCGCTGCCCGCATGACGACATGCGCAGAATTCGTTTTCGGCCCGGCGGCGCTGCTCCTACCATCGGACTACCTGCCGTGCGCCGATTGATCCCCGACCGCACCGGGCGGCGCTGCCACGCCGACCCGGCATCGACGCGGTGCGCGCACCGGGCCCGCCAACCCAGGAGGATGTCATGCACGCAAGCGCCCACCCAGAAGCGCCACCGAAGCCACCAAGCGTCAGCGGCGCGCAACGCCGCCGCGCCATCGTCGCCACCGTGATCGGCAACGGTCTCGAGTGGTTCGACTTCACCGTCTACAGCTTCTTCGCCGTCATCATCGCGAAGCTCTTCTTTCCCACCGGCAATGACCTGTCTTCACTGCTGCTCGCGGTTGCCACGTTTGGCGTGGGATTCTTCATGCGGCCGGTCGGCGGCATCATCCTCGGGGTATACGCCGACCGCGTGGGCCGCAAGGCCGCGCTGTCGCTGACCATCCTGCTGATGGCGCTGGGCACCACCATGATCGGCCTGGCGCCCACCTATGATCAGATCGGTGTCTTTGCACCGCTGCTGATCGTGGTGGCACGGCTGCTGCAGGGCTTCTCCGCCGGCGGCGAAATGGGCGGCGCCACCGCCTTCCTGACCGAGTACGCACCGGTGGAGCGCCGCGCCTACTACTCCAGCTGGATCCAGGCGAGCATCGGCGTGGCCGTGCTGCTGGGCGCCGCGGTCGGTACCTTCGTCACCTCCGCACTGAGCACCGAGGCGCTCAATAGCTGGGGCTGGCGCCTGCCATTCCTGCTCGGCATCGTGATTGGGCCGGTGGGCTACTACATCCGCCATCACCTCGACGAGACGCCGACCTTCCGCGATGCCACCGACAAGTCGGACTCGCCGCTGACCGAAGTGCTGCGCGACTACCCGCGCCAGACCGCGGCCAGCTTCTCGATGGTGATCTTGTGGACCGTCTGCACCTATGTGCTGCTGTTCTATATGCCGACGTACTCGGTCAAAGTGCTCCATGTGCCGCAGTCGACTGGCTTCATCGCCGGCATGGTGGGCGGCCTGGCGATCATGGTGTGTTCGCCACTGGTCGGGCTGCTGGCCGATCGCATCGGGCGCCGCGTGCTGCTATCGGGTTCCGCGCTGCTGATCCTGGTGCTGGCTTACCCGATGTTCGCCTACATCAACCAGGCCCCAGGGATGGCTTCGCTGGTGGTCTTCCAGCTGGTGTTCGGTATCTTGATCGCCACCTACACCGGCCCGATCCTGGCGGCGTTCTCCGAGCTCTTCCCGGCCAAGGTGCTGTCGACCGGATTGTCGGTGGCCTACAACCTGGCGGTCACCATCTTCGGCGGCTTCGCGTCGTTCATCATCACCTGGCTGATCGCCAGCACGGGCAGCACCATGGCGCCTGCGTTCTACGTGATGTTCGCCGCCGCCATCAGCCTGGCCGGCACGCGCCTGGTGCGCGAGCCCGCCTACCTGCGACCGGCGCAGGCTACCCGAGCCGCTCAACCCGTCTAATGACTGTCCCGCGCATGAAACAGATCCTACTCAAGGGCGGCAACGTCCTCGACCCTGCCCATGGCAGCCTCCTGCAACGCCACGATGTGCTGATCGAAGGCGAGCGCATCGCCGACGTTTCGGCCACGCCGATCCACGCGCCCGGCGCGCAGGTGATCGACCTCTGCGGCAAGACCGTGATGCCCGGGCTGATCGACTGTCACGTGCACGTGCTGGCGTCGCTGGCCAACCTCGGCCTGAATGCGGTGCAGCCTAATGTACTGGTGGCGTTGCGCGCCGTGCCGATCATGAAAGCCATGCTCGAGCGCGGCTTCACCACCGTACGCGATGCGGGCGGCGCCGACTGGGGCCTGTCGCAGGCCATCGAGACCGGCCTGGTACCGGGCCCGCGCATCTTCCCATCGGGCAAGGCATTGTCGCAAACCGGCGGGCACGGCGACTTCCGCCCGCGCGCCGATGTGCTGGAGCCATGCTCGTGCGCCTTCCGTGCCGGCGCCATCGCACGTGTGGCCGATGGCGTGGATGCGGTGCGCCTGGCGGTGCGCGAAGAGATCCAGAAGGGCGCCACGCAGATCAAGATCATGGCATCCGGCGGCGTCGCGTCGCCCACCGACCCGATCGGCAACACGCAATACAGTGAAGACGAGATCCGCGCCATCGTGGCCGAGGCCGAGGCGGCCCAGACGTATGTGATGGCGCACGCCTATACCGGCCGCGCCATCGCGCGCGCGGTGCGCTGCGGCGTGCGCACCATCGAGCACGGCAACCTGGTCGACCGCGCAGCCGCGCGCGTGATGCGCGAGCATGGCGCGTTCGTGGTGCCTACCCTGGTCACCTACGAAGCGCTCGCGCGCGACGGCGCGCGCCTGGGCTTGCCGGCGGAATCGGTGGCCAAGATCGAAACCGTGCGCCAGGCCGGCCGCGACTCCCTCGCCATCTACGCGGAAGCCGGCGTGCCGATGGGCTTTGGCTCCGACCTGCTGGGCGAGATGCACCAGGACCAGTCGGATGAGTTCCGCATCCGCGCGGCGCTGCTCGGCAACCTGGAGGCGATCCGCAGCGCCACCTCGATCGCCGCCGCGATCCTGCAACGCGAAGGCGAGCTCGGCACCGTGCGCGCCGGCGCGCTGGCCGACCTGATCGCGGTCGATGGCAACCCGCTGGCGGACATCAGTGTGCTGTGCGGCCAGGGCGAACGCCTGGCGCTGGTGATGCAGGCAGGACGGCTGCATCGCCAGCCGGGCTGAAATCAAACGCGATAGATGCGGCAAACGCGGGCGGACAGTGCCCGCGGACTATCATGGCGGCTAAACTGTTCCACTCCCCGCCATGCGTATCTCCCCCCTTCCGCCCCTGCCCTGCCTGGTCGCCTTCGAGTCGGCCATGCGGCATGGCAGCTTCACCCGCGCCGCCAGCGAACTTCACCTGACGCAGAGCGCCATCAGCCGCCAGGTGGCACAGCTCGAACACTTCCTCGGCAAGAAGCTCTTCATCCGCGAGCCGCGCGCACTGCGCCTGACGGTAAGCGGCCAGGCTTATGCCGAAGAGGTGCAGCGCCTGCTGTCGGCCTGCGCCGAAGCGACCGAGGACGTGATGAAGCGCAAGGGCCATGCCGAGCTGACGGTGGCCTGCTCCTGCGGCGTGGCGGTGCTCTGGCTCACGCCCAGGCTGGCAGCCTTTCGCACCGCCCACCCCGACATCCACCTGCGCCTGCTGGTCAACGACAGCCTGGCCTCGCTCTCGCCCGCCGAGTTCGACGTGGGCATGTATTACCTGCGCGAGGGGCCGCCGGCGGGACTGGCATCGCGCCGGCTTTACGACGAAGACGTGTTTCCCGTCTGCGCGCCGCGCTACCTGAACGGCCGCCGGCTGGAGCCTGCGGACCTCCCCGGCGAGACCTTGCTGATGCTGGAAGACGGGCAGCGCCAATGGATGTCGTGGCAGACCTGGCTGGCGCACAACGGGCTGGCAGACGCGCGGCCACCGCACAAGCTGGTGGCCAACCAGTATCCGATCCTGCTGCAGCTCGCCATCGAAGGCCAGGGCATCGTCCTGGGGTGGCGCCACATGATCGACCGCTGCCTGCAGGAAGGGCTGCTGGTGCGCGCCTGCGAGGCGAGCGCGAGCCTGGGCGGTGGCTACTACGCGGTGTGGCCGCAAGACCGCGCGGAGGCCGCGGCAGCGCGGACGTTCCGCAACTGGCTGGCACAGCAGAGCGCGGAAAGCCAGTAACGGGGGGCGCATGCGGGTTCAGCGAATTGACAGGTTCGCTGGTTATGATCCGTCGCAGCAGCATCTGAGTACCTAGCACCTAGCACCTGTGCACCCGTGCACCCAAAACAGCCAATGGAGACAACCATGCGTATTCCCGCCACCAGCCGCGCGCTGGCCCTCGCCGTTCCCGCCCTGTTCACCGCCGCCTTCGCCATGCCCGCGCAGGCCGCCGATGCCTGGCCGACCCACGTGATCAAGTTCGTCGTGCCATTTACCGCCGGCGGCGCCAACGACCTGGTGGCGCGCGCCGCCGCCGACGCGGTTGGCAAGCGCCTGGGCCAGACCGTGATGATCGAGAACCGCCCGGGCGCTGGCGGCGTGGTGGGTGCGGACTACGTGGCCAAGGCCAAGCCTGATGGCTACACCTTCCTGATCGGCGCCGTAGGCACGGTCACCAACAGCCTGATCCGCGCCAAGATGCCCTACGCGGCCGACGACCTGGTGCCGGTCTCGCTGGTCGCGGTGAGCCCATCCGTGATCGTGGTCTCGCCGTCCCTGCCGGTGAACAACCTGAAGGAACTGGTCGAGTATTCCAAGAAGCAGGCTTCGGGCGCCAACTTCGCCACCGCCGGCAGTGGCAGCACGCCGCACTTTGTCGAAGAGATGCTCAAGGAGAAAGGCGCGGTGCTGACCGTGGTGCCTTACAAGAGCGGCTCGGAGAGCATCACCGCGGTGATCGGCAATCAGGTCACGGCTACCTCCGAGGCCAGCGTGGTGGTGCTGCCCAACATCAAGGCCGGCAAGCTCAAGGCGCTGGGCGCGACCTGGGACAAGCGCATGAGCGCGGCGCCGAACATCGCGACCACGGCCGAGCAAGGCATGCCGGACGTGCGCATCGGCCACTGGGCCGGCGTGTTCGCACCCAAGGGCACCGACCCCGCCATCCTCAAGAAGATGAACGCCGAAATGAGCGCCGCCATGCAGACGCAGGAAACGCGCGACCGGCTGATTCCCAACGGCATCGAACCCGCCGGCGGCACGCAGGAGAGCTTCATTGCCTTCATCAAGTCGGAGCGCGAGCGCCTTGGCCGTCTCGCAAAAAACGCCAACATGACGGCGGAATAAGAAATATTTTCAGCCGCCCCGACGACAAGGGCGGTGAATGTCTGTATCGGGCTCGTTACGTACGGGCCCGTTTCATTTTACAAATGTGTTTTATACGCATCTTTACACAGTCGATGTGCGTAATCAAATCCACGAATGCCAATTCATGTTTCTAATTTAGAACATTAGAAGTGGCATTACATTGTCTGTGATAAAAAGACAACGCGAATTGCAACGCAAATCATTCGCATTTATATTCCGGCTCGCCCAACCATGATTGCCTTCCGCCGTTGGCCGAACCGATCCAGGCGCGCACCTTCTTGCCGCTGCCGGCCGGCTCGTGCCCGCGGCCGCACCGGAACCGAGAAACGACATGAATCGCCGCACGCCGATCGCGACTGCCCTGCTCGCGCTGTTCGCCACGCCCGTTGCCACCCTGGCCCAGACGGCCGCCACGGCCCCCGCGACACAGCCCACGACGACGCTGCATGAAGTGGTGGTGCAAGGCAGCAGCGCCAACGACGACTACAGCGCGGTGAAGAGTTCAATCAGCAAGCTGCCCGCGGAATTGCGCGACATTCCGCAATCGGTCACGGTGGTCAACAAGGCGCTGATCGACGCGCAGGGCGGCACCTCGCTGGCGGACGCGCTGCGCAATGTCCCGGGCATCACCATCGGCGGCGCCGAGGGTGGCCAGATCGGCAACAACATCAACCTCAACGGTTTCTCCGCGCGCACCGACATCTACCTGGATGGCTTCCGTGACCGCGGCCAGTACTATCGCGACGTCTTCGCGCTGGATTCGGTGGAAGTGCTGATGGGCCCCTCATCGATGCTGTTCGGGCGTGGATCCACGGGGGGCGTGATCAACCAGGTCACCAAGAAACCGTCGCTGAAGGCTGCTACCGAAGTCACCGGCTCGATCACCACCAACGGCCTGGTGCGTGCCACCGCGGACTACAACACGCCCACGGGCGAGACCTCGGCCTTCCGGATCGCGGCGATGGCCCAGGACGGCTCGGCCAGCACGCGCGACCAGACCAAGGTGAAGGACTTCGGCCTGGCGCCGTCGTGGCGCCTGGGCATCGGCACCCCCACCGAGATCACGCTGTCCGCGCTGCTGCAGCATAACGAGGACCAGCCCGACTATGGCCTGCCGGCCATCAACGGGCACCCGGTCAACGTCGACCGAAAGACGGCCTATGGCTTCAACGACGACCGCACCATCCAGGACGTGGCCTCGCTGGGCGCCACCGTGGATCACAAGTTCTCGCCCAACCTGCGCCTGCGCAACCAGACCCAGTTCAACTACGTCAACACCAACGCGCGCGAAACCGCGCCGAACGCCGTCGGCACGGTCAACGCCAAGGGCTTCACCCCGCTGACCACCACCACGCTGCCGCTGGACGCGCTGTTCGTGCGCCAGCAAAGCCATGACCGCCATATCCGCGACTACTCGATCTTCAACCAGACCGAGCTGACCGCCAAGTTCGACACCGGCCCGGTCAAGCACACCGTGCTGGTGGGCGCCGAGATCGGCCACGATGGCTACGACAACCAGAACTACTACCGCAACGGCACCTGCAACGGCGTGGCGCTGAACCCCGCCGCCACCGCCACCGCTGCGGCCGGCACCAGCGGCTACGCGGCGTGCGAGCCGGTTGTCAACCCGACCTACAGCAACTCGCCGGCCACCGCGCCAAGCGTGGCCGGCAACCGGCAGGGCGCGGCGGCCAACACGCTGGCGGCCTACATCAACGACTCGGTGGAGTTCAGCAAGCAATGGAAGCTGGTGGGCGGGCTGCGCTACGACAAGTACATTGCCAGCATCACCAATTCAATCAACTCGTCCAACACGCTGGGCAGCACCGTGTTGCCAAGCGCCAGCCAGACGGTCAACTTCACCAGCGTGCGCGTGGGCGGCATCTGGCAGCCGACCGAGGCGCAGTCCTACTACCTGTCGTATGGCACGTCGTTCAACCCGTCGCTGGAGCAACTGGTGGGCACCGTGGGCCAGCAGAACCTGGACCCGGAAAAGAACAAGTCCTATGAAGTGGGCGGCAAGTGGGACCTGCTGGGCGGCGACCTGTCGCTGAATTCGGCGCTGTTCCAGATCACCAAGGACAACGCCCGCAGCCAGATCGACGCCACCACGTACTCGCTGGCCGGCAAGATCCGCGTGCGCGGCTTCCGCGCCGGCGCCACCGGCCGCATCACCAACAAGTGGCAGGTCTTCGCGGGATACACCTATCTGGACGGCGAGATCGTCAACGGCATCGCCGCCGGCACCCAAGGCATGGTCCCGACCAATACGCCCAAGCACACCGCGACGGCGTGGACCAGCTACCGCGTGCTGCAGGACTGGGAAGTGGGCGGCGGCGCCTTCTATATGTCGCAGCGCTACGCCAACAACACCAACACCGTGCAGGTGGGTGGCTACGTGCGCTGGGACGGCATGATTGCCTACCATCAGCCGAAGTACGACGTGCGCCTGAACCTGTTCAACGTGTTCGACAAGAAGTACTACGATGCGCTGATCCAGTCGGACGGCGGACGCTCGGTGCCCGGCACCGGCCGCACCGCGATGCTGTCCTTCATCTACCGTATGTAAGCTGAGGTAAAGTGGCGTGACGCCATGTCACGCCTCGCGGCAGCGCCGGACACCTCCAGCGCGCTGCCGCCGAACCCTGTCGAGATCGTCATGCTTGTCTGCATTCCCAAGGTACTCAACGCGGAGCAGCTTGCCGTGCTGCGCCAGCATCTCGACCAGGCCGGCACGGCCTGGGTGGATGGCCGCGTATCCGCCGGCTACTCCGGCGCGCCGGTCAAGTTCAACCAGCAGATCGACGAGCGCGCCGAAGTGGCGCAGCAGTGCCAGCACCTGATCCTTGGCATGCTCGAGCGCAATCCGCTGTTCATCAGCGCGGCGCTGCCCAATATCGTCTACCCGCCGATGTTCAACCGCTACAGCGAGGGCATGACCTTCGGCGCCCACGTGGACGGCGGCGTGCGCATTCATCCGCACAATGGCCGCAAGCTGCGCACCGATATCTCGGCCACGCTGTTCCTCAGCGACCCCGCCAGCTATGACGGCGGCGAGCTGCAGGTGGAAGACACCTACGGCACCCACAGCGTCAAGCTGGAAGCCGGCGACATGGTGATCTATCCCGCCACCAGCCTGCACCAGGTCACACCGATCACGCGCGGCACGCGCGTGGCGAGCTTCTTCTGGATCCAGAGCCTGGTGCGCGACGACGCGCAGCGCGCGCTGCTGTTCGACCTCGACAACGCGATCCAGAAACTCAACCAGACCGGCGCCGACGATGGTGCGCGGCGCTCTCTGGTGGGTTGCTACCACAACCTGCTGCGGCAGTGGACCGAGACCTGAAAAGGGACGAGTCTATCCACTGCGCGGTTATGCAAACTGCTCCGCCAGCGCCGCCCTGACCTTCCCGACCAGTGCCGCCTCCCCGGCCCGTGCAGGCAGCAGGAAGAATTCCGCCGTGGGCAGGGCCGGCAGCTTGAGCCTGGCCAGCGTAGCCGCATCGATCCGCGCCACGCCCGGCCCGATCGCCGACTCGTTCAGGCACGAGACACCAAGCCCGGCAGCCAGCGCCAGATGCAGGCCAGCGACGCCCGAGGCGGAATGGGCAATCACGTGGTCCAGGCGCCGTCGCCGCAGCGTCTGCACCACGAACTGATGCAGCGAGCAGGTATCGGGCAGCAGCACCAGCGGCAGCGGGGCGCGCACGCGCTCCGCCTCGCCTTGCGCCGCGACCCAGGCCAGCGCCTCGCTGCGCAGCACGGTGCCGCGCGCGCCCTTGGCGCCAGCCTGCTGGCCTCCCCCCTTGCCCGGCAACCGCATCGACAAGCCGATATCGAAATCATCGGTGTGCATTCCCGCATCGATGACGCTGCTTTTCGTCACCTGTACATGCAGCCGCAGGTAGGGATAGCGCTCGCGCAGCCCGCGCAGCATGCCGGCGATCTCGCCCGGGCGAAAGTAGTCCGTCACCGCGAGCCGCAACTCGCCATCCAGCGTGTGGCCGCGCAGGTCTTGCAGCGCCAGCTCGGACAGCGCGAGGATGCGCCGCGCATGCTCGAGCAAACGCGTGCCGGCGGGTGTCGGCGCCGCGCCCTGCTTGCCGCGCGTGAGCAGCGGCACGCCGGCGCGCTCCTCCAGCTTACGCAGTTGCTCGCTGACCGAGGACTGCGACAGGAACAGCCGAGGCGCCGCGGCGGACAGGCTGCCGGCGTCCGCCACGGTCACGAACGTGCGTAGCTGGTCGAGTTCAAGTGCGCGCATGGCGGGCCCCCAATCTTATTTCGGTATTGACGATGGATAGTATCGTAAATTCCCGTTTTTCCGATGGAAGGCAAACACCTAAACTGGCATCACTTACCCGCTGAGCCAAACCCAGCCAACCCAGTGAAACCGCAAGAACAAAGGAGTCCGTCATGCCCCACATCAACCTGCAGATCTCTGGCAAGCCCAATGCATCGCTGACCCGCCGCAGCGCCGCCGCCGTAGCCGAGCTGACCCAGCGCGTGCTCGGCAAGAAGCCGGAGGTCACCGTCGTTTCCGTGCAGTACATCGACCACGACGCCTGGATCATTGGCGGCGAGCCGCTCTCGGAGCTCGGCCGCAACGCCTTTCACCTCGACATCAGCGTAACGGACGAAACCAACACCAAGGCTGAGAAAGCGCAGTACCTGAAGGCCGTGTTCGAGGCCCTCTCGGAGCTGATCGGCAACGTGCATCCGGTTTCATACATCCACGTGGTGGATGCCCGCGCCGCCACCTACGGCTACGGTGGACTGTCGCAGGAATACCGCTACCACCACGGCTGAGCCCAGGCCACGGACGACGGCAAAAGGCGAGCCTTTGAGGCAGGGCATTGTCGCAGCGCAGCAAGGTGTGGCAAAGTCGGCACCTGATCTGCCGCGCGTGGCGCCACGAGCGCCGCGCGCGCGGAAGAACCACAAGGAGAACCGATGTCCTTCCTCATAGTCCTGGCCGCCCTGGCCTTCCTGATGTTTGCGGCCTACCGTGGCTACAGCGTCATCCTGTTCGCCCCGGTGGCCGCGCTCGGCGCCGTTCTACTGACCGAGCCCGCCGCCGTGGCGCCGGTCTTCTCCGGCATCTTCATGGAGAAGATGGTCGGCTTCGTCAAACTGTATTTCCCGGTCTTCCTGCTGGGCGCCGTGTTCGGCAAGGTGATCGAGCTGTCGGGCTTCTCGGAGTCCATCGTGGCCGCCGCCATCCGCTACATAGGCCGCTCGCGTGCCAATGCGGTGATCGTCGCCGTTTGCGCGCTGCTGACCTATGGCGGCGTCTCGCTGTTCGTGGTGGTGTTCGCCGTCTATCCGTTCGCGGCGGAGCTTTACCGGCAGAGCAATATCCCCAAGCGGCTGATGCCGGGCGCCATTGCGCTGGGCGCGTTCTCGTTCACCATGGATTCGCTGCCTGGCACGCCGCAGATCCAGAACATCATCCCCACCACCTTCTTCAAGACCACGACCTGGGCGGCGCCGGTGCTAGGCCTGCTCGGCTCGCTGTTCATCATCGGGGTGGGCCTGGGCTACCTGGAGTGGCGCCGCCGCGCGGCCATGGCGCGTGGCGAGGGCTATGGCACAGCGTTGCGCAATGAGCCGGAACGCAGCCAGACCGGCCACCTGCCGCATCCGGCACTGGCGCTGCTGCCGCTGGTGGTGGTGGGCGTCGCCAACTTCGTCTTCACGCGCATGATTCCGCAGTGGTACGGCAGCAGCTACAGCGTGTCGCTGCCCGGACTGGCCAAGCCGGTGGAAACGCAGATCGCCACCGTGACCGCGATCTGGGCGGTGGAGGCGGCGCTGCTGCTGGGCATCGTGGTAGTGGTGGCGACGGCGTTCGGCGCGGTGCGCGAGCGCTTTGCCGAGGGCAGCAAGAGCGCCATCGGCGGCGCGCTGCTGGCCGCCATGAACACGGCCTCGGAGTATGGCTTCGGCGGCGTGATCGCCGCGCTGCCCGGCTTCCTGGTCGTCAGCGATGCGCTCAAGAGCATCCCCAACCCGCTGGTCAATGCCGCCGTGTCTGTCAGCACGCTGGCGGGCATCACCGGCTCGGCGTCGGGCGGCATGAGCATCGCGCTGGCCGCCATGTCGGACACCTTCATCCACGGCGCGCAGGCCGCCGGCATTCCGCTCGAGGTGCTGCACCGCGTGGTGTCCATGGCCAGCGGCGGCATGGATACGCTGCCGCACAACGGCGCCGTGATCACCCTGCTGGCGGTGACGGGCCTGACGCACCGGGAGTCCTACCGCGACATTTTCGCGGTGACCGTCATCAAGACGCTAGCCGTGTTCTTCGTGATCACGGTCTACTACCTGACCGGCCTGGCCTGAACGCGGCGGCGCGCGCCGCACCTTGTGGATCGCGCCGTCCTTACCTAGTGTGAGTGGGTAGCCGGCCGTGCGCGCGTGCTTTGCGCACTACATGCCGGCTCCTTCACCCCGCATTTCCCACCGGAACACCGCATGAAAACCGTGAGTCTGCCCGGCGGCGAAAGCGTTGCCGCGCTCGGCATGGGCACCTGGAACATGGGCGATCAGCCGGCCGCGCGCGCGGAAGAGCTTGCCACGCTGCGTCTCGGGCTGGACCTGGGCCTGACCCTGATCGACACCGCCGAGATGTACGGCGATGGCCGCTCCGAGGAACTGGTCGGCGAAGCCATCGCCGGCCGGCGCGACGAGGTCTTCCTGGTCAGCAAGGTGTACCCGCACAACGCCGGGCGCACCAGCGCGGTGGCCGCCTGCGAGCGCAGCCTGCGCCGCCTGGGCACCGACCGCCTCAACCTGTACCTGCTGCACTGGCGTGGCGGCGTGCCGCTGGCGGAGACCATGGAGGCCTTCATGGCGCTGCGCAAGGCGGGCAAGATCCGTCACTTCGGCGTCAGCAACCTCGACCTGGACGACATGCGCGCGCTGTGGCGCGTGCCCGGCGGCAAGGAGGTAGCGGCCAACCAGTTGCTCTACAACCTCACGCGGCGCGGCATCGAGTGGGACTTGCTGCCCTGGCTGCGCGAGCATGGCGTTGCCCTGATGGCTTACTCGCCGATCGAGCAAGCCACGCTGCTGCGCAATCCCCGGCTTGCGCGCTTTGCCCAGAAACATGGCATCAGCCCGGTGCAGGCGGCGCTGGGCTGGCTGCTGGCGCAGCAGGGCGTCATCGCGATTCCCAAGACCAGCCACCGCGAGCGCCTGCGCGAGAACCACGGCGCGCTCGCGCTGACACTCTCCACGCAGCAACTGGCCGAGCTGGACGCGGCCTTCCAGCCACCGGACGGCCCGCACCCGCTGGCGATGCTGTGATGTGATGCCCAGGAGCCTCCGCCATGACACTCGACTACGACGCCATCATCATCGGCACCGGCCAGGCCGGCCCCCCGCTGGCGGCGCGCCTGAGCGCGGCCGGCCATAAGGTGGCCGTGATCGAGCGCCAGTCGTTCGGCGGGACCTGCGTCAACACCGGCTGCATCCCCACCAAGACCATGGTGGCGAGCGCCTACGCGGCTAACCTGACCCGGCGCGGCGCCGAGTACGGCGTGGTGCCGACCGGGCCTGTGACGGTGGATATGGCTCGCGTCAAGGCGCGCAAGGACGGCGTCGTTGGCAAGTCCACCCACGGCGTGGAAACGTGGGTGCGCACGCTGGAACATGGCACCGTCTATCTCGGCCACGCGCGCTTCGAGGGCCCGGACACCGTGCGCGTGAACGACACCCTGCTGCGGGCTCGCAAGATCTTCATCAACGTCGGGGGGCGCGCCGCCGCGCCGCCGATGCCCGGGCTCGAACAGGTGGACTACCTGACCAACGCCGGCATGATGCGCGTGGACACCTTGCCGCGGCACCTGCTGGTGGTGGGCGGCAGTTATATCGGGCTGGAATTCGGCCAGATGTTTCGCCGCTTCGGCAGCGAAGTCACCATCGTGCAGCGCGGCCCGCGCCTGATCGAGCGGGAGGATCCCGATGTGTCCGACGCCGTGCGCGGCATCCTCGCCGCCGAGGGCATCGCGCTGCGCCTCGACGCCGAGTGCATCGCGCTGGAGCAGCGCGGCGCCGAGGTCGTGGTGAAGATGGATTGCGCGCAAGGCGCTCCCGAGATCGTCGGCTCGCACGTGCTGCTGGCGGTGGGACGGCGGCCCAACACCGACGATCTTGGCCTGGACCGCGCCGGCATCGCCGTGGATGCGCGTGGCTACATCCAGGTGGATGAGCAGTTGCGCACCAATGTGCCCGGCATCTGGGCCATGGGCGACTGCAACGGGCGCGGCGCCTTCACCCATACCGCCTACAACGACTTCGAGATCGTCGCCGCCAATCTGCTGGACGCGGCATCCGGCGAGCCGCCCCGCACGCTCGGCGACCGCATCCCCGCTTATGCGCTCTACACCGACCCGCCGCTGGGGCGCGTGGGCATGAACGAGGCCGAGGCGCGCCGGTCCGGGCGCAATGTGCTGGTTGGCATGCGGCCGATGACGCGGGTTGGCCGCGCGGTGGAAAAAGGCGAGACGCAAGGCTTCATGAAGATCCTGGTGGATGCCGACAGCCGCGAGATCCTTGGCGCGGCGGTGCTGGGCGTGGGCGGCGACGAGGTGATTCATTGCATCCTCGACGCGATGTATGCGTGCGCGCCGTACACGGTGGTCCAGCGCGCCATGCATATCCACCCAACGGTGTCCGAACTGATCCCGACCATGCTCGGCGAGCTGCATCCGCTGGAGCCGGCCGGAGCGGCGGCGGCGTGACAGGCCCGCACAGCCAGCGCTGAACATGCCCACCACGCCGCTGGCCCAGGGCCCGTGCGACGACGCCACGCTGCGGGCCGCCCCTGGCGGGCCACCCTGCGCCAGGGCCGACGAACCGTGGGTGCTGGCCGCCACCATCCTGGCGTCCAGCATGGCCTTCATCGATGGCACCGTGGTCAACGTGGCCCTGCCCGCGCTGCAAAAGGATTTCGACGCGAGCCTGGGCGGCATGCAGTGGGCGGTGGAAGCCTATGCGTTGCTGCTGGCGGCCTTGCTGCTGGTGGGCGGCGCCTGCGGTGACCGCTTCGGGCGCCGTCGCGTGTTTGCGCTGGGCGTGGCGATTTTCGCAGCCAGCTCGGCCTGGTGCGGCCTGGCCGGCAACATCGGCCACCTGGTCGCCGCGCGGGCCGCGCAGGGCGTGGGCGCGGCGTTGCTGGTGCCGGGCAGTCTGGCGTTGCTGTCGGCCTCGTTCGATGCGAGCCGGCGTGGCAAGGCCATCGGCACCTGGTCCGGCGCCACCGCCATGACCACCGCGCTCGGGCCCGTGGTGGGCGGCTGGCTGATCGAGCATCTGTCGTGGCGCGCGGCCTTCCTGGTCAACCTGCCGCTGGCAGCAGCGGTGCTGGCCATCGTGTTCTGGCGCGTGCCGGAAAGCCGCGCACCGCGGCATCCCGGTGGACTCGACTGGCCCGGCAGCCTGCTCGCAGCATTGGGGCTGGGTGGCGTGGTCTACGGCCTGATCGACTCATCGGCGCGGGGCTGGAGCCACCCAGCCGTGTGGATGCCGTTTGCCGCCGGCCTCGTTGCGCTCGGGCTGTTCGTGCTGGCGGAGGCCCGCGTGGCCAACCCGGTGATGCCACCCGCGCTGTTCCGCTCGCGCGCTTTCCTGGGCGCCAACCTGCTCACCTTGCTGCTTTACGCGGCGCTGGGCGGCGGCCTGTTCTTCTTCCCGCTCAACCTGATCCAGGTGCAGGGCTATTCGTCGACGCAGGCCGGCGCCGCCCTGCTGCCGTTCATCCTGCTGATGTTCCTGCTGTCCGGCTGGGCCGGCGGGCTGGTGGACCGGCATGGCGCACGCAAGCCGCTGATCGTGGGCCCGCTGGTAGCGGCAGCGGGTTTTGCGCTGTTTGCATTGCCCGGTGCCGCCGCCAGCGGCGGCAGCTACTGGCTGACCTTCTTTCCCGCGGTGCTGGTGCTTGGCGCGGGCATGACGATCAGCGTGGCGCCGCTGACCACCACCGTCATGAACGCGGTGCCGCTGGGCTCGGCCGGCACGGCGTCCGGCATCAACAATGCGGCGGCACGCGTGGCCACGCTGCTGGCGATTGCCATGCTGGGGATCGTGATGGTGCGCGTGTTCGACTACCGGCTGGACCGCGCGCTTGGCCAGTCGGTGGCCAGCGGCGCGGTGTCGGCGCAGGTGGCGCGGTCCGTGCAGGCGCAACGTGCGAAACTCGCCGCCATCGCGCTGCCGGCGGCCACGGACCCGCAGGTAAAAGCGGCCGTCCGGCGGGCGGTGGACAGCGCCTTCGTGGCAGGCTTTCGCTGGATCATGCTGCTGTCGGCGCTGCTGGCTGCCGGCGGGGCAGCATGCGCCTGGGCGTTCCTGAGCCCGGCGCACGGCAAGACCGGCACCGGGAATGCCGGCGGCTAGCGCATCTAGCGCCGCGGCGCCGGCGCCGCGCGCTCGCCCAGGTACACCAGCAGCAGCTCCTCGGCGGTGAGACGCCGGAGCCTGGCTTCGCGGCCGATGGCGCGCTCCAGCTCCGAGAGCTGGAAGGCTTCCACGCTCATGCCGACTGCGTGCGCGTGGCGCGGGGTGATGAACTTGAGCAGCGCCACCACTTCGGGGTTGTCGGCGAGAAAACGCTCATGGGCAAGTTGCAAGCGTTCGGGGGAAAGAGTCATCGGGAAAGGGACCGCAATAAGGTGGGTGCAAGGTGGGTGGGGCGCGACGGCCTGGTGAGCAGGTACGAGGCAGGAATGCACGCCGGCGCCCGCGCATTACACCACAGCCGTGCCGGAGCCCCCAACCGCAGCGCAACCGCAGCGCAACCGCGGTGCAATCGGAACGCAAGCGCAGGCCTCGCCGCGTTATTGCGCCTTGGCGGTATAGCGCTCCCGCTCGACGTAGCGGACCAGGTAGTTGCGGGTCTTGGCTTCGGTATCCTGGCGCACCCGGTCAGCGGCCTGGCGCGCGCCATCGCGCCCATGCGAGGACACCATCTGCGCATCCAGGTAATCGCGAAACGCCGTGTGCATGGCGTCGAGCCGGGGCCGGCACGCCTTGAGCGCCGCGCTGGTGAGATCCTGCGCAGAGGCGCTGCTGGCCATGCCGGCATCGGTCTGCTCCTTGGCGCAAGTGGTATAGGCAGCACGCAGCGACTGCCACTGCTCGTTGGCTTCACTGACGGCTTGCGGATCGGCGGGCGCGCGCGAGGCGCAGGCTGCTGCCAGCAGCGTAACGGGGATGAGAGCGAGAACGGATTTCATCTTGCATGGACCTGCGGCGCACGCCGGGGTTCCTGGACTGCCGGGAATGCGCTCGACAAAGTCGCGGCCGCCGTGTAGGACAGGCACGCTCAAAAATGCAGCCCCCGTCCTACAGCATTCAGCGCGCGCACTTTGTATCTTTTACAGAAGCGGGGAGAGGTCCATCGGCATTCGGGGAAAACCCCATGACCCGGCTGGCCACACGATTTCACGTTTCTACAAGTGCCGATTACGCCTATCCTTAATGTGACGTGCGTAGAGTGGCTCCGGGGTATCCGGTGCAGTGAGAGGTAAAACAATCAGGAGAGTGAGCATGGAACGCAGATCGTTTCTGACGGTAGGGGCTGGACTGGTGGTGGCAAGTTCGGGCCTGCTGGGCGCGTGTACGACCACACCCAATGCACCTACCGACAAGGCCGCCAAGCGCCGCGAGATCGATGGCGGCGTGGATGGTACGCTCAACAAGCTGTACGAGACGGCGAAGGGCTCGCGCGAACTCGCCAACCGCGCGCGCGGCATCCTGGTCTTCCCCAACGTCCTCTCGGCCGGCTTCTTCGTGGGCGGCGAATATGGCGATGGCGCACTGCGCGCGGGCAACGCCAACCGTGGCTATTACCGTCTCATCACGGGCTCATTCGGTTTTCAGTTCGGGGCACAGTCCAAGGCCGTCATCCTGATGTTCATTACGCAGGATGCATTCGACAAGTTCGTTGCCAGCAGCGGCTGGACCGCCGGCGTGGACGCTACCGTGGCGCTGGCCAAGATTGGCGCCAATGGCACCCTCGACACCAATACCGCCCAGCAGCCCGTCGTTGGCTTCGTGGTCACCAACGCGGGCCTGATGGCCGGCGTGAGCCTGGAAGGCTCGAAGATCAGCAAGCTCGACCTCTGAGGCCACGCGGCGTGCCGGCCTGGCGCCGGCCCGTATGCGGGGGGCCGGGTTGCGAAGGCAGCCCGGCCCCTGACTTTTTCCGGCCCTGCTGCCACGGCGCCGCCACACCAGCCAGACTCCCTCACGCATTGTTACCGCATGCGCCACGCTAACCGGCTAGAATCCGTCCCTTTGGCCGAATTCACATGTGGTTCAAGAATCTCCAGCTGCACCGTCTGTCCGCACCGTGGTCCCTCGCCGCCGAAGAGGTCGAGGAATGCCTGGCGCGCCACGCATTTTTCCCTGGCACCAGCCTGGAGATGCAAACCCAGGGCTGGGCCTCGCCGCGTGACAACGGCGCGCTCGTCCACCAGGTCGGCAAGCAGTTGCTGCTGACCATGCGCACCGAAAAAAAGCTGCTGCCGTCCACCGTGGTCAACCAGGTCACCAAGGCCCGCGCCGTGGAGCTGGAAGAGCAGCAAGGCTTCAAGCCGGGCCGCAAGCAGATGCGCGAGCTCAAGGAGCAGGTCACCGAAGAACTGCTGCCACGCGCGTTCAGCATCCGGCGCGACACCCGCGTGTGGATCGACCCGGTCAACGGCTGGCTCGCCATCGACGCCGCCGCCCCGGCCAAGGCCGATGAAGTGCGCGGCCTGCTGTTCAAGGCCATCGACCCGCTGCCGCTGGACAACCTGCATGTGAACCAGTCGCCGGTCACCGCCATGACCGACTGGCTGGCCACCGACACCGCCCCGGCCGGCTTCACCCTCGACCAGGAAATGGAGCTGCAATCCAGCGCCGAGAGCAAGGCCACGGTGCGTTATGTGCGCCATCCGCTGGATGCCGAGGACCTGCGCCGCCACATTGCCGCCGGCAAGCGCTGCACGCGCCTGGCGATGACCTGGAACGACCGTGTGTCCTTCGTGCTCACCGAGTCGCTGACCATCAAGCGCGTGGCCCCGCTGGACGTGATCAAGGAGCAGGCAGACCCGAGCGCCCGCGACGACGAAGAACGCTTCGACGGCGACTTCACCATGATGGCCGGCGAACTGGCCAACCTGCTGTCAGACCTGACCGCCGCGCTCGGCGGCGAACGCAAGCTGTAAGCCAGCGCGTCAGCGGGCCGCCCAGGCCAGTTCAACCTGGATTCAGGCGCCGCCGCCCGGCGGCGCCGCGCCGTAGCCCAGCAACCTGCTGGCGACCTGTGCCTCATGGCGCACGGCCACGGCGATGGGCCCATTCATCGACGCATCGAAGCCGCCGGTGGCACCCAGCGCGGTGAGCACCGCGCAGATGCGGCCCGTGTAGTCATACAGCGGCGCCGCCACGGCGCTGATGCCCTTCAGGTTGGTATCGCGCACCACCGCGCACCCGGCGGCTTGCACTTCGCTGCGCAGCACGCCGATGGGGTCATCGCGATCCAGCTGCGCGCGCAGGTCCGCCGGCGCCGCCGCGAGTTCTTCTTCCGCCATCGCCCGCACCCGCGGCTCGTCCAGCAAGCCCAGCAGCGCGCGGCCCGTGGCCGACCACAGCATCGGCATCACCGAACCCACCCGCACATTGACCGTCACGGGCAGCCCCGGCTCCTCGAAGCGCACGATGGTCGGGCCCTTGTTGCCCATCACCGCCACAAAGCAGGTCACGTCCAGGCTCTCGCGCAGGCGGACCAGCGACGGCTCGGCGATCCGGATCGGATCGACCTGCCGCATCGCTGCCAGGCCAATCAGCATGGCCTCCACGCCCAGAAAATACTGCTGCGATGCCGACGCCTGCGCCACCAGCCCTTCGTCGATCAGGCTGGCCAGGTAGCGGTGCACCTTGGCCGGGCTCTCGCCGATATGCGCGGCCAGCGCGGTCAGGCTGGCGCGCCCGCCGAGGTTGGCCAGGCCCTTGAGCACCGTCATGCCGGTCTGCGCCGATTGCACGCGCTGGCGGCGCTCGCGCGCCGGCGGTTCAGCGGGCATGGCGGGATCAGCGGGATCGCCTGAGGTGCCTGAGGTACGTGAGGTACTTGGGTTGAGTCTTGTCTTCATGGGCGGAGATTCTAGTGCTGTGCATGTTGCGGCGGCATCAAACCCACGTTAACCCGCATCGCCATATTACGCAATGCGTATATCATTTACGCATAACAACGCCGGGCCGCGCCACGCCTCGACCGGCACCCAGACGGGAACAGGAGACAAGATGATCACCATTCGCAAATGCATCGCCACAGGCCTTGGCCTGGCCGCCATCCCCATGCTGGCGGCCACCGCTGCCGCCGAGCCGGCCTACCCCGCCAAGCCGGTGCGCTGGATCGTGCCGTACGCCGCCGGCGGCGGCTCGGACTTCCTGGCGCGCTCCATCGGCCAGGCCCTTTCGACCCGGCTTGGCCAGCCCGTGCTGGTGGACAACAAGCCGGGTGGCAATACCGCGATCGGCGCAGCGGAAACCGCACGCGCGCCGGCAGACGGCTACACGGTGCTGTCGGCGGACAACGGCACGCTGGTGTTCAACCCGGCGCTGTACAAAACGCTTTCCTACAACCCGGTCAAGGACTTGGCGCCCGTCACCTTGCTGGGCCGCTTTCCGATGATCCTGGTGGTGGGGCCGGGCATGAACGTCAACACCGTGCAGGAGTTCGTCGCCCGCGCCAAATCCAAGCCGGGCGGCATCGACTACGCCTCGGCCGGTGCCGGCAGCCCGCACCATCTCGCCATGGAGCTGCTCAAGGTGGAGGCAGGGCTGAACATGGTCCACGCGCCCTATCGCGGCGCGGCGCCCGCGCTGGCCGACGTGGCCGGCGGCCAGGTCCCGGCCATGATGGTCGACCTGGCCGCGGGCGCGGGTTTCATCAAGGGCGGCAAGGTCAAGGCGCTGGCCGTGGCCAACCCGACCCGCCTGCCCCAGTTGCCGGACGTGCCGACCTTTGCCGAGGCAGGCTACAAAAACGTGGAGGCCGCCGCGCTGGTGGGCATGGTGGTGCCGGCCGCCACGCCGCCGGAAATCGTCGCCACGCTGAACAAGCAGGTGGTGGCCGCGATCAAGGACCCGGGCGTGAACAAGCGGCTGGTGGACTTCGGCGTGGAACCGGTCGGCAACACGCCCGCGCAATACGCCGAACTGCTGCGCAGCGAGACCACGCGCTGGCACAAGCTGATCCGCGACCTGAAGATCACGCTGGAGTAACCGCGGCGCACCGCACCCGCCCCCCGCAAACGAGAACACGGAGCAACAAGCATGGCCAACGCCACCCCTAATCCACACGCCTCGGGATGTCCCGTTGACCATCGCTTGCTGACGGCGCAGCGCTCGCCCACCGGCTGCCCGGTCAGCCCGGGCGCGGCCAGCTTCGATCCCTTCGAGGATGGCTACCAGCAGGACCCGCCCGAGTACGTGCGCTGGGCGCGCGAGCAGGAGCCGGTCTTCTACAGCCCCAAGCTGGGCTACTGGGTGGTGACGCGCTACGACGACATCAAGGCGATCTTCCGCGACAACCTTACCTTCAGCCCCTCCATCGCGCTGGAAAAGATCACGCCGACGGGGCCGGAGGCCAACGCCGTGCTGGCGTCCTACGGCTACGCCATGAACCGCACGCTGGTCAACGAAGACGAGCCAGCGCACATGCCACGCCGCCGCGTGCTGATGGCGCCGTTTACGCCCGAGGAACTCAAGCATCACGAGCCCATGGTGCGCAAGCTCGCGCGCGAGTATGTCGACCGCTTTGTCAACGACGGCCGCGCCGACCTGGTCGACCAGATGCTGTGGGAAGTGCCGCTGACCGTGGCGCTGCATTTTCTCGGCGTGCCCGAGGAAGACATGGACCTGCTGCGCAAATACTCCATCGCGCATACCGTCAATACCTGGGGCCGGCCCAGGCCGGAGGAACAGGTCGAAGTCGCACATGCCGTAGGCAACTTCTGGCAGCTGGCGGGCAAGATCCTCGACAAGATGCGGCAGGACCCGTCCGGCCCGGGCTGGATGCGCTATGGCATCCGCAAGCAGGTGGAGTATCCGGAGATCGTCACCGACTCCTACCTGCACTCGATGATGATGGCCGGCATTGTCGCCGCGCATGAAACCACGGCCAACGCCACGGCCAATGCCATGAAGCTGCTGCTGCAGCATCCACGCGCCTGGCAGGAGATCTGCGAAGACCCGGGCCTGATCCCGAACGCGGTAGAGGAATGCCTGCGGCACAACGGCTCGGTGGCGGCCTGGCGGCGCCTGGCCACGCGCGACGTGCAGGTAGGCGGCGTCGGCATTCCCGCCGGCGCCAAGCTGCTGATCGTGACGTCCTCGGCCAACCACGACGAGCGGCACTTCGCCGATGCGGATCTCTTCGACATCCGCCGCGAGAACGCCAGCGACCAGCTCACCTTCGGCTACGGCTCGCACCAGTGCATGGGCAAGAACCTGGCGCGCATGGAAATGCAGGTCTTCCTGGAGGAACTCACGCGGCGCCTGCCCCATATGCGCCTGGCAGAGCAGCGATTCAGCTACGTGCCGAACACCTCGTTCCGCGGGCCCGAGCACGTGTGGGTGGAATGGGACCCGAAGCAAAACCCCGAGCGCGCCAACCCCGCGTTGCTGGAGGTACAAGTGCCGGTGCGCATTGGCGAGCCGTTGGGGCATGCAATCAGCCGGCCGGTGGTGGTGGCCAGCGCGACCCGGGCGGCCGAGGGCATCGTGCGGCTGCGGCTGGTATCGCCCGATGGCAAGCCGATGCCGCGCTGGGCGCCGGGCTCGCACATCGACGTGGAATGCGCAGGCACCGGACTGTCGCGGCAATACTCGCTATGCGGCGACCCGGACGACAGCGGCGCGCTGGAGATCGCCGTGCTGCGCGAAGCGCAAGGCCGTGGCGGCTCCGCTTGGGTGCATGACAGCGTCAAGGCCGGCGACCGGCTGAAGATCCGCGGCCCGCGCAACCACTTCCGGCTGGATGAGGCCGCGGGCAAGCTGATCCTGATCGCCGGGGGCATCGGCATCACGCCCGTCAGCGCCATGGCGCGGCGCGCGAAGGCGCTCGGCATGGACTACGCCTTGCACTACAGCGGGCGCTCGCGTGCGTCCATGGCGCTGCTCGACGAGCTCATCGCGCTGCACGGCGACCGCCTGCATGTCTACGCCAAGGATGAAGGCCAGCGCAACGATTTCGCCAGCCTGCTCAGGCAGCCCCAGGCGGATACGCAGATCTATGCCTGCGGCCCCGCGCGCATGCTGGCAGCACTGCAGGAACAGTGCGCCGGCTGGCCCGGCGATGCGCTGCGCATCGAACATTTCGAATCGGCGCTGGCCACGCTGGACCCCGGCCAGGAGCACGCGTTCGAAGCCGAGCTGAGGGACTCCGGCATCGTCGTCGCGGTCGCCCCGGGCCAGACGCTGCTGGCCGCGCTGCGCGCCGCCAACATCGACATGCAGAGCGATTGCGAGGAAGGCCTGTGCGGCTCCTGCGAGGTGCGCGTGCTGGCCGGCGATATCGACCACCGCGACGTGGTGCTCACGCGCGCGGAGCGCGAGGCCAACACCAAGATGATGGCCTGCTGCTCGCGCGCGAAATGCCAGCGGATCGTGCTGGAGCTATAAGCGCGGCGCTCGCTCAGCCGCCCTGCTCTGCCGCCAGCTTCGCATCGATGGCACGCGCCCGCGCCACCGCCGGGCGCGCGTTGATGCGGTCGATATAGGCCTGCACCACCGGCGTCGCTTCGACCAGCTTGAACATGGTGGTCCAGGTCAGCACGGTGCCCCACAGCACGTCGGCCGCGGTGAAGGTGTCGCCCAGCAGGTAGGGGCCCTTTTCCAGCTGGCCCAGCAGCGTGCCGATGGTGGTGTCGTAATCGCCGTAAGGGCACATCGCGCGCGGCGTCTCGCGCTGCTGCGAGTGGTCCACCAGCGCCGGCTCGAAGCAGGAACCGTGGAACACCATCCAGCGCAGGTAAGGCCCGCGCAGCGGATCGGTCAGCGCGGGCGCCAGCCTGGCCTGCGGGAACAGGTCGGCCAGGAAGATGAACACGGCTGCCTGCTCCGTCACCAGCGCATCGCCATAGCGGATGGCCGGCACCTTGCCCATCGGATTGATGGCCAGGTAAGCCGGCTCGCGCTGCTCGCCGGCCTTCATGTTGAGCGGGTGGAGACGATACGGCACGCCGAGTTCCTCAAGCAGGATCAGCGCGCTGGTGGAACGCGTATTGGGCGAATGGAACAGGATCAGTTCGGGCTGGGGCATGGCATTGGCTCCGGGGGAAAACCGTGCAACTCAGGGCGAGGGGCGCGGCGACGGGCGCTGTGAAGCGAGCCATCGCGGATCAAGCGCTGGCGCCGTCGACTTTCTTAGGTTGGATCTGCGCCAGGTCGACGCCATCGAGGCACCGCACATTGATCGCCGCCACGGCCGAGCCGTCCGGCATGCTGCCCAGCGCGTAGGCCTCCACGCCGCAGGTTTCGCAGAAGCGATGGTCGATCACATGCTTGTTGAACTTGTAGGTGCGCGTGGCCTGCGCACCTTCGGTCAGCGTGAATCTATCTGCCGGTGTGAACGACCAGATGAAGCCGCGCTTGCTGCACAGCGAGCAATTGCACTCGATGGCGCCGGCCAGGTCGACGTCCACTGCGTAGCGCACGGCGCCGCAATGGCAGCCGCCGGTGTAATGGGTTACGGTCATGGTGGTCTCCGATAGAATTTCGTTCATCTTGCGCATCTTGCGTGTCTGCCGCAGCCCGTAGTTTTACACCGATATCCCCATGCCCCGATTGGAAAAACGCGACACGCACGCGCCCGTCACCGCTGCGCCCAAAGGCATTGTCGACCCGCTCGGCACGCAACAGCGCATCCGCCTCGGCCGTTATCTGCCGTCGGCGGCGCTGGCACCCTTTGTCGAACATTACTGGATCGTCGAATGGGACCTGGCGGGACACCCGCCGCAGGTGCAGCGCGTGCTGCCCTATCCGAACGCCAACCTGGTATTCGACCGCGGCCAGACAGCGCTCTTCGGCGTGGTGCGCGGCGTGTTCGACCGCACGCTGGAAGGCGCTGGCCACGTGCTCGGCGTGCGCTTTCGCGTAGGCGGCCTGCGCCCCTTGCTGGACGAGCCTGTCTGCGCGCTGACCGACACCACGCGGCCGGCGCGCGCGCTGCTGTCATGCGACGCACACCGGGCCGAAACGCTGGTGCTGGATGCCGGCGGCGACGAAGCCATGGTGCGCGCCGCCGAAGCGCTGTTGGGCGGCGCCCTGCCACCGCCTGACCCCGTCGTGGATCAACTGCAGGCCATCGTCGCGCATGCCGCCAGCGCCGATGGCCCCGCCAGCGTGGAGTCGCTGGCGCAGCATGCCGGCATGGGCGTGCGCGCCTTGCAACGGCTGTTCCAGGACTACGTGGGCGTATCGCCCAAGTGGGTGCTGCGCCGCTACCGCCTGCAAGAGGCCGCATGGCGGCTTGCGCGCGGCGAGCCGGTCGGGCTGGCGCAGCTCGCCGCCGAGCTCGGCTACTTCGACCAGGCCCACCTGACGCGAGATTTCACCAGGCTGGTGGGCGTATCCCCGGGCGACTACCAGCGCTCGCAGCAGGGGCCGGCCGGCGCACGCTGAGCGGCAAGTCAGCCCGCGCTGCCGACGTGCGCGGCCAGGTAATCGATCAACGCCCGCACCTTGGGCGGCAGAAAGCGGTTGGGCGGATAGAGCAGCCACACCGTCCCCACGTAGGCGCGTGCCTGCAATTCCCAGTCTGGCAACACCTGCACCAGTTCGCCGGCTTGCAAGGCAAGGGCCGCGGTGAACTCGGGCAGGCTGGCGATGCCAAGATCCTGCTGCGCCGCTTCCAGCCGCGCGCCGGCGTGGTTGGCGACATAGCGCCCGCTCACCGTCACGGTCTGCGTCTCGGTGTCGCGACGCAAGCGCCAGCGGTTGTCGTCGGCGGTTTCCCCCAGGTACAGGCAATCGTGCTGCGCGAGATCGCGCGGCTGCGCCGGCGTGCCGCGCGCGCGCAGATAGGCGGGCGAGGCGCACAGCACCCAGCGCACCGCGCCCAGGCGCCGCCCGGCCAAGCCGGGCGGCGGGTGTTCGGTCAGCCGGATCACCAGGTCGAGGTCGTCCGCAAGGGGATCGGTCTCGTGGTCGGTAAACAGCAACTGCAGGTCCACTTCCGGATAAGCCCGCAGGAAAGCCGGTACCAGCGGATGGATCACCGTCTTGGCAAATGCGGTCGGCGCGCTGACGCTGACCCTGCCCTGCGGCCGGCCCACCACATGGCCGGCGGCGTCCATCGCCCCCGCCGCAGCGCTCACCACGTCGCGGCAATAGCGGTACACCTCGGCACCCGATTCCGTCATGCGCACCTTGCGGGTCGAGCGCTCCAGCAAGCGTGTGGCCAGTGCCTCCTCCAGGCGCTTGATCTGGCGGCTGACGGTGGACGGTGTGCTGCCAAGCTGGCGCGCGGCAACAGAAAAATTGCCCGCGTCGACCACGCGCGCGAACACCGCCATGTCGGGCAGCAAGGCAAAGAGATCAGCTTGGTTCATGAGGCGGCTCGCGGCGGACAGAGGCGGATTAATGCATACGCAGCATAAAGGCTTTGCATTCCGACCCGATTATCACCGTGGATGCAAAGCGGCACAATGCAGGACCGAATGCACAAGGCCCGCCATGTCCGCGCCAAAAAACCTGTTACTTCTGTCCGACCTGATGCTGCTCGCGGTCGCCGTGGTCTGGGGCAGCAGCTACGGCATCGTCAAGAGCGCACTGGTCTTCTACCCGGTGCTCGGCCTGCTGACGCTACGCTTTGGCATCACCTTCGTGGTGCTCTCGCCCACGCTGGCCGGGCTGCGCCGCACCGACGCCGCCACCCTGCGCGGGGTGCTGGGCACCGGTGTGCTGCTGCTCGGCATCTTCCTGTGCGAAACCTTCGGCGTGCTGCTAACGCGCGCCGCCAACGCCGCCTTCCTGATCAGCCTGTGCGTGGTGCTGACGCCGCTGGCGGAGTGGCTGCTGCTCAAGCGCCGCCCAAGCCGCATTGAATGGGCGGCGGTGGCGCTCTCCCTGCTAGGCGCGTGGCTGCTGGCGGGCCACGGCGAACTGGGCTTCAACCTTGGCGACGGACTGATCCTTGCTGCCGCCGTACTGCGCGCGCTGATGGTCTGCGCGACCAAGCGGCTGGTGCAGGGCCGGTCCATGCCGGCGCTGACGATGACGGCGGTGCAATCCGGCGTGGTCGCCGTCGGCAGCGCGGCCGTGGCACTGGCGCTGGTGCCCGCGCAGTGGCAGCCCCTGCCGTCGTTCTCCGGCCACGCTGCGTTCTGGGGCTGCGTGCTGTGGCTGGTCGCCGCCTGCACGCTATTCGCCTTCTTCGCTCAGAACTACGCCATCCGGCGCAGCAGCCCCACCCGGGTGGCGCTGCTGATGGGCAGCGAGCCCGCCTTCGGCGCGTTGTTCGCCAGCCTGTGGCTGGCAGAGAGTATCTCCGCCACGGCGTGGGCCGGCGGCGGGCTGATCGTGGCGGCATCGTTGCTGGCCACGGTGCGCTGGGGCAAGCCTGCAACCCCCGAGATACCGCAGGGCTCGCAGGCCTGATAACAGGATCCGTTGCAGCCCGCCGCGGTCATACAATCCGTGCATGCCCATTTGGACAGGCGAGAGGATTCCCCATGACGATGACCGATGTGTATGGCCTGCGCGAGCCGGCCCGGGCCGAAATCGACGCCATCAAAGGCCCGGCCGTGATCGAGTTCGGCGCGCCCTGGTGTGGCTACTGCATGCGGGCGCAGCCCCACCTGGCCAGCGCCATGGCCAGCTATCCGGAAGTCGCCCACATCAAGGTCGAGGACGGCAGCGGCAAGCCGCTCGGCCGCTCGTTCCGGGTCAAGCTATGGCCCACGCTGGTGTTCATGCGCGACGGCGTGGAGGTGGCGCGCTTGGTGCGGCCGAGCGAGACGCGGGCGATCGAGGAAGCGTTGAGACGGATTGCGGGCTGATGCTGGCCCGCACGGCTGATCCCTGATCCCTGATCCCTTATGCAAGCGCAAAAAAAGCTCCCGAAGGAGCTTTTTTCTTTCTGCGTGGCGGCATTCACCGCTCGGCGGAAGAACTCAATCCCAGGACAACGCCCCACCGGTCTGATACTCGATGACGCGCGTCTCGAAGAAGTTGCGTTCCTTCTTCAGGTCGATCATCTCGCTCATCCACGGGAACGGGTTTTCCTCGTTCGGGAACAGCTGCTCCAGGCCGATCTGCTGGCAGCGGCGGTTGCAGATGAAGCGCAGGTAGCCCTTGAACATCGGTGCGTTCAGGCCCAGCACGCCGCGCGGCATGGTGTCCTCGGCGTAGCGGTATTCGAGGTCCACGGCCTTCTTGAACAGCGCGGTGATCTCTTCCTTGAACTCGGCGGTCCACAGGTGCGGATTCTCGAGCTTGATCTGGTTGATCAGGTCGATGCCGAAATTGCAGTGCAGGGACTCGTCGCGCAGGATGTACTGGTACTGCTCGGCGGCGCCGGTCATCTTGTTCTGGCGGCCCATGGCCAGGATCTGCGTGAAGCCCACGTAGAAGAACAGGCCTTCCATGATGCAGGCGAACACGATCAGCGACTTGAGCAGCTTCTGGTCGTTCTCCGGCGTGCCGGTCTTGAAGGCCGGGTCGGTCAGCGTGTCGATGAACGGGATCAGGAACTCATCCTTGTCGCGGATCGACTGCACTTCGTGGTACGCATTGAAGATCTCGGCTTCATTGAGGCCGAGCGACTCCACGATGTACTGGTAGGCGTGCGTGTGGATCGCTTCTTCAAAGGCCTGGCGCAGCAGGTACTGGCGGCATTCCGGCGCGGTGATCTGGCGGTAGGTGCCCAGCACGATGTTGTTGGCTGCCAGCGAGTCGGCGGTCACGAAGAAGCCGAGGTTGCGCTTGATCACGCGGCGCTCGTCTTCGGTCAGGCCGTTCGGGTCCTTCCACAGCGCGATGTCGCGCGACATGTTGATTTCCTGCGGCATCCAGTGGTTGGCGCAGCCGGCCAGGTATTTTTCCCAGGCCCATTTGTACTTGAACGGCACCAGCTGGTTGACGTCGGTCGAGCCATTGATGACGCGCTTGTCGGCGGCGTTCACGCGGCGGTCCGTCGGCGCGTCGGACGCCGGCAGGTTGCCGAGGATACCCGTGCCGGCCGGCTGCGTGGCGGCCGGCGGCAGCACGCCGTGCTGGTCAACAGAGCGTGCGGCAGCAGGCGTGGCGGTGGGATTCGGCGCGGGCTGCGGGGCAGCCTGCGGGGTGGCTTGAACGTCGTCGTCCCAGCTCAGCATGGTGTGGTTCTCCGTGGAATGCTTTGGTTTGCCGCTGTCCTCGCCGCGCAAGCGGCGCGGCGAGGATCAGGGCAGGTAATGACTTACTGGCAGGCTTCGCACTCGTCGAAACCGGCATCGCCCGGGCGCATCGTGCAGACCGCGCCTTCGGCTTCCGGCATGGCCGGTGCGGAGGCGGCGGCCTGGTCGATGCCGGCGGCGCTGATGCCGCCGTCGCTACCCGACGACACGGCGTTGAGCGAGCCGCGCGACACGGTGGACTTCTCCACGTGGGTGGCTGCCATCGTGCGCAGGTAGTACGTGGTCTTCAGGCCGCGCAGCCAGGCCAGCTTGTAGGTGTCGTCCAGCTTCTTGCCCGAGGCGCCGGCCATGTAGATGTTGAGCGACTGTGCCTGGTCGATCCACTTCTGGCGGCGGCTGGCGGCTTCCACCAGCCAGCTCGGCTCGACTTCGAAGGCCGTCGCGTAGATGTCGCGCAGGTCTTGCGGAATGCGGTCGATGCGGGCCAGCTTGCCGTCGAAGTACTTCAGGTCGGCGACCATGACTTCGTCCCACAGGCCGCGTGCCTTCAGGTCGCGCACCAGGTAGTCGTTGACCACCGTGAACTCGCCCGACAGGTTGGACTTGACGTACAGGTTCTGGAAGGTCGGTTCGATGCAGGCCGACACGCCGATGATGTTCGAGATCGTTGCCGTCGGCGCGATCGCGATGCAGTTCGAGTTGCGCATGCCGTGCTGCTTGATGCGCGCGCGCAGGCTGTCCCAGTCCATGGTCGAGGAATGATCCACTTCCAGGTAGCCGCCGCGTTCTTCGGCCAGCAGCTTGAGCGAGTCCTGCGGCAGGATGCCACGATCCCACAGCGAGCCTTCATAGGTGCTGTAGCGCCCGCGTTCTTCCGCCAGCTCGCTGGAGGCGCGGTAGGCGTAGTAGCACACCGCTTCCATCGAGGTGTCGGCGAACTGCACCGCGGCGTCGCTGGCGTACGGCAGGCGCAGCATGTGCAGGCAGTCCTGGAAGCCCATGATGCCCATGCCGACCGGGCGATGGCGCAGGTTGGAGTTGCGTGCCTTCTCGACCGCGTAGTAGTTGATGTCGATCACGTTGTCGAGCATGCGCATCGCGGTGCGGATGGTCTTCTCGAGCTTGGCGTGATCGAGCACCTGAGTGCCGTCGGCCTGTTGCTTCAGGTGGGCGACCAGGTTCACCGAACCCAGGTTGCAAACGGCGATCTCGCTGTCGTTGGTGTTGAGCGTGATTTCCGTGCACAGGTTGGAGCTGTGCACCACGCCCACGTGCTGCTGCGGGCTGCGGATGTTGCACGGATCCTTGAAAGTGATCCAGGGATGGCCGGTTTCGAACAGCATGCCCAGCATCTTGCGCCACAGCTGCATGGCGGGGATCTTCTTGAACAGCTTGAGCTCGCCGCGGGCGGCCTTGGCTTCGTAGCCCAGGTAGGCTTCTTCGAATGCCTTGCCGACCAGGTCGTGCAGGTCCGGGCAGGTGGCGGGCGAGAACAGGGTCCATTCGCCGGCTTCCATCACGCGCTTCATGAACAGGTCGGGAATCCAGTTCGCCGTGTTCATGTCGTGGGTGCGGCGGCGATCGTCGCCGGTGTTCTTGCGCAGCTCGAGGAATTCCTCGATGTCCAGGTGCCAGGTTTCCAGGTAGGCGCAGACCGCGCCCTTGCGCTTGCCGCCCTGATTGACCGCCACGGCGGTGTCGTTCACCACCTTCAGGAACGGCACCACGCCTTGCGACTTGCCGTTGGTGCCCTTGATGTGCGAGCCGAGGGCGCGCACATTGGTCCAGTCGTTGCCGAGACCGCCGGCGAACTTCGACAGCAGCGCGTTTTCCTTCAGCGCCTCGTAGATGCCTTCCAGGTCGTCCGACACGGTGGTCAGGTAGCACGACGACAGCTGCGAGCGGCGGGTGCCCGAGTTGAACAGGGTCGGCGTGGACGACATGAAGTCGAACGACGACAGCAGCTGGTAGAACTCGATGGCACGGGCTTCGCGGTCCTTCTCACCCAGCGCCAGGCCCATCGCCACGCGCATGAAGAATGCCTGCGGCATTTCGATGCGGGTCTCGTCGATGTGCAGGAAGTAGCGGTCGTACAGGGTCTGCAGGCCCAGGTAGTTGAACTGGAAGTCGCGCTGGGCGTCCAGTGCCGCGCCCAGGCGGACCAGGTCATAGGTGGCCAGCTTCTCGTCCAGCAGCTCGGCTTCGATGCCGCGCGCGATGAACTTGGGGAAGTAGTCGGCGTAGCGCGACACCATCTCGGTCTGGGTCACTTCGGCGCCCAGGATCTCCTTGCGGATGGTGTGCAGCAGGATACGCGCGGTGACCTGGCTGTAGGCCGGGTCCTTCTCGATCAGGGTACGCGCGGCCAGGATGGCGGAGTCGTAGACCTGGGTCATCGGCACGCCGTCGTACAGGTTCTTCAGCGTTTCCTTGAGGATCGGCTCGGCGCTGACGGCATCGCCAAGGCCCGAGCAGGCGTTGTCGATCAGGCCATGCAGCGCGCCCAGGTCCAGCACGCGGGCCACGCCCGCATCGGTCACGTTGAACGTGGCGCCGCCTTCCTGCACGCGGGCCACCGCCTGGGCGTTTGCCTGGGCGCGTTCCTGGGTGCGCTTCTCGCGGTACAGCACGTAGGCGCGAGCCACTTCATGCTCGCCCGAGCGCATCAGCGCGAGCTCGACGTGATCCTGCACGTCTTCGATATGGAAGGTGCCGCCGTTGGGGCGGCTGCGCAGCAGCGCGCGGACCACATTCTGGGTCACTTGCTCGACCACTTCGCGCACACGCGCCGAAGCGGCGCCCTGCCCGCCGTTGACGGCGAGGAAGGCCTTGGTCACCGCAACCGAGATCTTGCTCGGCTCGAACGCCACGACGGCGCCGTTACGTCGGATGATCTTGTAATCCTGGTAGCTGCCAGCGGCGGCAGTAGCGGGGCTCGACTGCGCGTTCGCTGCTGCACCGGCGCCAGCTGCGCCGGTGGAGATTTCGTTCTGGGTTGTCTGCATGAGGAACTCCTGTTCTGACCCGTGTTTTATGAGTGACAAAGAGTCCCGGGCAAAATGCGCAAAAAGGCTCAGACACGCCGGCCGGTCTTACCCGGGGGGGCGCGCTGCGATTGCTGGATTCTGCTGGGACTCTTGTGATGCGCCGGCCCTGCGGCGGTAACTGCACACCTAGGCCGGCTCCCCGAAAGCACCACTAGATCTAGTGGTCGATGCGAAAAACTGGACTAAGTATAGTGAAACGGGGCGGATTCACCAGTCTTGACAAGCGCCTTTTTGGCGCGAATTCCAGTGCCGGCATGGCATGCGGCGCTGCGCCATACCCGCTAGCCCAAGAGACGCAAGGGAATCCGCCCGACGGTTCGTTACCGCACCGTGACGCGAAATTTTTTTGATTGACCTGACCTCTTCGATAGCCGCGGACTTTATCAGGGTTTTCCCCAGATCGCGGCTATCCCCTAGACCTGGCTTGTTGCCCTTGCCTCAGGGCCGTTCTTTGCGGTAGGGCAATTGTGCGGGCGCCACGCCGGCTGCGGCGGCAAAGGCCGCCCAGTCGAAATGTGGCCCCGGATCCGTCTTGCGCCCCGGCGCGATATCGCTGTGCCCCGCCACGGCCCGCACCGGATAGGTGCCTAGCAGGGCACGCACCAGCGCCGCGGTGGTGTGGTATTGGGCCAACGTGAACGGCTGGTCGTCGCTGCCTTCAATCTCGATGCCGATGGAAAAGTCGTTGCAACGCGGCCGGCCGAAGAACTCGGACTGGCCGGCGTGCCAGGCGCGGTCCAGGCAGGACACGAACTGGACCAGCTCGCCCCCTCGCGCCACCAGGAAATGCGCCGACACCCGCACTTGATGGATCGTCTCGAAAAACGGATGGCGGGACGGGTCGAGACGGTTCAGGAAGAAGGCTTCGATATCACCGCTGCCGAACTGCCCGGGCGGCAGGCTGATGTTGTGGATCACCACCAGGTCCACCGGCATGTGCGCGGGCCGGGCGTCGAAATTAGGTGACGGCACCTGGCGCGCCGCGGGCACCCAGCCCGCCGGGTCGGGGACGAATGGCGAGTTCGGCGCAAGCTTGGCGGCCTGGTCGTGGTCAGGCATCGCGATCTCCATCCGCCGCCAGCAGCCCGTCGCGCAGCGCCTCGCTGGTTTCGGCGGCACCGTCGGCCGGGTCGTCGCGGCCCTCGCGGATGCCAAGCTGCTGGATGCGGTAGCGCAGCTGGCGAAAGCTCAGGCCCAGCAGCGGCGCGGCGGCGGTCCGGTTGAAGCCGGTCTGCTGCAGCGCCTGCAGGATCAGGTCTCGCTCGAGCGCTTCGAGCCGGCCGGGCAAATCGATCGGGAAGGTGGCACGGCAAGCGTCTGCGGCCGCCTCCGCGGCGCGAGGCGCTGCGGGTTGCGCAAACAGATCGGGCTGCCCGCCGCCCCGGGATTCGGCGCGCGCGTCGTACGCAAGCTCCTGCGTGGTGTCGGGCCGCAAGCCGGACGATGCCGGCGCAGCCGCCGAAGCCAGGTAGGCGTACGGCGCGGGCGGGCGTGGCATGGCCGAATGGCCCATGCCCGCATCCATCTGGCCCAGGTCGTCCACCTCGATGGTATTGCCCTCGGCGAAGGCATAGGCGCGCTCGAGCAGGTTCTCCAGCTCGCGCACATTGCCCGGGAACGGATAGTTGGACAGCCGCTGCAGCGCGGCCGCCGCCAGCCGCTTGGGATGGGGATCGCCATAGCGCACCGCCAGGTGCTCCAGGATGGCGCTGGCCAGCACCGGGATATCCTCGCGCCGCTCGCGCAGCGTGGGCATGCGCAGCGCCAGCACGTTGAGGCGGTAGAACAGGTCCTGGCGGAACTGGCCGGAGGCGACCATCGCGGAAAGATCCTTGTGGCTGGCACACAGCACCCGCACGTCCACGCTCTCCTCGCGGCTCGCGCCGATCTTGCGCACGCGCCGCTCCTGCAGCACGCGCAGCAGCTTGACCTGCATCGCCAGCGGCAGGTCCGCCACCTCGTCGAGCAGCAGCGTGCCGCCATTGGCAGCCTGGAAGAAGCCGCGGCGCTCGGCGTCGGCCCCGGTGAAGGCGCCCTTCACATGGCCAAAGAACTCCGACTCCATCAGGGTCTCGGGGATGGCGCCGCAATTGACCGCGATAAAGGGATGCGCCGCGCGCGCGCTGACCGCGTGGATGGCACGCGCCGCGCGCTCCTTGCCACTGCCGGACTCGCCGCTGATGACGATCGGCGCCATGCTGCGCGCCAGCCGCGAGAGCGAGCGGCGCACCTCGTGCATGGCCGGGGAATGGCCGGGAAGCAGGTTGACGGCGCGGTCCACGGTTTCGTGCGCCCCGCTGCCGCCGTCACCGCCCTCGGCACCCTCGGCGTCGTCACGCTGCTGGCGCCCCAGCGCATTCAGGATCAGGCTGCGCAACTGGTCCAGCGAGACCGGCTTGGCGATGTAGTCGAAGGCGCCCGCCTTGAGCGCCTCCACGGCGTTGTCAGCGCTGCCGTAGGCGGTGATCACGGCCACCGGCACCCGCTCCGGCGCGCTAGAGAGCTGGCGCACGATATCGATGCCAAGCCCGTCGCCCAGCCGCATGTCGGTCAGGACCAGGCTATAGCGGCGCGCGGCGAGCTGCTGGCGTGCCTCGGCCAGCGAGCCGGCCAGCACCACATCGTGGCCCATGCGGCGGATCGAAATATCGAGCAGTTCTCGCAGGTCGGCCTCGTCGTCGATGACGAGAATCGGGTCAGGGCCTGGCGTCTTGAGGGGCATGGTCTGCGTCTGGCGATCTGGCGAAGTGACGAAATGGCGAAATGGCGAAATGGCGAAAGGGGGTCGGAGCGGCGACTGAACGAGGGGCTGATCGGGTGGCCGGGCATGCCGGCTCGGCTCAGCCACCCGTGCTGTCCGGCGCTTCGATGCGCAAGGTCAGGACAAAAGCCTTGGCCGGCAGTGTATCGCGTGCAGCCGGCGCCAGCATGCCGGTCTGCGCCAGCAGCGCGTCGATCGAAATGGTGCCGTAGCGCACTTGGGCGTCGTTGGCGCCGCATAGCTCGCGCGCCATGAACAGCCCGAGGCCGGTGCCCTGGGCGTTGCTGGTAAAGAAGGGCTCGAACAAGGTGCGCTGGTGCTCGCGCGAGACCTCGACGCCATCGTTCCAGACGATCAGCTCGGCATGGTGCTGGTCCAGCGCATGGGCCAGCAGGCGGATCGCCCCGGGCAGGCGGCTGCAATAGCGCCAGGCGTTGTCGAGCAGGTTGCCAAGCACCTGCTGCAGCTGCGAGGCATCGAAGATGACCGGGCGCGCCACGTCCACCGTCAGCCGGATGGCATTGGCGTTGATTTCGGCCGGACGCGGCACGCGCCGCGCGCCGACCGGGTCATGGCTGGCGGAGCGGGCGCGCATCTCCAGCCGCCAGCGGCCGACGATCTCCGGCAGCGCCTGGTTCAGGTCCACGGTGGTGCGCTCGGTGCGCGGGCGGCGCGACATCTGCAACACGTCCGACACCACCTGGTCGAGCCGGCGCACATTGTCGTGAATGATGCGCAGCAGCCGCGCATCCACGTCGCCCTCCGCGCGCCCCGCCTCGCCCGGGCGCGCGGCCCGGCGGCTGGTTTCGGCCAGCAGCTCGCTGGCCTGGCTGATGGCCGCCAGCGGATTGCGGATCTGGTGTGCCACGCTGGCCACCAGGCGCCCCATGGCGGCCAGCTTCTCCTGTTGCACCTGCTCGGCGATGCGCTCCCAGCTTTCGATATGGACCAGCACCGTGTCGCGCATCTCGCTGCGCAGCAAGGCCTCGTCCTCCGGGCGCCAGGCCATGGCCTCGCTCTGGGCGATGGCCAGGCGCAGCCGCGCCGCCGCCTCGGGCGACAGCTCGTTCCAGGTGCCGGTGTTCATGGCGTTCTGCGCACTGAGCGAGACCGACATCGAGGACGCGAAGGTGGAGCGCAGGCTGGCCAGCCCCGGCAGCAAGAAGCGCAGCCGAAGCCGCGTATGCAGGATGGGGCCGCGCCCCGAGGATGGCCGCGACGGCAGCGGCAGCAATTGCAGGATGCGGGGCGCATCGTCCTTGCTGCGCACCCAGTCGCGCAGCATTTCCATCAGCGGCTGCAGGCGGGGAATCTGGCGCAGGTCGAACAGCGCATCGCGCCCGTTGGCGGGCGTGTCCGTGGGCTTGCCCCGCTCGGCAGGCTGCACGCCCAGCAGCACTACCGCGGCCGGGTTGGCCGCCACCACCGCGCCGTTGGCGCGCAGCAGCATCACCCCGTCCTGCATGTCGTTGACCATCAGGCGGTTGACCAGTTGCTGCAGGCGCAGCTCCTGCTCGCGCGCCAGCGCCAGCCGCTCCTGCGCGAGCTGGCGGTTGGCCAGCAGGTACATCAGCGAGGCGGCGATCATGAAGACCAGCCCGTAGAGCCCCGAGCCCAGCAAACCCGTGTCGGCCTGGCGCAACAGCAAGGTCTGCGCGAAGGGGGTACTCATCACCAGCAGCGCCGAAGCTGCCGCGGTGAACAGCGCGAACAGCAAGCTGGTAAGCGCGCCGGCCTGCAGCGCGGGCAACAGGAAGATCATGGCGAGCCCCTCGCCGCGATGGCCCTGCGCGTGAAAGATCAGGCCCAGCAGGGCGAGGTCGGCCAGCACCTGGAAGCGCACCCGCAGGTGAAAGCCGCGGCGCCACCAGAGCGTGGCGACCACCATCCCCAGCGCCACCACGGCATAGGGCACGGCCAGCGGCAGCGCGGCCAGGCCGCTGCCGAACCCGCCGCCCAGTCCGCTGCCCAGCGCCTGCGCGGCCCGCTCGGCCTCGGCGCGCTGCGCCGGCAGCCAGGCGTAGCCCAGCAGCAGCGCGGCTACCGCCAGCCGGGTCCAGCAGAAATAGCGCAGCAAGCGCCAGTGGAATTCAGGAGGTTCGGGCTGGCGCCACATCGCCGCAAGGGCGCGCCAGGCATTCAGGCGGGACCAGAACGAGGCGGGCCCGTTCATGCGGCAGGGCTGTCCGGATCGCTATCGGCCGGCAGGTGGGCGCGCCGGCAGTAGTGCAAACCGCGGTAGGCGATCGCTTCGCCCTGCGGCAGATGCACCCCGCAGCGCGCGCATTGCACCATGGCTTCCTGCGGGGGAGCAGGCTGGTTGCGCACCGGCGAGCCTTGCGCGGGACCGTGCCGGGCGGCGCGGTCCTCCCGCAGGCGCGCCTCGGCGCGCTGGCGAAGCCACCAGAAACAACCCAGCACGACAGCCAGGACAAGGAAGATGCGTGCCATGCCGGCCTCAGATTCGGTGCAGTATGACTTCGATGACGAAGCGGCTGCCGACATACGCCAGCAGCAGGATGCCGAAGGACGCAATCACCCAGCGCAGCGCGGTGCGCCCGCGCCAGCCATAGAAGGTGCGCCCGGCCAGGATGCCCGCGAACATCGCCCACGACAGCAGCGCGAACACGGTCTTGTGGTCGAGCCGGAAGGCCCGGCCGAACAGTTGCTCGGAGAACAGCAGGCCCGACAGGATGGTCAGCGTCAGCAGCACGAAGCCGGCGCCGATCAGGCGGAACAGCAGCTTCTCCAGCGTCAGCAGCGGCGGCAGCAGGTCGAGCCAGCGGCCCACCCACTGGGCCGGCTCGCTGGCCTTGCCCACCTGGGGCGAACGGTTGAAGCCATGCAGGCGGCGCTCGGCCAGTAGCATCAGGAAGGCATGGAAGGCCGCCAGCGTGAACAGGCCATAGGCCACGTTGGCAATGATGAAGTGCAGCTTGAACAGCGGCCGCGCCGCGTAGCCCAGGATCTGCGCGCCGGGAAACGCCAGCGGCATCAGGCTCGCGAGCATCGCCACCGGGACCACGATCAGCCCGAGGCCGGCCAGCGAGAAGAAGAAGCTCTCGATCCAGTAGATGCCCACGCCCAGCCAAAGCATGGCCGACAGCGCAAAGGCAAAGCCGAACACCATGCGGTCGGCCGGGAAGATGGTCTCGTGCAGCAGCAGGCCGTGGCTGGCCACCGCGGCCAGCATCAGCGCGTGCCACCAGGCCGGGCGGCCCTCGCCGCGCCCGCCGGCCCCGCCGCCGCCGTGCAGCAGCGCGGTCGCCGCCGCGCCCCCAATGGCACCGCCGTTGCCGGCAGCCGATAGCTGCGGGTTGCGCGTCGCCCAGCCGTGATAGGCCAGGCCGCAATAGAGAAGTGCCGTCAAGGCATACAGTACAATGGCCATTTGCACAGTTTACCTTAGCGCCCCGTCCCGGTGGCGCCCCGCTTGAGCCGGGCCAAGAGCCAGCCTCAAGCCTCGATCAAGCTCTATCCCCCGGACTTCTGCCATGCTGGACAATCTCACTCAACGCCTGGCGCGGGTCGTCAAGACCATGCGCGGCGAGGCTCGCCTGACCGAAGCCAATACCGCCGAAATGCTGCGCGAAGTGCGCCTGGCCATGCTGGAGGCCGACGTCGCCTTGCCGGTGGTGCGGGAATTCATCGCCCGCGTGAAGGAAAAGGCACTGGGCGAGGACGTGGTGTCCAGCCTGACGCCGGGCCAGGCGCTGGTGGGCGTGGTGCAGCGCGAGCTGACCGCCGTCATCGGCGGCGAGGAAAGCCTGTCCGCCGACAACAAGAGCGGCGAGTTGAACCTAGCGGTGCAGCCGCCCGCGATCATCCTGATGGCCGGCCTGCAGGGCGCCGGCAAGACCACCACCGTCGGCAAGCTGGCCAAGTGGCTGAAAGAAAACAAGAAGAAGAAGGTGCTGACGGTCTCGTGCGACGTCTACCGCCCCGCCGCTATCGCCCAGCTCAAGACCGTATCCGAACAGGTCGGCGCCGATTTCTTCCCCTCCGAGCCCGACCAGAAGCCGGTGGACATCGCGCGCGCGGCAGTGGACTGGGCCCGCAAGCATTATCACGACGTGCTGATCGTCGATACGGCAGGCCGCCTGGGTATCGACGAGGCCATGATGCAGGAAATCGCCGCGCTGCACGCCGAGATCAAGCCGGTCGAAACCCTGTTCGTAGTCGACGCCATGCTGGGCCAGGACGCGGTCAACACCGCGCGCGCCTTCAATGACGCCCTGCCCCTGACCGGCGTGGTGCTGACCAAGCTGGACGGCGATGCGCGCGGCGGTGCCGCGCTGTCGGTGCGCCACATCACCGGCCGCCCGATCAAGTTCGTCGGCGTTGGCGAAAAGCTGGACGGCCTCGAGCCCTTCTACCCCGATCGCATGGCCCAGCGGATCCTGGGCATGGGCGACATCCTCGCGCTGGTCGAGGAAGCCCAGCGCGGCGTGGACATGGAAGCCGCCGAGAAGCTGGCCAAGAAGATCAAGAAGACCGGCGACTTCGACCTGGAAGACTTCAAGGCGCAGATCGGCCAGATGAAGAAGATGGGCGGCCTTGGCAGCCTGGTCGACAAGCTGCCGGCTCAGTTTGCCCAGCAGGCGCAGGGCGCCAATATGGACGTGGCGGAGAAGCAGGTGCGCCGCATGGAAGGCATCATCAACAGCATGACGGCCGCCGAGCGCGCCAAGCCCGACCTGATCAAAGCCAGCCGCAAGCGCCGCATCGCCACCGGCGCCGGCGTGCCGGTGCAGGAAGTCAACCGCCTGCTCAACCAGTTCGACCAGATGCAGAGCATGATGAAGAAGCTCAAGGGCGGCGGCATGATGAAGATGATGCGCTCGATGGGCGCGATGAAGGGCGGCATGAAGGGACTCTTCAACCGCTAAGCCGTCTGGCATGGCGGCGCCCGCTCCCCGGGCGCCGCGCCACCCCGCAAAAGACAAAGACTGAGACAGGATCCACATCATGATGACCGCCGAACAGGCCCGCGAACTGTGGGCCAACTCCGAGGAAATCGTCAGCGCCGAGGCCGTCCAGGCATCGCTGGACCGCATGGCTGGCGAGATCACGGAAAAGATGGGCGATACCTTCCCGCTGGTGCTGTCGGTGATGGGCGGCGCAGTCGTCTTCACCGGCATGCTGCTGCCCAAGCTGGCGTTCCCGCTGGAGTTCGACTACATCCACCTCTCGCGGTACAACAACAAGACGGTTGGCGGCGAGATGCAATGGCGCGTGGCGCCGCGCGAATCGGTCAAGGGCCGCACGGTGCTGGTGCTGGACGACATCCTGGACGAAGGCGAGACCATGGCGGCCATCCGCCAGCGCATCATGGACATGGGCGCGACCAATGTCTACGCCGCCGTGCTGTGCGAAAAAGTGCTGCAAAAGGCAAAGCCCATGCACCCGGACTTCTGTGGCTTCACCGTGCCTGAGCGCTATGTCTTCGGCTGCGGCATGGACGCCCACGGCTACTGGCGCAACCTGCCCGCCATCCGGGCTTTGCGCTGAGGCCTTGCGCCGGGCCTCGCACGCCGTCTTCGCGTTACGGCCTGGCGCTGACGATCGGCCAAAGCGAGGCCAGCAGCAACAGCGCCATCACCACGTTGAACAGGCGCAGCACCCGGGGCTGCGCCAGCCAGCGCCGCATGGCCGAGCCGAACACGGCCCACATTGCCACGCTGGGCAGGTTGATCACGGCGAACAGGCCGGACAGCAGCAGCACATTGAGCCAGACATTGCCGTGCAGCACGTAGGTACTGCACGCGCCCACCGCCATCACCCAAGCCTTGGGATTGACCCACTGGAACGCGGCCGCCGCCAGGAAGCCCATGGGCTTGCCCACCTCCTGGTCCTGGACGCCGCCCGCTGTCGCCAGCTTCCACGCCAGCCAGGTGAGATAGACCACCGCCACCACGCGCAGCATCTGCCAGGTCCACGGAAACGCGGCGAATAGCGATCCGAGCCCGAGGCCGACCACCGCCACCATCAAGCCGAAGCCGATACTGATGCCCAACACATGGGGCACTGTGCGGGCAAAGCCGAAATTCACGCCCGAAGCCAGCACCATGGTGTTGTTGGGGCCCGGGGTGATCGACGACACGAGGGCAAACGCGCAGAACGCGGCGAACACGCCGGATCCGGCAACGAGCTGGGGCACTGCCATGACTGGCTCCATCGGATACAAAAAGGAATGGAGCTAGTCTAGCCAGGCAGAACTGTACAGTACCGGTACAGTTGACCAGAAAACTGGCGATACGGCTTGGCGCGTAGCCGCCGCATCGTGTTGCATCATGCCGCGTTGAGCGCGTTCGCCGCCACCACCAGCGCGATCCCCCACAACACCACGCCGGTCGCCCGCTCCACGCCGCGAACCGAGCGGGTGAAACGCGTGCGCACCAGCGGATGGCGCACGCCCCAGGCCACCAGCATGTCCCAGGCGAAGACCATGGCGAACATCCACGCGCCGTAGCCCAGCTGTGCTGCCAGCGGCGTGCGGGTGCCGGCCAGCACCGAGAACAGGCTGGCGTAGAACAACGCATTCTTGGGATTGAGCACGGCGGACAGGAAGCCCGTTACGAGTTGCGCCGCGTACGCCGCGGGGCCGGTGCCCTGCGCTTGCTGGCTATCTGCTCCATTTGCTCCATTTTCGCCATCTGTGCCAGGCAGCGTCGTCTCACCGCTGGCACGCAACAGCCGCCAGCCCAGCCAGGCCAGGTACAGGCAACCCGCCCACTGCAGCAGCACGAACACGCCCTGACTGGCGCGGGTAGCCGCCAGCCCGGTGATGGCCAGCCCGATAAACACGCCGTTTCCCAGCGCGATGCCCAGGCAGACGGCGCTGGCACGGCCCACGCCATGCACCAGCGCGCTGCGCACTACCAGGAAAAAGTCGGGGCCCGGGCTGAGCAGTGCAAGGAAATGCGCGCCCGCCACCATGGCAAATTGGCCGAGGCCGGAATCAACAGGGAAATCCACGCCAGTCCTTTCGTGTCTTCGGATGAGCACGAAGTCTGGACCGCGAGGGGCGGCAAGTATTGGAGAAAATTGCGCGCGGCGGCTCAGCCGCTGCGGCGCTGATAGCTGCGCGGCGTCAGCGCCACGCGCTGCTTGAAGGCGCGCTGGAAGTGGCTCTGGTCGGAAAAGCCCAGCACCTGGGCGATCTCCGCCGGCGCCCCGCCCGCGCGCAGCAACTGGCGCGCGTGGTTGATGCGCAGATCCAGCTGGTAGGCATGCGGGGTCATGCCGAGGTCGGCCCGGAAGGCGCGGATCAACTGGTAGCGGCTCATGCCGGCGCCGCGCGCCAGTTCCGCCAGTGGCAGCGGCTCCGCGTGATGGGCGTGCAAAAGCGCAACCAGGCCGGCTAACCGGGCCTCCGGCGTGACTGGTTGGCGCGGCGCGCGCACCGCCTGGCGCTGGTCGGCAGCGCCGAGCAGCGCGGCCACGAAGCCGCCTAGCGCCGCTTCCTTGGTGGCCCGCGGGGCTGCGGAGAACAGCACATCGTTAAGCCGGCACAGGCCGGCATAGGTATCTGGCGCGCTGGTGACACGCACCCGCGCCAGCGCCGCGGGCAACACCACCACGCCACGCGCCTCCAGCACCGTGCCCACCCATGCCGGGTCCAGGTGCAGCATCTGGTAGCTCCAGCGCGCGTCGGGCTCCGGATTACAGGCATGCACCTGCCCAGCCGGGATCACGACCACGTCGCCGGGCGCCAGCCGTACCGACTCGGTCTCGGTGCCAAACAGGCTGTGGCCGCCATCGACGGCGCCAATCGACAAGGTGGGATGGGTATGCGGCAGGTAGGCCGCGCCGCTGTCGCTGGCGCAGCGGCTCTCGACGTACGGCATGGCGGGATCGAACCAGTAGCGTGCCTGCCCTGTGGTGCTGCTGGCGCGCATCAGTCGGTCCGGTACGGCCGTTCGCGCAGCCACTTGGTGGCGATCCATTTCTCGCCCGCGTCAACGGGCAGGCCGGCATGCAGGGTACGCTCGTCCAGCGCGCCGTCGGACTTGCGATAGCTGAAATAGACCGCGTTGCCCTTGACCGGCGCCACCTCCAGGCCAAGCTTGGGAAACGCTGTGGCGCCACCCGCCGGCGGGCTGTTCAGGTAGATCACCACGGTCGCGACGCGTTGCCCGCCGACCTTGAGCTGGCGCGCCTCGCCGGGGCGCTGCGGGTTAAAGAAATCGTAGTGCGGCTGGTACTCTCCGCCGGGCTTGTAGTTGAGGATCTGCAGACCTTCGCCACGGTCGGCGGCAATCCCGGTCACGGCGGCGATGCAGTCCTCGATGCGCTCGATCAGCGCATGCTCGCCGACCTGGAACATCGCGCCCAGGCTGGTGCGCGCCTCGATCAGGTTCTCGTCGCCGGTGTCGGGGTTGATCACGGGTGAGCGCGCCAGGCGGCCGCGTGCCAGCTCCACCAGGGCGTCGCATTCGGCATCGGTCAGGAGTTGCTGGTACAAGGTCACGCGCGGTGCCGCGAGCGTGAACAGGATGGGAATCTCGCGGCCAGCGAAATGCGCCGCGTTGCGGTTGCCTTGCGCGCCAGTTTGGCCACCACCACCAGCCTGGTCCCCTGCGCGCCCGGCCGGCTTGCCGATGCCCAGCTCCGCGGCCATCTCCGCGGCGTTGTCCGGCTGCGTTCCCCGCACCGCCGCCCGTGCCGCGGCGGACAGCGCCGCGGTCACCGTGGCTTGCGCGAAGGCCTGCTCGTAGCCGGACTGGCACATCGACTGCACCAGCGCCTCGGCGCCAAAGCCCTGCCCGATATGGCGCCGCAGCCAGCGCTCCAGGTCTGCCGAGGAACTGGTATAGCCCGCCTTGCCGGCGGTGTCGCCAGTGGCGCTGGTGGCGCGGGTGTTGCTCATGAGGGATTGGCCAGCCGCTGCGGCGAGAACGGGTTGCGCGCCGGCGCTTCGGCCGGCACCACGCGGCTGCGGGTGCCCGTGCCGGATTCGGGGTCGCCAGCGACGGTGACCGTGGCTTCGGAATATTGCCAGCGCTTCCACGCTGCGAGCACCGCATTGGGATAGTCGGGGCGGCCGCGGCTGCCGTTGTACCGGCCCAGCGCCAGGAACAGGTCGCCCTGCTCGCGGTCCAGGTAGTAGCGCAGGATGGTGCAGCCGTAGCGCAGGTTGCTCTGCAGGTGGAACAGCTTGCGGCTGTCGCTGTCCCCGATGCTGCGCACCCAGAAGGGCATTACCTGCATCAGCCCGCGGGCGCCGGCCGAGCTGATCGCGTACTTGCGGAAATTACTCTCGACCTGCACCAGCCCTAACACCAGCGCCGGTTCCAGCCCCGCGCGCTTGGCCTCGTAGTAAGCGGTCTCGATCAGCTCGATGCGCACCTGCGGCTCGGGGATGCGCCCCGCGAGCCGGTGCGACATTTCTTCCAGCCACTTGAGATACGCCAGTTGCTCGCCGCCGGTGGCAAAGGCCGGGCGCAGCGGACGGCTGTCGGCGATGGCCGCAGCCAGCGCGCCGCGCACCGAGTCGGCCAGGTCCTCTTCCTTCTGGGCCCCGGCGTGGGCGGCGGCGCTGAGTACCAGCAGCAAGCCGGCACTGACCCGCGCCACGCCCAGGCGGCCCGGGATCAGGCCCGGCAGACGCAGCGGGTCCAGGAGGCGCATGGCGCTCAGGCGGACAACAGCCCGCGCACGTGAGCAACCACGTCCGCGACCGGCAGCTGGGTGGCTTCGGCGTCGCGCCGTCCCTGGTACTCCACGCGGCCTTCCTTCAGGCCACGGTCGCCCACCACCACGCGGTGCGGCACGCCAATCAGCTCCCAGTCGGCAAACATGGCGCCGGGGCGCTCGCCGCGGTTGTCCAGGATCACATCGACGCCGGCTGCCAGCAGCTCTGCATGGATACGGTCGGCCTCGGCCTTGACGGCCTCGGAACGATCGTAGCCAACCGGGCAGACCACCACCGCGAACGGGGCGATCGAAGCGGGCCAGATGATGCCGCGCTCGTCGAAGTTCTGCTCGATGGCGGCCCCCAGGATACGGGTCACGCCGATGCCGTAGCAACCCATCTGCATGGGCTGGGTCTTGCCGTTCTCGTCCAGGAAGGTGGCGCCCATCGATTCCGAATAGCGCGTGCCGAGCATGAACACATGGCCGACTTCGATGCCGCGGCAGATGGCGAGCGTGCCCTTTCCGTCCGGCGAAACGTCGCCCTCCACCACATTGCGCAGGTCAGCCACCACGGGCTCGGGCAGGTCGCGGCCCCAGTTCACGCCGGTCAGGTGATAGTCGCGCTCGTTGGCGCCGCAGACGAAGTCGCTCATGTTGGCGACCGTGCGGTCCGCAACCACGTTGACAGGCTTCTTGGCACCGATGGGGCCCAGGTAGCCCGGGGGCGTGCCGAACGTCTCGACGATCTCGGACTCGGTCGCGAAGCGGAACTCGGCCAGGCCGGCCACCTTGGACGCCTTGACCTCGTTGAGCTCATGGTCGCCGCGCAGCAGCAGCAGCCAGATCTGCACGCCGGCCTCGCCTTCGGTGGCCAGCACGATCGACTTGACCGTGCGCGCCAGCGGGATGCCAAGCAGCTCGGCCACTTGCTCGCACTTGGCCTTGCCCGGGGTGGGCGTGTTGACCATGACTTCAGCCGGCGCGGCACGCTGGGCCAGCAGCGGCAGGGCCTCGGCCGCTTCCATGTTGGCGGCGTAGTCCGAGTCGGGGCAGTAGACGATGGCGTCTTCGCCGGTCTCGGCGATCACGTGGAACTCGTGCGAGCCGGAGCCGCCGATGGCGCCGTTGTCGGCCGCGACGGCACGGAATTCCAGGCCGAAACGCTGGAAGATGCGCACGTAGGCGTCGAACATCTTGTCGTAGGACACCTTCAGGCCAGCGGTGTCACGATCGAAGGAGTAAGCGTCCTTCATGGTGAACTCGCGCCCGCGCATGATGCCAAAACGCGGCCGGCGCTCGTCGCGGAACTTGGTCTGGATCTGGTAGAAATTGATCGGCAGTTGCTTGTAACTGCGGATTTCGCTGCGGGCGATGTCCGTCACCACCTCTTCGGAGGTGGGCTGCACGGCAAAGTCGCGCTCGTGGCGGTCCTTCAGGCGCAGCAGCTCGGGGCCCATCTTGTCCCAGCGGCCGGTTTCCTGCCACAGCTCGGCAGGCTGAATCACCGGCATCGACAGCTCGACCGCGCCGGCGCGGTTCATTTCCTCGCGCACGATGGCTTCCACTTTGCGGATCACCCGCAGGCCGACCGGCATGTAGCTATAGATGCCGGCGCCAAGCTTCTTGATCATGCCGGCTCGCATCATCAACTTGTGCGACACGATTTCCGCGTCGGAAGGGGCTTCCTTTTGGGTGGAAATGAAGAATTGCGAGGCTTTCATCCGTTGCTTTCTCGTGAGGCCATGCCGCCCTGGCAGGTTCCGTGGGCGGCATGGCGCGAATCCGTGGTGCGCGCGTGCATTATGCGACGCTTTTTGCTCGGGGAAAACCAGCACCCCGTTGCACAAAGCCCCATTACGCGCTTCCTTTATAATCAACCTAATTCTAAAGGATTCGAGGTGCAGTCATGCTCGATCGTGAAGGCTTTCGCCCGAACGTCGGCATCATCCTCATCAACGCACGGAACGAGGTGTTCTGGGGCAAGCGCATCGGCGAACATTCGTGGCAGTTTCCTCAAGGCGGCATCAAATACGGCGAAACGCCGGAACAGGCGATGTACCGCGAGCTACATGAAGAAGTCGGTCTGCTGCCCGAGCATGTCAGGATTGTCGGTCGCACGCGCGACTGGCTGCGTTATGAGGTGCCGGACAAGTTCATCCGCCGCGAAATCCGCGGCCATTACAGGGGACAGAAGCAGATTTGGTTCCTGTTGCGCATGGCGGGCCGCGATTGCGACATCCGCCTGCGCGCCACCGACCACCCGGAGTTCGATGCCTGGCGCTGGAGCCATTACTGGGTCCCGCTAGACGCTGTCATCGAGTTCAAGCGCGATGTCTATCAACTCGCGCTGACCGAGTTGTCCCGCTTCCTGCAGCGCAATACCCGCGCGCCGCTGAGCCCCTACGGCACCCATGGCCGGTACGGTTCGGTGCGCGCAGGTTATGCTCGCGCGGGGCTGGACGAGCATCCCGACAGCGTTCCGGACCTGGTGCATCAGGACCTGGCCCACGATCCGGGCCCAATTTCGCCGGCCCAGCCGGCGTCCACAGAACGGAGTACCGATGATTGATTTTGCCGGCCGCGGCTTGCGCCCGAGCCTGCCCGCCGCCTGCCTGCTGGCGGTAACCCTTTGCCTTGGCCTGGCCGGCTGCGGCAGCACGTCCAAGCCGCAGCATGTGCCCATGCCGGACGAGTCCGAGGATTACACGCCGAAGAAGGAGTTCAGCATCCTCGACCCGTTCGCCGCGAAGGAATTCAGGGAAGTGGAGACGGCGCTGCCTGCGCCGCCGCAGGATGCGGACCTGATCCCGTTCGAAGTCAGCCCCGCCGGCAACTTTACCTTCGCCGTCGATGGCAAGTCCGTGGTCGTGGGCGCGGATGGCGCGGTGCGTTATACCGTAGTCATCACGGGTGCCAGCGGCATGCGCAATGTGAGCTTCGAGGCCGTGCGCTGCGACACCTTCGAGCGCAAGATGTACGCCACCTTGCCCAGGGGCGCGACCGAGTGGGTCCGCAACCGCTCCGACGACCGCGATGGCTGGATCCAGCTGGCAGGCATCGCGCGTAATAACTATGGTGCGGCGCTGGCCAAGGATTTCCTGTGCGAGGGCCGCTCAGCGGCAGGCAGGGCGCAGGACATCGTCAAGGACTTGCGTGGCGAAGCGCCGCGCAAGAGCGCGATCACGCGTTGATGGCGGCAACGGCGCGGTAGTACGGCGCCGGACGATGCAAAAAAGCCCGCGATCGCTCGCGGGCTTTTTGCATCGTACCTCGGAACAATCTGTCCGTTCAGACCAGTACCAGGTTGTCCCGGTGGATCAGCTCGTGCTCGTTCTGGTGGCCAAGCACCCGCTCGATCTCGGACGAGGGCTTGCGTGCGATCAGCTTGGCTTCCGAGCTGGCGTAGTTGGTGATGCCGCGCGCCACCTCATGGCCCGCCGCGTCGATGCAGGCAATGACCTCGCCACGCGCGAACTCACCCTGCACTTCCACCACGCCGATCGGCAGCAGCGACTTGCCGCCGCTGGTGAGCTTGTCCACCGCGCCGGCATCGATCATCACCCGCCCGCGCAGCTGCAGGTGGTCGGCCATCCATTGCTTGCGCGCCGTCAGGCGCCCAGTGGGGGCCAGCAGTTGCGTGCCGATGCCTTCGCCCCCGGCCAGCCGCTCCAGCACATTGGCTTCGCGCCCGGAAGCGATCACGGTATGCGCGCCCGACTTGGCGGCGCGCTTGGCGGCCAGGATCTTGGTCAGCATGCCGCCGCGGCCAATCGACGTGCCGGCGCCGCCGGCCATGGCCTCGAGTTCTACCGCGCCAGCCAGCGCCTCGTCCACGAACTCGGCCTGCGGGTTGCTGCGGGGATCGGCGGTATAGAGGCCCCGCTGGTCGGTCAGGATCACCAGCGCGTCGCCTTCAATCAGGTTGGTGACGAGCGCGCCCAGGGTGTCGTTGTCGCCGAACTTGATTTCGTCGGTGACCACGGTGTCGTTCTCGTTGATGATGGGCACGACACCCAGCGACAGCAGCGTCAGCAGGGTCGAGCGCGCATTGAGGTAGCGCTCGCGGTCAGCCAGGTCGGCGTGGGTCAGCAGCACCTGTGCGGTGCGGATGCCGTAGCGGCCGAACTGGCTTTCGTAGACCTGGGCCAGGCCCATCTGGCCCACTGCCGCGGCGGCCTGCAGTTCGTGGATTTCCTTGGGGCGGCGCACCCAGCCGAGGCGCTGCATGCCCTCGGCGATGGCGCCGGAGCTGACCAGCACGACTTCCTTGCCGGCCATGCGCAGCTTGGCGATCTGTGCCGCCCAACGGGCAATGGCCTCGTGATCGAGACCCTTGCCGTCGTTGGTCACCAAGCTGGACCCAACCTTCACGACGATACGTTTTGCCTGGGCGATGACCGATTGCATGGCGGGAATCCTGTCTGCTGGGTACTGCTGTTTTCGTAGTTAGTTCTGCTCGCCGCCGGGCTGGTCGACGTTGTGCAGGCGCTCATCCAGGCGGATGTCCGGCTCCGCCAGCGCGGCGACTTCCTCGGCCTTGATCGCGGCCAGGTGATCCTTGATCGCGTAGATCAGTTCGCGGCAGCCTTCGCCGGTCAGGGCGGAGATGCGGAACACCGGGCCCTTCCACTTGTAGCGCTTGACGAAGTCCTTGACGCGCGCATCACGCTCTTCCTCGGGCACCACGTCCAACTTGTTCAGTACCAGCCAGCGCGGCTTTTCGTACAGGCTTTCGTCGTACTTCCTCAGCTCGTTGACGATGGCGCGGGCTTCGGCCACCGGGTCCACGGCTTCATCGAACGGCGCCAGGTCGACGATATGCAGCAACAGCCCCGTGCGCTGCAAGTGGCGCAGGAACTGATGGCCCAGCCCGGCGCCTTCCGCGGCGCCTTCGATCAGGCCGGGGATGTCCGCCACCACGAAGGACTGCTCGTGATCGACCCGCACCACGCCCAGGTTGGGATGCAGGGTGGTGAAGGGGTAATCGGCCACCTTCGGGCGCGCATTGGAAATGTGCGAGATAAAAGTCGACTTGCCGGCATTCGGCATGCCCAGCAGGCCCACGTCGGCCAGCACCTTGAGCTCCAGCTTGATCATGCGGCGCTCGCCCGGCTTGCCGTCCACCTGCTGGCGGGGCGCGCGGTTGGTACTGGACTTGAAGTGCAGGTTACCCCAGCCGCCCAGGCCACCCTCGGCCAGGCAAACGGTCTGGCCGTGCTCGGTCAGGTCGGCGATCAGCTCGCCGGAATCCATGTCGAGGATCTGCGTGCCGACCGGCATGCGCAGGTTCACATCTTCGCCGCCCGCGCCATAGCAATCGGCGCCCCGGCCATTCTCGCCGTTGCGCGCCACGTGCTTCTTGGCGTAGCGGAAGTCGATGAGCGTGTTGATGTTGCGGTCGGCCACCGCGTAGACGCTGCCGCCGCTGCCGCCGTCGCCACCGTCGGGGCCACCGAAGGGCACAAATTTCTCGCGCCGCATCGATGCGCTGCCATTGCCGCCGTTGCCGGCGATGACTTCAATTCTGGCTTCGTCGATGAACTTCATGATGACCTTCCGTGGTGTAGCGACCGCAAAGCGCGCGCCCGGCCGGGATGGCAAGGCCGCGGGCGCGGCGAATGGCGACAATGACATTGTCGCCAGAAAAGAAAAAGCCCCGCAAGTACTGCGGGGCCTTCATGCTGCAAAGGCTGTGGTCAGACTGCCGGAACGACGCTGACCTGCTGCTTCTTGGCAGCGCCCTTGACGGCGAACTGCACGTGGCCGTCGACGAGAGCAAAGAGGGTGTGATCCTTGCCAATGCCAACGTTATCGCCCGGGTGCACGCGGGTACCGCGCTGACGCACGATGATGCTGCCGGCGTTGATGGCTTGACCACCAAACACCTTGACGCCCAGACGCTTCGATTCGGAATCGCGGCCGTTCCGTGTGGAACCGCCGCCCTTTTTCTGTGCCATGACTAACTCCTGTCGCTTTACTTTACCTAGTTACGCTTGAATTCGATTTCGATGAGGACTGAGCGCTGGCTCAGCCAATGATCTCTTCGATGCGCAGCTCGGTGTAATTTTGACGATGGCCTTGACGCTTTTGATAGTGCTTGCGACGGCGCATCTTGAAGATCTTCACCTTATCGTGACGACCTTGGGAGATAACGGTAGCCTTGACGGAAGCCCCGCTAACCAGCGGCGTACCAAACTTGAGTTGGTCGCCTGCGCCCACTGCGAGCACCTGGTCGAGCGTGATTTCTGCGCCAATGTCTGCCGGTATCTGTTCTACTTTAAGTTTTTCGCCAGCAGCAACCTTATATTGCTTGCCGCCGGTTTTTACGACCGCGTACATTGTCGAACCTCTCGATGTGAAATAAAACGCCGAAAGCCAACGCCGGCGCGCCCTTGCGTCCGTTTCATCCCGATCCAAGCAACGACCAGGACAGGGAAAATAGACAAGCCGGACGGCCCAATTGGCCCGGTTATCTCCCACCAGCGCATCTGCAGACAACACAAAGCGGCCGGAGGAAACCCACGATTCTATACCAAAGTCGGGAAAAGTACAAAGAAAACAGACACATAGCCTGCGCGGCTCCGCGTGGCGCTGCCTGAAGCACTTCTCCGCCCACCCAGGTCAGATCAGATCCGCGAGCAGGAAACCCGCCAGGGCGGCGAAAGCTGCCCACAGTGCGGTGCGCCGGAGCTGGCGGCGCGAGGAGGAAGGTGGCTGGGTCATGGCGGCATTATAGGTGCACGGGACCGCCACACCCGCTTTGCGCGCGCAGTGCCGGCGCGCCTTGTCGCACCCCCCGTTCAGGGGACATACATACACCCGCATCGCTTATAATCGACGGGTTTTGCGTAACGGTGAACATCTTGTCCCAGTCTTCCGCCACTGCCTTGCTTGCCCCGGTCGCTGCCGACATGCGCGCCGTTGATTCGGTTATCCGCCAGCGCCTCGCCTCGGAAGTGCCCCTGATCGAGCAGATCGGCGAGTACATCATCAGCGCGGGCGGCAAACGCCTGCGCCCGGTGATCCTGCTGCTGTCCGCACGGGCCTTCGGTTACGACGGCAACCGGCACCACGAACTGGCCGCGGTGGTCGAGTTCATCCATACCGCCACGCTGCTGCACGACGACGTCGTCGACGAGTCGGAGCTGCGCCGAGGCCGCCAGACCGCCAACGCGGTCTTCGGCAACGCGGCGAGCGTGCTGGTAGGCGATTTCCTCTATTCCCGCGCCTTCCAGATGATGGTGGACGCCGGCAGCATGCGCATTATGGAGATCCTCTCCAATGCCACCAATGTGATCGCCGAAGGCGAAGTGCTGCAGTTGCTGAACATGCACGATCCCGACGTCACGGTGGAGCGCTACCTGCAGGTGATCCGCTACAAGACCGCCAAGCTCTTCGAAGCCTCGGCCCAGCTCGGCGCTGTGCTGGCCGGCGCGGATGCGGCCACCGAAGAAGCTGCCGCGGAATACGGACGGCGCATCGGCACCGCGTTCCAGCTGATCGACGACATGCTGGACTACACCGCCAGCGCCGAGCAGATGGGCAAGAATGCCGGCGACGACCTGCGCGAAGGCAAGCCCACCCTGCCGCTGCTGCACCTGCTCGAGCACGGCACCGCGGAGCAACGCACACTGGCTCGCGAAGCCATCGTGCAAGGCGGCACCGAGCATTTCGATGCGGTGTTCACCGCGATCCACGCCAGCGGCGCGCTCGAGGTCACCTTCCAGGCAGCCCAGCGCGAAGCCGAAGCCGCTGAGAAAGCCGCCCAGCAGTTCCCCGACTCCCCACTGAAGCAAACGCTGATCGACCTGTGCGCGTTCTCGCTGCAACGGCTGTCCTGATGCCAAGGCGCCCCGTGCCGGCGCCCTCTTCCATTCCGGAAAAAAGGCTGCTACACTTGTGTGCTTTCGCGCTGCAGCAGTAATTAGGCAGGCAACGCAGAGAAAAACAAACGGGGTGTAGCTTAGCCTGGTAGAGCGCTACGTTCGGGACGTAGAGGCCGGAGGTTCGAATCCTCTCACCCCGACCAGTTTCACGGTCCCCGAGACCGTACAAGAAAGGCCGCACAGCAATGTGCGGCCTTTTTTCATTGGCGCGCCCGGCTTGCCAATCCCGATTCCCACCCCTTCCCCACCCCCCCCCGCGCAAGTAGGGTTGCGCCCGTGTCGTGCAAACGGCAACACCCTGTCCGGTGCGCCTTTACAAAAAGTGACCCCGGCGGCAAACTGCCCCGATTCGGGGTCCTCGGCTGCTTGCGGCCAATCGTTTTTTGCCATGACACTTGGTCTAGCTCTTGCACAGAGCCGGCGTATCGCGCCGGCTCTGCTCGCCCAGCTTGAACAGTCGGCACGAGAAAAAAAGTCGCAGCTGATCGACGAGATCATCGCCAGCGGCACCATGACTGCACATGATGTGGCGATCTTCGCGGCTGATAAGTATCAGCTGCCGCTGATCGATCTGAATCAGTACAACCTCAACAAGGTGCCGCCGGCGCTGGCAGGCAATCGCGAGTTCCACGCGCACCGCCTGCTGCCGCTGGGCCGGCGCGAGAACCGCCTGGTGCTGGCGTTGTCCGACCCGGGCAACCAGGCCGGGCTGGACGCCATCAAGCAGAAATACAACCTGCCGGTGGAACCCGTCGTGGTCGAGCATGACAAGCTGATGCAATACGTGCGCTCGGCTTCCGACGACAGCGGCGGCGCGATCAAGTCGATCGGTCCTGGCCATGTCGAGCGCAAGATGATCGACTACGACCCGGTGGCATCCGCCGGGGCGCTGCGCAACAAGACCGCGGCCGACATCGACGATGCGCCCGTGGTTCGCTTCCTGCACAAGCTGCTGACGGAAGCCTTCCATCGCGGCGCCTCCGATCTTCACTTCGAGCCGTTCGAGACCTTCTACCGCATCCGCTTCCGTGTGGATGGCGTGCTGCAGGAAGTGGCACGGCCGCCGGTGGACATCCGCGACAAGATCTCCACCCGGATCAAGGTGTTGTCGCGCCTGGACATCTCGGAAAAGCGCGTGCCGCAAGATGGCCGCATGAAGCTGCTGATCGCGCTGCCCAAGGAAAAGGGCGGCGACAAAGACGGCAAGGACAGCAAGGAGCCCAAGGAAACCGTGGAGAAGGCGATCGACTTCCGCGTCTCCACGCTGCCGACGCTGTTCGGCGAGAAGATCGTGATCCGGATCCTGGAGTCGTCGTCCGACAAGCTCGACATCGACCAGCTCGGCTACGAGCCGGCGCAAAAGGCGCTGCTGCTGGACGTGATCAAGCGCCCCTACGGCATGGTGCTGGTGACCGGCCCCACCGGCAGCGGCAAGACGGTGTCGCTGTACACCTTCCTGAACCGGCTGAACCAGGGCGACATCAATATCTCGACCGCCGAGGATCCGGCGGAAATCCAATTGCCCGGCATCAACCAGGTCAACGTCAACGAAAAAGCCGGCCTGACCTTCTCCGCCGCGCTGCGCTCCTTCCTGCGCCAGGATCCCGACATCATCATGGTCGGCGAAATCCGCGACCTGGAAACCGCCGACATCTCGATCAAGGCGGCACAGACTGGCCACCTGGTGTTCTCGACGCTGCATACCAACGACGCGCCGACCACGCTCACGCGCCTGATGAACATGGGTGTCGCGCCCTTCAATATCGCGTCGAGCGTGCTGATGATCACCGCGCAGCGGCTTGCGCGGCGGCTGTGCACCTGCAAGCGCCCCGGCGAGCTGGCGCGCGAGGTGCTGGCCGACGCCGGCTTCCAGGACGAAGACCTCGACGGCAGCTGGCAGCCTTACCACCCGGTCGGGTGCGAGCGCTGCAACGGCAGCGGCTACAAGGGCCGCTGCGGCATCTACCAGGTGATGCCGATCACTGAGCCGATGCAGCAGATCATCCTCGCGCATGGCACGGCGCTTGAGATCGCCGAACAAGCGCGTAAAGATGGCGTGCTATCGTTGCGCGAAGCTGGCCTGGCCAAGGTGAAGCAGGGTCTCACCTCGCTCGAAGAAGTGCTGGCCACAACAAATATGTAAAACAACAAAAGATGTCATTAGGGGTCAATCATGGCGACACGCGCACCAGCCGCAGCCGCTCGCAAGGCGGCCGCGCCCAAGGGGAAACCAGGGCGTAAAGCGCCCACGCAGTACCTGTTCGAGTGGGAAGGCAAGGACCGCAAGGGCAAGGCATTCTCGGGCGAGCTGCGCGCGCAGAGCCAGGCCGAGGTCAATGCCACGCTGCGAAAGCAGGGGCTGACGGTCGTCAAGCTGAAAAAGCGGCGGGCCGCGCGCGGGAAGAAGATTACCCAGAAGGACATCGCTTACTTCACGCGCCAGCTCTCCACCATGCTCAAGGCGGGCATCCCGCTGCTGCAATCGATCGACATCATCGCGCGCGGGCATGCCAACCCCAACTTCACCCAGCTGCTGTCCGAGATCCGCTTTGACATCGAATCCGGCAGCAGCATGGCGCAGGCCTTCCGCCGCCATCCGCGCTACTTCGACACGCTCTACTGCAACCTGATCGATGCCGGCGAGCAGGGCGGTATCCTGGACGCCCTGCTGGAGCGCTTGTCGCTCTACATGGAAAAGACCATCGCGCTGAAGAGCCAGATCAAGTCAGCCATGATCTACCCGATCGCCGTGCTGACCGTGGCCTTCGCGGTGACGGTCATCCTGATGATCTTCGTGATCCCGGCGTTCAAGGGCGTGTTCTCCAGCTTCGGCGCCAACCTGCCGGCGCCGACCCTCGTTGTGATCGCCATGTCGGACTTCTTCGTCGACCATTGGTACCTGATCATCGGCGCGCCAATCATCGGCATCACGATGTACATACGCGGGCTAAAACGCTCGGAGAAGGTCCAGCGCGCCAGCGACCGCCTGCTGCTCAAGCTGCCGATCTTCGGCTCGCTGTTCCGCAAGGCGGTGATCGCCCGCTGGACCCGCACGCTTGCCACCATGTTCGCCGCAGGCACGCCGCTGGTGGAGTCGATGGAATCGGTGGCCGGCGCCGCCGGCAACTGGGTCTACTACGACGCCACCAAGGAAATCGAGCAATCGGTGCGCATCGGTACCAGCCTGACCAACGCCATGCAGGCAACCCATGTCTTCGACAGCATGGTGTTGCAGATGACGCAGATCGGCGAGGAATCCGGCGCGCTGGACAATATGCTGCTGAAGGTGGCGGAGTTCTACGAGCGCGAGGTCGATGACGCTGTCGCCGCCATCTCCAGCCTGATCGAGCCGCTGATCATCGTGATCCTGGGCGTGCTGATTGGCGGCATGGTAGTGGCAATGTATCTTCCGATCTTTAAACTGGGACAGGTGGTGTAAGGCATGTGGCTGTTTTCCGCGGATGGCGCCAGTGGCGCGATTTCTTCACTGGCTGCCCCCGCGCAGACCATTGCCGAGCTGGCGGCGCTGCCGCCCTGGTTCCTGGTCGCCGCCGCCGCGCTGATCGGCTTGCTGGTCGGCAGCTTCCTCAACGTGGTGGTGCACCGCCTGCCGCGCATGATGGAGCATGACGAAGCCAACTACATCGCGTCGCTGCGCGACGACCCGATCCCCCACCCCGAGCCCTACAACCTGATGGTGCCGCGCTCGGCGTGCCCGCACTGCGGACACGCCATTGGCGCGCTCGAGAACATTCCGGTACTGAGCTACCTGTTCCTGCGCGGGCGCTGCTCATCGTGCGCCGCGCCCATCGGCGCGCGCTATCCGCTGGTGGAAGCGGGCACCGCGGTGCTCACCGCGCTGGCCGCCGCGCACTTCGGCCCGACCTGGCAGGCTCTCGCGGCCATCGCCCTGATCTGGGCCCTGATCGCCCTCACCCTGATCGACGCCGACACGCAGCTACTGCCCGACCAGATCACGCTGCCGCTGGTATGGCTGGGCCTGCTGCTCAATCTCGGCGGGCTGTTCGCGCCGCTGGCGGATGCCGTGATCGGCGCGGCCGCCGGCTACCTGCTGCTGTGGACGGTGTACTGGATCTTCAAGCTGGTGCGGGGCAAGGAAGGCATGGGCTATGGCGACTTCAAGCTGATGGGCGCGCTGGGCGCCTGGTTCGGCTGGCAGGCCCTGCCGGCGCTGGTGCTGCTCTCCTCCGTGGTGGGGCTGGTTTTCGCGCTTGCCAATATCGCGCTGCGCCGTCAGGATCGCGATACGCACTTCGCCTTCGGCCCTTATATCGCCGGAGCCGGGCTGCTTGTGCTGTTCTTTGGGCCCAATGTGCTGCCGCTGGGCATTGCGGGCTGAACGGGCGCCGGCCACCCTAAGGCTGCCTTTATCACACCCACAGCAAGCTTCGAGACCTACATGCTGCAAATCGGACTGACCGGAGGCATCGGCTCTGGCAAGACCCGCGTGGCGGACCTGTTCGCCGCGCGCGGCGCCGCTCTGATCGACACCGACCTGCTCGCGCACGAGATCACCGCGCCGGGCGGGCTGGCCATCCCTGCCCTGCTGGAAGCCTTTGGCCCCGCCTGCCTGCGCGCCGACGGCGCCATGGACCGCAATGCCATGCGCGAGCTGGTGTTCTCGGACCCGGCGGCCAAGGCCCGGCTGGAGGGCATCACCCACCCCCTGATCCGCCAGTTGACCGAGGCGCGCGCCGCCGCGATCCGCGCCTCCGGACTGCATCCCTACCTGATCTACGTGGTCCCGCTGCTGGTCGAGTCGGGCTCATGGCGCACGCGGGTGGACCGGGTGCTGGTGGTGGATTGCAGCGAGGCCACGCAGGTTGCGCGGGTCATGGCACGCAACGGCTTTTCCCAGGGCCAGGTCGAGGCCATCATGGCCAGGCAGGCCAGGCGCAGCGAACGCCTGGTTGCCGCCGATGATGTGGTCGACAACGAGGGCCCGCCGGAAGCCCTGCCCGCCCAGGTGGATCGCCTGGATCAGTTGTACCGCACCCTGGCTCGCGGCTAGACAGTCGCAAGCCGAGTGACTGGCAGCATCCGGCACCATCTTTGTGCGGTGCTGCATGCGACACCCCAAGTCGGCTGTTTCATTGTCCTGTTTGGCGGTCTCGCATAGAATGCGCTGGAATCACGCGGGAAATGGCCGCATACTGCCGATATTGCGGGCCCGGGCCGAGTCGCATCGCGCAGGCCCGGATACACCGGGAGCCTCGCTGCTCCGGCAATGCCGCCCGGGTCAGATTGCCCACCCGCCAACCCGCCCTGTTGCACGGATACACCCATTGATTCTGTACGAATATCCTTTTAACGAACGCATCAGGACTCTCCTGCGCCTGGAAGACCTGTTCGATCGGCTGGATTATTTTCTCGGCCAGGATCACGCCCTGCAGCATCACGTGGCGTTGACGACGCTGTTCGAGATCATCGACGTCGCCGGCCGCGCGGACCTGAAGACCGACTTGCTCAAGGAACTGGAACGCCAACGCCAGGCGCTTGCCGCGCTGCGCGCCAATCCGCAGATCGACCAGGGTGCGCTGGATGGCGTCATCAGCGAGATCGAGCAGGCGGTCACCCAGCTTAACCAGTCGGTTGGCAAGGCCGGCCAGCTGCTGACCGATAACGAGTGGCTGACCAGCATCCGCAGCCGCGCCATCATCCCAGGCGGCACCTGCGAGTTCGATCTGCCGGCCTACTACGCCTGGCAGCACCGTCCCGTCGAAGACCGCCGCGCGGACATCCTCAAGTGGGCGCGCCCGCTGGTGCCGCTGCGCCTTGGCACCAACACCGTGTTGCGCCTGCTGCGCGAGTCCGGCCAGAGCGGCAAGGTCATCGCCACCGGCGGCAGCTACCAGCAGATGCTGTCCGGTCGCAGCTACCAGCTGATGCAGGTGCTGCTGGATGAATCGCTGTTGGCCTTTATCCCCGAGATGAGCGCCAACAAGTACATGCTGTGGGTCCGTTTCACGCAGCAGGATGGCGATTTGCGCCCCCGTTCGGTCGACGCCGACATCCCCTTCCTGCTCAAGCTCTGCAATTTCTGAAGCAATGACAACCGTAGTCAAATGCCCCACCTGCGGCACGGACGTGGCCTGGGTACCCGAGAGTAAATTCCGTCCCTTCTGCTCGAACCGCTGCAAGCAGATCGATCTGGGCGCGTGGGCGTCCGAGAAATACGTGATTGGCGGCAAACCCGGCGAGGAACCCTCGCCGGACGAGCAAGACGAGGACTAAGCACCGCGCGACCGTTGCGGCCCCGACGGCCCCGACGGTTCAGGCGGTGCCGCTCTCGGCTGCCAGCCAGTCCACCACGGGGATGGTAGCGGGCAGCAAGGGGCCCACGTCCACCGGCGCCGATTGCCATGAGAAGGCCTGGCCCTCGCGGCCAACCAGCTCGCCCGTCCACGCAGTGACCTTGCAGAAATGCAGGCGCACATAGGCATGCGGGTAATCATGCTCCAGCACGTGCCAGCGCACGCTGGCGCCCACCTCGATGCCGAGCTCCTCATGCAGCTCGCGCGCCAGCGCCTCTTCCACCGATTCGCCCGGCTCCAGCTTGCCGCCCGGGAACTCCCAGTAGCCTTCATAGGGCTTGCCCGCCGGCCGCTGCGCCAGCAGGAAGCGCCCGTCGGGCTGCACCAGCACGCCAACGGCAACCTCGGTCACCTTGCGCGCCGGCGCCGCCGCATCAGTCACCTGCGACGCCTCGCTCATGCCTGGCCGTCCTGCGCCGAGGCCATATAAGGCTTGCCATGCTTACCGCCCCAGTCGCGGGCGAACTGCCAGGCCACCCGCCCTGAGCGCGAGCCGCGCTCCAGCGCCCACACCAGCGCATCGCCACGCGCGGCAGCGATATCTTCGGCGCTGCAGCCAAAGTGCCCTAGCCAGTGGCCGACGATGGCCAGGTACTCGTCCTGCTTGGGCGGGTAGAACGACAGCCACAGCCCGAAGCGCTCGGACAGCGAGATCTTTTCCTCCACCACTTCGCCGGGATGGATCTCGCCATCGTCGGTGTGCCGGTAGGTCTCGTTGTCCTTCATGTACTCGGGCAACAGATGGCGGCGATTGGAGGTAGCGTAGATCAGCACATTGTCCGACTGCGCGGCCACCGAGCCGTCCAGCGCCGACTTCAGCGACTTGTAGCCCGACTCGCCTTCTTCGAACGACAGGTCGTCGCAAAAGATGGCAAAACGCTCGGGACGCCCCGACAACTGCTCGACGATATCGCCGAGGTCGCCCAGGTCATCCTTGTCCACTTCCACCAGGCGCAGGCCATCCTTGACGAAGGCATTGAGGCAGGCCTTGATCAGCGAGGACTTGCCGGTGCCGCGCGCGCCTGTCAGCAACACGTTGTTGGCCGGCAGGCGCTGCACGAACTGGCGCGTATTGGCCACGATGGCATCCTTCTGCCGCTCGATGTTCTTCAGGTCGTCGAGATGGATCGGCGGCAGCTGGCGGATCGCCTGCAGGTAGCCAATGTTGCCGAACAGGCTCTGCCGCTTGCGCCAGCGGAAGGCGACGGCCTGCTCCCAGTCAGCGTCGGTCAGCTGGGGCGGCAGCCATTGTTCAAGGCGGGCGAGGAAACTATCGAGGCGGGCAGCAAGATCTGACATGGCGGCTTGGGGGAAAAGCGGATCGTTGGCAGGAGAGCGAGGGGCTGGCGTGCCGTGCCCGCGCTGGCGGGAACGGCACGCAATGCGTGCCGGGCCGGTGCTTACGAACGATAGTCCGCGTTGATCGAAACGTAGTCGTGCGACAGGTCGCAGGTCCAGACCGTGGCGGTGGCGTCGCCACGGCCCAGCGCGATGCGCACGGTGATTTCGGCCTGCTTCATCACACGCTGGCCGTCTTCCTCACGATACTCGGGGTTGCGGCCACCATCGCGCGCGACCAGGACATCGTCCAGCCACAGATTGACGCGCTCCACGTCGAGATCGTCCACGCCGGCATAGCCCACCGCGGCCAGGATGCGGCCCAGGTTGGGGTCCGAGGCGTAGAAGGCGGTCTTGACCAGCGGCGAATGCGCCACCGCGTAGGCGATCAGGCGGCATTCGGCCACGTCCTTGCCGCCCTCGACCTGGATGGTCATCAACTTGGTGGCGCCTTCGCCATCGCGCACGATCATCTGCGCCAGTTCCTGCGACAGGTCGGTCAGCGCGGCACGCAGGGCCTCGAAGTCCGCACCCTCGGCACGGTCGACGGCCGGCGCGCCGGCCTTGCCGCTGGCGATCAGCACGAAGGAGTCATTGGTCGACGTGTCGCCATCGATGGTGATGCTGTTGAAGGAGTGATCCGCCGCGTACGACACCAGCGCCTGCAGCACATCCTGCGACACGGTGGCATCGGTGGCGACGAAGCCGAGCATGGTGGCCATATTGGGGCGGATCATGCCCGCGCCCTTGCTGATGCCGGACAACGTCACGGTCTTGCCGCCGATCTGCACGGTGCGCGAGGCGGCCTTGGGCTGGGTGTCGGTGGTCATGATCGACTCTGCTGCGGCCAGCCAGTTGTCGGGCTTGGCATTGGCGATGGCGGCAGGCAGCGCGGCGGTGATGCGGTCCACCGGCAGCGGCTCGAGAATCACGCCCGTCGAGAACGGCAGCACTTGCTCGGGTGCAATGCCGAGCTGCGCGGCCAGCGCATCACAGGTGGCGCGCGCATTGGCCAGGCCCGGCTCGCCGGTGCCGGCATTGGCGTTGCCGGTGTTGACCACGATCGCGCGGATGCCCTTGCCGGCGGCCAGGTGCTCGCGGCAGACCTGCACCGGTGCGGCGCAGAAGCGGTTGCGGGTGAACACGCCCGCCACGGTGCTGCCTTGGGCAACGCGCACCACCAGCACGTCCTTGCGGTTGGCCTTGCGGACACCCGCTTCGGCCCAGCCGAGCTCGACGCCGGCGACAGGTTTCAGGTTTTCTGCCAGCGGCAGGGGCAGGTTGACGGCCATGTGCGTTCCTCTATGCGTTCGACGTTGCTGGTTTTGCTGTTTCTGCTGCTGCCAGACGGCGGCGCTTTCTATTGAATGCGCCGCCCCTGACGAACATGCCCGCTTGCGCGGGCATGTTTGCTGACTTCACGGTGCGCGGCTTAGCTGAGCTTGCCGTGGCACTGCTTGAACTTCTTGCCGGAGCCGCATGGGCAGGGATCGTTGCGCCCCACCTTGGCCATGCCCGCGGCTTCCGCCGCGGCGGCGTAGGCAATGCCGGCGCGCTCGGGCGCGCTGCTGCCCACGCTCTCCGCGCCCTGCGTGGCCTCGTCGAACTCCTCGTGCTTGTACTGCACGTTGGCGAGGTGCGACAGGCCTTCCTCGATCTGCTCCGAGGCTTGCTCGAGCTCTTCCGGCGACTGGATCTGCACGTTGAAGATCACGCGGGTGACTTCCACCTTGATCACGTCCAGCAGGCGGGCGAACAACTCGAACGACTCGCGCTTGTATTCCTGCTTGGGATCCTTCTGCGCATAGCCGCGCAGGTGGATACCCTGGCGCAGGTGATCCAGCGCGGCCAGGTGCTCACGCCAGTGCGTATCGATGCTTTGCAGCATCACCGAACGCTCGAAGCCGGCAAACGATTCGCGGCCAACCTGCTTGACCTTGGCATCGTAGCGCTCGTCGGCCGCGTGCATGATCTTGTCCAGCAGCACCTCGTCCTCGATGCTCTGGGCGGCCTCGATGGTCGCGGCCAGCGGCACGTCCAGGGACCATTCCTCGCGCAGCTTGGTCTCCAGGCCCTTGATGTCCCACTGCTCTTCCATGGTGTCGGCCGGCACGTGGTCGCGGAACATCTCGACCAGCACGCTCTGGCGCAGGTTCTTCACCATCTCGCCAACGTCTTGCGACTCGAGCACCTCGTTGCGCAGCTTGTAGATTTCCTTGCGCTGGTCGTTGGCCACGTCGTCGTACTGCAGCAGCTGCTTGCGGATATCGAAGTTGCGGCCTTCCACCTTGCGCTGGGCGGATTCGATCGAGCGCGTGACGATGCCCGCTTCGATCGGCTCGCCTTCCGGCATCTTCAGGCGCTCCATGATGGCGCGCACGCGGTCGCCGGCGAAGATGCGCAGCAACTGGTCGTCCAGCGACAGGTAGAAGCGGGACGAGCCCGGATCGCCCTGACGGCCGGCACGGCCGCGCAGCTGGTTGTCGATACGGCGCGACTCATGGCGCTCGGTGCCCACGATATGCAGGCCGCCGGCGGCCTTGACCTGCTCGTGCAGCGACTGCCACTCGCCTTCCAGATGGGCGATGCGCGCGGCCTTGTCGGCCTCGGAGAGGCTTTCGTCGGCTTCAATGAAGCCAGCCTGCTTCTCCACGTTGCCGCCCAGCACGATGTCGGTGCCACGGCCCGCCATGTTGGTGGCGATGGTGATCATCTTGGGGCGGCCCGCCTGCGCCACGATCTCGGCCTCGCGCTCGTGCTGCTTGGCGTTAAGCACCTGGTGCGGCAGCTTGGCCTTGTCGAGCAGGCCGGACAGGTATTCCGAGGTCTCGATCGAGGTGGTGCCCACCAGCACGGGCTGGCCGCGCTCGTAGCAGTCGCGGATATCGCGCACCACGGCGTCGTAGCGTTCGTTCGAGGTCTTGTAGATCTGGTCCTGGAAGTCCTTGCGCTGGGCGCCACGGTTGGTGGGGATGACCACCACTTCCAGGCCGTAGATCTCCTGGAATTCGTAGGCTTCCGTATCGGCCGTGCCGGTCATGCCGGACAGCTTCTCGTACATGCGGAAGTAGTTCTGGAAGGTGATCGTCGCCAGCGTCTGGTTTTCCTGCTGGATCGTCACGCCTTCCTTGGCTTCCACGGCCTGGTGCAGGCCGTCGGACCAGCGCCGTCCGGTCATCAGGCGGCCGGTGAACTCGTCGACGATGACAACTTCGTCGTTCTGCACCACATAATGCTGGTCGCGATGGAACAGGCTCTGCGCGCGCAGCGCGGCGTAGAGGTGATGCATCAGCGTGATGTTCTGCGGCGCATAGAGCGATTCGCCCTCGCCGATCAGGCCTTGCTGCATCAGGATCTCTTCGGCCTTCTCGTGGCCCGCCTCGGTCAGGTAGACTTGGTGGCCCTTTTCGTCGACGAAGTAGTCGCCCGGCTTCTCGACGCCGGTGCCGTCGGCCTTTTCCTCGCCGATCTGGCGCACCAGCAGCTTGGGCACGCCGTTCATGCGCTGGTACAGGTCGGTCTGGTTCTCAGCCTGGCCCGAGATGATCAGCGGAGTGCGCGCTTCGTCGATCAGGATCGAGTCCACCTCGTCGACGATGGCGTAGTTCAGCGGACGTTGCACGCGCTGGCCAGGGTCGTAGACCATGTTGTCGCGCAGGTAGTCGAAGCCGAACTCGTTGTTGGTGCCGTACGTGATGTCGGACGCATAGGCAGCAGCCTTCTGGTCATGCGGCATCTGCGACAAATTCACGCCGACCGACAGGCCGAGGAAGTTGTACAGGCGCCCCATCCACTCGGCGTCACGCTGGGCCAGGTAGTCGTTGACCGTGACAACGTGCACGCCGCGGCCGGTAATGGCATTGAGGTACACCGGCAGCGTCGCGGTAAGGGTCTTGCCCTCGCCGGTGCGCATTTCAGCGATCTTGTTGTCATTGAGCACCATGCCGCCGATCAGCTGGACGTCAAAGTGGCGCATCTTCATGATCCGCTTGCTGGCCTCGCGGCACACCGCGAAGGCCTCGGGCAGCAACGCCTCGAGCGACTCCCCGGCGGCGTGGCGCTGCCGGAAAATCTCGGTCATGCCACGCAGGTCGTCATCCGAAAGTGCCTCGAACTTCGGTTCCAGCGCATTGATCTGCGCGACGGTCCTGCCATATTGTTTGATCAGCCGTTCATTACGGCTGCCGAAGACTTTCTTGAGAAGGCCCGTGATCATCGATTGCTTTCACCTACGCGAGTGGTACGCCGCCGTGGTACGCACTAGGGCGGCCTAGCCGCCGGCTTGGCCGGCTGCCCAGGGCGGACCGCGCGAGGAAATAGGAAGATTGGCGCAAAACGCCGAGTTTATCACGCGCGCGGGTCACGACCGGAACCAAGCGGCAGGTCAAACGCTGTGCAAACCACACCACGCATCCCCCGCCACTTGACGGCCCGGACACAACCCGCGCATCCAATCCTTCCGACATCGGGGCGACGCCGCGGTTCTTCAACGGATGAGATTGCGATCGGTGGGGTCCGGCGCCTGGGCAACCTGGGCTGGTGCAGGCTTGGCGATGGCCAGGAAGCGATTCGGGTTTTGCGGCACACCGTCCACATGCACCTCGAAATGCAGGTGCGCGCCGGTGGAGCGCCCGGTGGAGCCTACCAGAGCGATCTGCTGGCCAGGCTTGACAAGGTCGCCGGCCTTCACCTGCAGCCTGAACGCGTGCGCATAGCGGGTCTTGAGGCCGTTGCCGTGGTCGATGTCGATCAGGTTGCCATATTCTGGGTGCCATTCCGCCGCGACCACCACGCCGCCGGCCGCCGCCACGATCGGGGTGCCCGTGGGTGCCGAAAAATCCACACCATCATGCGGGGTGCGGCGCCCGGTGAACGGGTCGAAACGCCAGCCGAAGCCGGATGCATCGTAGCCGCTCGCCACCGGCAGCACGCGCGGGACACGGCGGCTCTCGCTCTGGCGGTCCAGCAAGGTGCTCGCCACCGCGTCGAAATAGTCCGCGTGCTGCTCGGCCTGGTCCGACAGGCGCGCCAGCGCAAGCTGCAGCTCCGGCAGGCTCGAGGTGCGCGACTGCGCGGATGCGGCCAAGCCGCCGCGCCCGGGCGGCTGCTGGAAGTTGAACTCCTTGGGCGCGATGCCGGCCAGCCCCGAGACCCGCTCGCCAAGCGCGTCCAACCGCACCATCCGGGCCTGGATCTCGCCCACGCGGGTCGCGAGCACATTGAGGTTGGCCCGCAGGTAAGCGTCGTCGCCTGGTGCCCGGGCCGGCGCTGCGATGCCCGAGCGGGCCACGGCCCAGGTCAGGGCCGACGACACCAGCGCGACGACCAGGCACAGCAACGCGATGCCGGCAAGGACCTTGCTCCGCGACAGGGTGAAATGGCGAACACGCGGTAGGCGTGGGTGAAGCAGGATGATCTGCATGGCGCAACTCCTTCTCATGCCTGGCCGGCGCAAGCCGGGCAGCCGCGACGCATAAGCCGCCGCACTGACGCGAACGGCACGCTAGAATGCGCGCATGCGCATGTTTACCCATTACGCCCTCCAGACGCCCGCCGCCAAGCCGCTTAACGACTGGCTGGATAAGGCTGGCCCAGTCTCGGCCCTGATGCAGACGGCACGGGAACTGGCGGTACTGGAGGCTGAGGTGCTATCGCTCCTGCCGCGCGGACTGCAGGATGGCATTGCTGTAGCCGGCGTCAAGCAAGACGCCCGCGGCATCGGGCAAGGCCAGTCGGAGCGAACTTTGCTGTTGCTTGCCGCCCATGGGGCCGCAGCGGCACGAGTCCGACAAGTGGTTCCTACGCTACTTTCCAGGCTGCAACAGCGGGGATCGCAGATTACCGCAATCCGGGTGAGGGTACAACCGGAGGTCGGGCGGCAGAGCGATTGGGACACCGGGCCGGTGGTGAAGCCCAAGGTCGCGCGGATGTCGGCAACCGGCTTGTCCAGCCTGACCCAGCTGGCCCAGGAACTGCCCGAGTCGCCGTTGCGCGATGCACTGAATACGCTGTTGTCACACCATCGGTGAAAGGTGAAAGCGCCGGCGGGCGCTGATACCTGAAGCGCAAGCCTGTTCGACGCCCAAACGTAAAAAAGCCGGCCTGGAGACCGGCTTTCACATAGGACCGTGCAGCGGCCCTGAACTCCCTTCCCGCGCTACGCGAACGCCGGCGCCAACTGCGGCAGGAACGCTGGCGGCGCATCCTCGACGCGCTCGAACGTCACCATCTCGTAGGCTTCCTGATCGGCCAGCAACGCGCGCAACAACTGGTTGTTCAGGCCGTGCCCGGACTTGTTGGCGATATACGCGCCAATCAGCGGATGCCCGACCACGTACAGGTCGCCAATCGCATCCAGGATCTTGTGGCGCACGAACTCGTCGCCGTAGCGCAGTTCTTCGTTGTTCAGCATGCGGTGCTCGTCGAGCACGATCGCATTGTCCAGGCTGCCGCCGCGCGCCAGGCCCATCTCGCGCAGGGCTTCCACTTCATGGGCAAAGCCGAAGGTGCGGGCGCGGGCGATTTCGCGCACATAACTGGTGTCGGCGAAGTCGATGGCGAAGGTCTGGCCGGTCTTGTCCACCGCGGGATGGCGGAAATCGATGGTGAACGCCAGCTTGAAGCCAAAGAAGGGCTCCAGCCGCGCCAGCTTGTCGCCTTCACGCACTTCCACGGCTTTCTTCACGCGGATGAAACGCTTGGGCGCCGATTGCTGCTCGATCTCGGCCGACTGCAGCAGGAAGACGAAAGACGCGGCGCTGCCGTCCATGATGGGGATTTCTTCGGCGTCGACATCCACATAGAGGTTGTCGATGCCAAGGCCCGCGCAGGCGGACATCAAATGCTCCACGGTCGAGACGCGCGCGCCGTCCTTCTGCAGGACCGACGCCAGGCGCGTGTCGCCAATGGCTGACGCGCTCGCGACGATTTCGACCGCTTCGGGCAGGTCGACGCGGGTGAATACGATGCCAGTATCCACCGGGGCCGGGCGCAGCGTCAGCGTCACTTTACGGCCCGAGTGCAAACCAATGCCAACGGTCTTGACCAGGGATTTGATGGTGCGCTGTTTTAGCATGACAGTCTCAGCTATTATTAAAATCTATCAAGTACACTTTCTAATATAGCGATTTTACCATTGCTTCGTTTGCTGCGCTGCGTCACTTTGTTTCGGTGTGTTAGCAAGAAGAAATAAATCACAATAAATGCACAAAAAATCACTTTAGTGACCTGTACTGACACACGCTCGTATTACGCGCGCAACGCAGCCAGCACGGCTTCAGCGCTGCTGACCTTGAACTCGCCGGGCGCTTCAAGCCACAGATGGGACACCACGCCATCGTCAAGCACCATGGCATAGCGCTTGGAGCGTATGCCCATGCCGCGTGCGGTCAGGTCTTGCTCCAGGCCCAGCCGGCGGGTCCATTCGGCGCTGCCGTCGGCCATCATGCGCACACGGCCGCCGGTCTGCTGCTCGCGGCCCCAGGCGCCCATGACAAAGGCGTCGTTGACCGATACACACCAGATCTCGTCCACCCCGGCGGCGCGCAGCGCGTCGGCCTGCGCGACAAAGCCTGGCACATGCTTGGCGGAGCAGGTCGGCGTAAAGGCACCGGGCAGGCCGAACACCACGATCTTGCGGCCACGCGCGAGTTCCAACGCCGAGAAGGAACTGGGCCCAAGGGCGCAGCCGCCGGTTTCGACCTCAAAGAACTCATTCAGCGTGGCGTCCGGCACACGCGCTCCAATAGCGATCATGTTGTGTCTTCCTGTCTCGGTAAAAACCCTGTTTAGCATCATAGTGCGCCCGCCGCGGGTGCCCAAGGCGGTTCACCGTCCGTTACTTCGTCGGAATCCTCCGACAAGGCGGTACCCAGGCTCTTACGCAGGGAGCATCGGGCGGCTCGCGCCACGTGGCACACGACGCCTACATCACTTGAAGGCGGCTTCTCATGCTGCGGGCCGCACTGTTCTTGAAATAAATTCGCGCGCCGATCTTGCGATCGACGCGCGGACGACGGCACATCCCGGCCGGGAGGGGCGGGAGACCAGTCCGGGGAGGCGGCCGGAGGCACGCCTGTCCCGGCGACGGGATGCAGCCTGAGCGTCAGCGAAAGGGCAGCCTGGCTGGTTGCCGCTCAGTCCGAAACCACCGGGCGGAACACGAGCGTAGGGAGCGCTTGCGTGTTTCGCTGGTCCGGGGTCGCGGCCTGATGGCAACCGGCCCTGCCGGCACCTTGCCGAGCCAACTCAGTCCGCCTGCTTGCGCAGGAAGGCCGGGATGTCGTACGTATCCACACCCTTTTCCTGCAGCGCAGCCACGTGGGCGGACGCAGACTCGCGCGAGCTGCGCCATACCGCCGGCGTGTCCAGATTGCTGTAGTCCGGCGCGCTGCTGTGGCTTACGCCCACGTTGCTGGTCATGTTGCCCATCATCTGCACCGGCATGTTGTCGGTACCGGTCTTGAGCAGGGTCATCGGCTGTTGCTTCTTGGCCGAACGGCCCAGGCCCGTCGCCACCACGGTCACGCGCAGTGCATCGCCCATGGCGTCGTCGTACACCGTGCCGAAGATCACGGTGGCATCTTCCGCGGCGTAGCTGCGGATGGTGTTCATGACTTCCTTGGTTTCCGACAGCTTGAGCGAGCGGCTGGCCGTGATGTTGACCAGCACGCCGCGTGCGCCCGACAGGTCCACGCCTTCCAGCAGCGGGCTGGCGACAGCCTGCTCGGCAGCCAGGCGGGCGCGGTCAACGCCCGACACGGTGGCCGTGCCCATCATGGCCTTGCCCTGCTCGCCCATGACCGTCTTCACGTCTTCGAAGTCGACGTTCACCAGGCCATCGACATTGATGATCTCGGCAATGCCGGCAACCGCGTTGTGCAGCACGTCGTCGGCGCACTGGAAGCACTTGTCCATCTCGGCGTCATCGCCCATCACTTCGAACAGCTTTTCGTTGAGCACAACGATCAGCGAATCGACGCAGGACTCCAGCTCGCCCGAGCCAGCTTCCGCCACCTTGGCGCGGCGCGCGCCTTCGAACTCGAAGGGCTTGCTGACCACGCCCACGGTCAGGATGCCCATTTCCTTGGCAACCTGGGCCACGACCGGGGCAGCGCCGGTACCGGTGCCGCCACCCATGCCGGCAGTGATGAAGACCATGTGCGCACCACGCAGCGAGTCGGCGATCTGCTCGCGCGCCTGATCTGCACAGTTGCGGCCGACCTCCGGCTTGGCGCCGGCCCCCAGGCCGGTGTTGCCGAGCTGCAGCACGCGCGAAGCGCTGGAGCGCTTGAGCGCCTGCGCATCGGTGTTCATGCAGATAAATTCGACGCCTTGCACGCCACGGCTGATCATGTGCTGCACAGCGTTACCGCCCGCGCCGCCCACGCCGATCACCTTGATGATGGTGCCGTCCTGCAATTCCGTTTCGATCATGTCAAAGTCCATCACTGCCTCCAAGAAGAATCAGCCGCCAAACGCTGCAGCCTCCCCGCCGCAACCCTTGGTTACTGAACAAGAAACCATCAAAAAACTGCGTGTTCAACGGCCTGCCCGCCATTCGGTGGACAGGCCCGCCATTCAATCCAGTGCAATCCAGTCGCCTGCAACGTTCAGAAGTTGCCGACGAACCATTCCTTCATGCGGGTCCACACCTGCTTGACCGAGCCGCTCTGCACCGCCACCTTGCGCCCGCGCATGCGCTGCACGCGGCCTTCGAGCAGTAGTCCCATTACGGTCGAATAGCGCGGACTCTTTACTACTTCGTGCAAATTTCCGCGATATTCCGGCACGCCGACCCGAACCGGCTTGAGGAAGATGTCCTCGCCCAGTTCCACCATGCCCGGCATCATCGCGGTGCCGCCGGTGATCACGACCCCCGACGACAGCAATTCCTCATAGCCCGACTCGCGCACCACCTGGTGCACCAGCGAGTACAACTCCTCGATACGCGGCTCGATCACGGCCGCCAGCGCCTGGCGCGATAGCGAACGCGTGCCGCGGTCGCCAACGCCAGGGACCTCGATCATGTCTTCCGGGTCGGCGATGGCCTGCTTGGCGATGCCGTACTGGATCTTGACGTCCTCGGCATCGGGCGTGGGCGTGCGCAGCGCCATGGCGATGTCGTTGGTGATCTGGTCGCCGGCGATGGGGATCACGGCCGTATGCCGGATCGCGCCTTCGCTGAAGATGGCGATATCGGTGGTGCCGCCACCGATATCGACCAGCACCACGCCGAGTTCCTTCTCGTCCTCGGTCAGCACCGCCAGGCTGGAAGCCAGCGGCTGCAGGATCAGGTCGTGCACCTCCAGGCCGCAGCGGCGCACGCACTTGACGATGTTCTGCGCCGCGCTGACCGCGCCGGTGACGATATGCACCTTCACTTCCAGGCGGATGCCGCTCATGCCGATCGGCTCGCGCACGTCCTCCTGGCCGTCGATGATGAATTCCTGCGTGAGGATGTGCAGGATCTGCTGGTCGGTCGGGATATTGACCGCCTTGGCGGTCTCGATCACCCGGGCCACATCGGTCTGGGTGACCTCCTTGTCCTTGATCGCCACCATGCCGCTGGAATTGAAGCTGCGGATATGGCTGCCGGCGATGCCGGTAAACACCTCGGAGATCTTGCAGTCGGCCATCAGCTCAGCCTCCTCCAGCGCACGCTGGATGGACTGCACGGTGGCCTCGATATTGACCACGACCCCTTTCTTCAGACCCTTGGACTCTGACTGGCCCATCCCGATCACTTCGTAGCTGCCGTCGGGGCGCAACTCCGCCACCACCGCGGCCACTTTGGAAGTGCCGATATCGAGACCGACCAGTAGGTCCTTGTATTCCTTGCTCATCGGTTTTTCTCCGCGTTCTTGCTCTTGAGTCGCGTCGGATTGTTGTTCGGATTGGTGCTGGCGTTCGTGTTCGCGCTGGTGCTCGTGCTGGAACCGGCTGCTCTCGCCTTGGCCGCCGCTGCTGCCTGGGCGTCGGTCAGGAAGCGCACGTTAGCCGCGCGAATCGCGAACCCGTTGGGGTATCGCAGGTCCGCATACTCGATCTGCTTGCCCCACTGCTCCGTGACCTGGGGCCAGGCCACCACGAAGCGCTTGACGCGCTGGTCCATGGCGTCGCGCTCCTCGTCGTTCTGTTCACGGCCAAGCTCCACCACCATGCCGTTGGAGAGCTTGGCGCGCCAGGCGTAGCGGGACGACAGCGTGACCGCCAGCGGCTCCACCTTCAGCGGCTTGAACCACTCGCGCATGACTTCGAGCTTGTCCACCACGTCGCCCTCGCTGTCCGGCGGGCCATCGAGTGCGAGCAACTGGGCATCTTCCTCGGCTTCGGCCGGATTGGCGACGAAAACTTCACCATAAGTGTTGATCAGGCGGCCACTGTCGGCATTGCCCCACGTACCAAGGGCTTCGTGCTCCTCGACCTCGACCGCCAGCCCGTTGGGCCATTCGCGCCGCACGCTGGCACGGCGCACCCAGGGTACCGACTCGAAGATCTGGCGCGCCTCGTTCAGGTCCAGCGTGAAAAAGCTCCCCGACAGCTTGCCCAGGGCGTTGGCGCGCACGCTCGGCGCATTGACATGGCGCAGGGTGCCGCCTTCCATCGACACCAGCTCGACGTGGGTAATGGCAAACACCGGCCGCTGCGCCAGCCATAGCAAGCCGGCCGCGAACGCCATCATCGCCACCAGCGCGTAGAGCGTGGAGGCGATCAGGTTAAGCAGGCGAGTGTTGTGCCACATGGCGTTGGGTTGTCCCGGTTCCGGTCAGTCAGGGTTCAGTGTTGGCTCGGTCTATGCTCAATCGGGCTTCCAGGCCGCACTGGGATGCAGGTCCAGCGTGGCCGCGGCAATCACCTGCATGACGAAGTCCTCGTAGCTGATGCCCACCGCGCGCGCGGCCATCGGCACCAGCGAATGGCCGGTCATGCCGGGCGAGGTATTCATCTCGAGCAGGTAAGGCTTGTTGTCGGCGCTGAGCATCACGTCGGCGCGCGCCCAGCCGCGGCAACCCAGCACGCGGAAGGATTGCACCGCCAGGCGCCGGACTTCGGCTTCCACGTCGGCCGGCAGGCCCGACGGGCACAGATACTGGGTATCGTCAGTAAAGTACTTGTTTTGATAGTCGTAGTTCGCGCCGGGGGCAACGATGCGGATCACCGGCAGCGCTTCGGCGGTGGCGCCCTCCCCCACGATCGGGCAGGTCAGCTCCGCGCCGTCGATAAAGGTTTCGGCGATCACGTCGTTGTCCAGCGCCGCGGCCTTCTCGAAGGCGGCACGCATCTGGCCGGCTTCGGTCACCTTGGTCAGGCCAATGGACGAGCCCTCGCGCGCCGGCTTGACGATGAGGGGCAGGCCCAGGTCGGTCACCACGGCATCGAAATCGGTATCGGCGTGCAGCATGGCGAAGCGCGGCGTGGGCAGGCCGTGCGTGGTCCACAAGCGCTTGGTGGCCTGCTTGTCCATGGCCAGCGCCGAGGCCAGCACGCCGCTGCCGGTATAGGGCACGCCGAGTTGCTCGAGCAGGCCCTGGATGGTGCCGTCTTCACCGTAGCGGCCATGCAGGGCAATAAAGACGCGGTCAAAGCCAGCCGTGGCCAGTTCGGCCACCGACTGCAGGCCGGGATCGAAGGCATGGGCATCGACGCCGCGCGAGCGCAGCGCTGCCAGCACGCCGTTGCCCGACAGCAGCGAGATCTCGCGTTCGGCCGAGCGGCCGCCGAGCAGCACGCCAACCTTGCCCAGCGCCTTGGGATCGATATTGGGATGGGCGACGAAGCTCATGCCTGCCCCCCGGCTTGCTGAGAAACCAGTTGTCCGGGCACGGTACCAATCGTGCCCGCGCCCATCGTCACCACCACATCGCCGGGACGCACGGCGTTCAGGATAGCCTGCGGCATTTCGTCGATCTGCTCCACAAAAACGGGTTCAACCTTGCCTGCCACGCGCAGCGCGCGCGTCAGCGCGCGGCCATCGGCGGCCACGATCGGGGCTTCGCCGGCGGCATAGACCTCCGCCAGCAGCAGCGCATCCACGGTGCCCAGCACCTTGACGAAGTCCTCGAAGCAGTCGCGCGTGCGGGTATAGCGGTGCGGCTGGAACGCTAGCACCAGCCGGCGCCCCGGGAACGCACCGCGCGCGGCGGCCAGCGTCGCGGCCATCTCGACCGGATGGTGGCCGTAGTCGTCCACCAGCGTGAAGGTGCCCGCGCTCTTGGCCTCGCCCGGCTCGATAGTGCCGACGCAGGCCACTTCGCCATAGCGCTGGAAGCGGCGTCCCACCCCGTGGAACTCGCGCAGCGCCTTGACGATGGCGGCGTCCGGCACTTCCAGCTCGGTCGCGATGGCAATCGCCGCCAGCGCGTTCTGGATGTTGTGCATGCCCGGCAGGTTCAGCACCACCTCCAGCGGCGCCTCGGCGTGTCCGTTCAACTGGCGCAGCACGGTGAAATGCATCTGGCCGTCGACGGCGCGGGCATTGACCGCGCGCACCTGCGCATCTTCGGCAAAGCCGTAGCGCACGATCGGCTTGGACACGAACGGCATGATCTCGCGCACGTTGGGGTCGTCCACGCACAGCACCGCGATGCCGTAGAACGGCAGGCGCTGGGTGAACTCCACGAACGCCTGCTTGAGCCGGGCAAAGTCATGCCCGTAGGTGTCCATGTGGTCGGCGTCGATGTTGGTGATGACCTCGATCACCGGGAACAGGTTCAGGAACGAGGCATCCGACTCGTCAGCCTCGGCCACGATGAAGTCGCCCGTGCCCAGGCGCGCGTTGGCGCCCGCCGAGTTGAGCCGGCCGCCGATCACGAAGGTGGGATCGAGTCCGCCTTCGGCCAGCACCGACGCCACCAGGCTGGTGGTGGTGGTCTTGCCATGCGTGCCGGCGATGGCCACGCCCTGCTTCAGGCGCATCAGCTCGGCCAGCATCACCGCGCGCGGCACCACCGGGATGCGCTTGGCGCGCGCGGCCAGCACCTCGGGGTTGTCGTTGGTCACGGCGGTGGACACCACCACGGCGTTGGCGCCGTTGACGTTGGCGGCATCATGCCCGTGCATCACGGTCGCGCCGAGCGACGCGAGGCGCCGCGTGGCGGCATTGCTGCCCACGTCGGACCCTGAGACCTTGTAGCCCAGGTTCAATAGGACCTCGGCGATGCCGCTCATGCCGGCGCCGCCGATGCCTACGAAATGGATGTTCTTGACGATGTGCTTCATGAATCCGTTGGTTCAATCCCTGGCCATCTGGCTGCAGATCTCCGCCACGCGCCGGGTCGCTTCGGGCTTGGCAAGACCGCGCGCCTGATGCGCCATCTCTCTGAGTCGGGGCCGCGACAGCGAGGCCAGCGTCTGCGCCAGCCCGCTCGCGGTCAGTTCGTTCTGTTGGACCAGCAAGGCGGCATCCTGGGTCGAGAGGAATTCCGCATTGGTGGTCTGGTGGTCATCGACCGCATGCGGGAACGGCACGAACAGTGCCGCCACGCCTGCCGCCGCCACCTCCGACACGGTCATTGCGCCCGCGCGGCAGATCACCAGATCCGCCTCTGCGTATGCCGCCGCCATGTCGTCGATAAAAGGCAAGGCTTCCGCCGCCACGCCGGCGGCCTGGTAGTTGGCGCGCAGCGTGTCGATCTGCTTCGCGCCGGCCTGGTGCTTGACCAGCGGGCGCTCGCCTTGCGGCAGCAGCGCCAGCGCCTTGGGCACGACCTCGTTGAGCGCCGCCGCGCCCAGGCTGCCGCCCACCACCAGCAGCCGCAGCGGGCCGGTGCGGCCGTCGTAGCGCGCCTCGGGCGCCGGCATGCGCGCCACTTCGTCGCGCACCGGGTTGCCGGTCCACTCGCTGTCCGGCAGGGCATTCGGAAACGCGCACAGCACCCGGTCCGCGACCTTGGCCAGCACCTTGTTGGCCAGCCCGGCAATCGAGTTCTGCTCGTGCAGCACCAGCGGCCGCCCCAGCAGCGAGGCCATCATGCCGGCGGGGAACGTAATATAGCCGCCCATGCCCAGCACCACGTTGGGCCGCACCCGGCGCAGCGCCTGCAGGCTTTGCCAGAAGGCGCGCAACAGGTTCAGCGGCAGCATCAGCTTGGTCAGCGGGCCCTTGCCGCGCAGGCCGCCAAACTGGATGAACTCCATCGGGATGTCGTACTTGGGCACCAGCGTGGCTTCCATGCCGGTGCGGTTGCCCAGCCATACCACCCGCCAGCCCTGCTCACGCAGCGCGCGCGCGACCGCCAGCCCGGGGAAGACGTGCCCCCCGGTGCCGCCAGCCATCACGAGCAAGGTGCGCGGTGCGGTCATACTTTCCCTCCGCGCATCATTGAATGGTTCTGGCTACGGCCGCTGCGCTTAACTTCCTGCTTACGCAGGAAGTTAGCCTCCGCCGGAACCAAGTGATGCTGCGCTACGGTCATACCTTCCCTCCGCGCATCATCACCCGATTCTCATAGTCGATACGCAGCAGGATCGCCAGCGCCACGCAGTTCATCAGGATGCCCGAGCCGCCGTAGCTCACCAGCGGCAAGGTCAGCCCCTTGGTGGGCAGCAGGCCCAGGTTCACGCCCATATTGATAAAGGTCTGCCAGCCAACCCAGATGCCGATGCCCTTGGCCACCAGGCCGGCAAAGGTGCGGTCGAGCTGCAGGGCGGTGCGGCCGATCTCGAAGGCGCGGCGCACCATCCAGTAGAACAGCACGATCACCACCAGCACGCCCACAAAGCCGAACTCCTCGCCAATCACAGCGAGGATGAAGTCGGTATGCGCCTCGGGCAGGTAGTGCAGCTTCTCGATGCTGCCGCCCAGCCCCACCCCGGTCCACTCGCCGCGGCCGAAGGCGATCAGCGAATGGGTGAGCTGGTAAGCCTTGCCCAGCGCGTTGGCTTCTTCCCACGGGTTCAGATAGGCGAAGATCCGCTCGCGCCGCCAGGGTGACGCCGTGATCAGCAGCGCAAAGGCGCCCACCGCCACGCCAACCAGGCCGGCGAACAGCTTGCCGTTGATGCCACCGAGGAAGAGGATGCCCATGGCGACGGTGGCCACCACCAGGAAGGCGCCCATGTCGGGCTCCAGCAGCAGCAGCATGCCGACCACCACCACGGCCACGCCCATCGGCAGGAAGCCCTTGCCCACGTTCTGCATCCACTCCTGCTTGCGCACGGTGTAGTTGGCGGTGTACAGCACCACCGCCAGCTTCATGAACTCGGACGGCTGGAAGTTCATGATGCCCAGCGGAATCCAGCGCCGCGCGCCATTCACGCCCTTGCCCACGAACGGCACCAGCACGACGATCAGCATCACCAGCGCGATCACGAACAGCTTGGGCGCGTACTTATCCCAGAACTTGACCGGGATCTGGAAGGCCAGCAGTCCCATCGACAGCCCGATGAACAGCGCAAACGCGTGGCGCGCGAGGAAGTGGCTCTCGCGGTAGTTGGCATAGCGCGGCGAGTCAGGCAGCGCGATCGAGGCCGAATAGACCATCACAAGGCCAAGCGCGAGCAGCACGATCGCCACCCACAGCAGTGGCTGGTCGTATTCCATCATGCGCGAGCGCGTCGGCTTGACGCCGGACACCGCATCGCGCAAGCCGCCCCAGGCGTTGCCGATGGTGGCCCCGATAAAGCCGCTACGCTTGACCTGTGCGTCGCTCATGGCACGATCCCCCTGGACATCGCCAGTTCTTCCACCGCGGCGCGAAAGACTTCGGCACGGTGCACATAATTACGGAACATGTCGAGGCTGGCGCACGCCGGCGACAGCAGCACGGCGTCGCCGCCCTGCGCTGCGCTGGCAGCCAGCGTGACCGCCTGCTCCAGCGTGGCGGCATCGGCCAGCGTGACCCCGGTGTCCTGGAGCGCGCGGCGCAGCTCGCCGGCATCCTTGCCGATCAGCACCACGGCGCGCGCGTACTGCGCCACCGGCGCGGCCAGCGGCGAAAAATCCTGTCCCTTGCCTTCCCCGCCGGCAATCAGCACCACCCGCTTGTCCAGGCCGGACAGCGCGGCGACGGTGGCGCCCACATTGGTGCCCTTGCTGTCATCGAAGAACTCGACATCATCCACCGTGGCGACCCACTCCACACGGTGCGGCTCGCCGCGGTACTCGCGCAGGCCATGCAGCAACGCGTTCATCGGCAGGTCGATGGCGCGGCACAGCGCCAGCGCGGCCATGGCGTTGGTAGCGTTGTGCATGCCACGGATATGCAGCGCATCGGCCGGCATCAGGCGCTTGTGGCGCACCGGCACGGCTTGCTCGCTCTCGGCGGCCGCGGCCTTGCGGCGGCGCGGCTTGTTCTCGCCTTCGGCTTCGCTATCGGGCTCGGCCACCACCAGCCAGGGCATGCCGCCCTCGCGTTGGACGCCGAAGCAGCCCGGGAATTCGGGCAGATCGGTGCCGAAGGTCACCAGTGCGCTGGCCGGGCGGGCCATTTCCAGGCTGAGACGGTCGTTGCGGTTCAGGATCTGCAGGCAGCCGGCTTCGCCGGCCGCCGGCGCCGGGCCGAAGATCCGAGCCTTGGCGGCGGCATAGGCTTCCATGCTGCCGTGCCAGTCAAGATGGTCCTGGGTGATGTTGAGCACCGTGGCCGCGTGCGGCGCCAGCGTATGCGTGGTCTCCAGCTGGAAGCTCGACAGTTCCAGCACCCAGACCTCGGGCAGCGTGGCCGAGGCAATGCAGGCGGCCAGCTTGTCCAGCGCCGACGGACTGATATTTCCCGCCACCGCCACGCTCTTGCCGGCGCGCTCCACCAGGCGGCCGGTCAGCGCGGTAGTGGTGGTCTTGCCGTTGGTGCCGGTGATGGCCAGCAGCTTCGGCGCGTAGCCCGACTCTGCCCGCAGATGCGCGAGCGCGCGCGCGAACAGCTCGATTTCGCCCCATACTGGAATGCCACGCTCGCGCGCCACTGCCAGCAGCGCGGCGGTATCGCTCTCCAGCGGCGACAGGCCAGGGCTGATCGTCACCAGTTCGATGCCGTCGAGCAGCGCTTCGGCCAGGGCGCCGCCATGAAACTCGGCCGAGGGCAGCTCGGCCTGCAGGAAGACCAGGTTGGCGGGAGCCTCGCGCGTGTCGGCAACGCGCACGGGGGCACCATACAGGCCGCACCAGCGCGCCATCGCCAGCCCCGATTCGCCGAGGCCCAGCACCAGCACATGAGGTTTTTGCAACTCGCCAAACACTTCGATTCCCGCCTTTCTTGCGTTACTGCGTTAATAGATACGGATACGCGCTGGTTTCAGCGCAACTTGAGCGACGACAGCCCGATCAGCACCAGCAACATGGTGATGATCCAGAAGCGCACCGTCACCTGCGTTTCCTTCCAGCCGGACAATTCAAAGTGGTGGTGCAGCGGCGCCATCTTGAACAACCGCCTGCCCTCGCCATAGCGCCGCTTGGTGATCTTGAACCAGCCCACCTGCAGCATCACCGACAACGTTTCCACCACGAAGATGCCGCCCATCACGAACAGCACAATCTCCTGGCGCACGATCACTGCCACCGTGCCCAGCGCGCCGCCCAGCGCCAGCGCGCCAACGTCGCCCATGAAGACCTGGGCCGGGTGCGCGTTGAACCAGAGGAAGGCCAGCCCCGCCCCCGCCAGCGCCGAGCAAAAAATCAGCAACTCGCCGGCCCCGGGAATATGCGGGAACAGCAGGTACTTGCTGTAGACCGAACTGCCCATCACGTAGGCAAACACGCCCAGCCCGCTGCCGACCAGCACCACCGGCATGATCACCAGGCCGTCCAGCCCATCGGTCAGGTTCACCGCATTGCTCGAACCCACGATCACCAGATAGGTCAGCACGATGAAGCCGGCCACGCCCAGCGGATAGCTCACTTCCTTGAAGAAAGGCACGATCAGGTTGGACTTGTAAGGCATGTCGAGCGATAAACCGCCTTCGACCCAGCCCAGGAACAGGTCCCACACCCGCACATTGCTGCTTTCCGATACCGAAAACGCCAGGTAGACCGCGGCCACCAGGCCGATCAGGGTCTGCCAGAAAAACTTCTCGCGGCTCGACATGCCGCGCGGATCGCGATAAACCACTTTGCGGTAGTCATCCACCCAGCCGATCGCGCCGTAGCCCAGGGTCACCAGCATCACGACCCAGATAAAGCGATTGCCCCAGTCGCACCACAGCAACGTGGAGATGGCGATCGACACCAGCACCAGCACGCCGCCCATGGTGGGCGTGCCGGCCTTGACCAGGTGCGACTGCGGGCCGATGGTGCGCACCGCCTGGCCGATCTTGAGTTCGGTCAGCTTGCGGATCACCCACGGCCCAAGGCCGAGCCCGATCAAAAGCGCGGTGAGGTTAGCCATCACCGCGCGGAAGGTCAGGTAGTTGAAGACCCGCAGGAAGCTGTAGTCGTTTTGCAGCCACTGGGCCAGAGCCAATAACATCGTGTGTCCGTATTCCTTTCGACAACCACCCAGCGGCGCCGGGCTATCTGATTGATTGCGTAAATAACTGTTGATGACGATTAATGCGCGGGAGTGTTTGCGACCAGCGCATTGACCATCCGTTCCATCCGCATGAACCGAGATCCCTTCACCAGTACCGCGCTTGCTGCCGCCACGGCACCGTCCTTGTCTTGCGCCAACGCCTGGGCGAGGTCCTCGGCCCGCTCGAAATACCGGGCTGTGGCGCCGAATGCCTGCACGGCGTGCACCATGGCCTCGCCGGTTGCCCACAGCGCCTCGATGCCGCGCGCGTTCGCGTAGGCGCCGATCTCCGTGTGAAAGGCCGGCCCCTGGTCACCCACTTCACCCATGTCGCCCAGCACCAGCAAACGCGGCGCGGCAAACCCGGCCAGCACGTCGATGGCCGCACGTACCGAATCGGGATTGGCGTTGTAGCTGTCATCGATCACCAGCGTGCCGCCGGTGGCATGCTTGACCTGCAGCCGGCCCTTGACCGCGGCAAACCCGGCCAGCCCCTGCTGGATCGCCTCGATGCCGACGCCCGCGCCCAGCGCGCAGGCGATCGCCGCCAGCGCGTTGCGCACGTTGTGGGTGCCAAGTACCGACAGGCGGACCTCGAACGCAGCACCAGGCGCGCTGACCTGCATCACTTGCACGCCGTCGTCCAGAGCCACATCGGCGCGGACATCGGCGCTGGCATCCAGGCCAAACGACAGCACGCGGCGCGCACCGGCTGCCTGGCGCCAGATGCCGGCATGCGCGCCGCCGCCTTCGGCGTCGAGCGGGAACACCGCCACGCCGTCTGCGGGCAACGCCGCAATCGCCGCGGCGTGTTCATGCGCCACGGCCTCCACGTTCACCATGAACTCCTGGTGCTCGCGCTGCGCGTTGGTCACCACCGCCACGGTAGGCTGTGCGATGCTGGCCAGGTAGACGGTCTCACCCGGGTGGTTCATGCCGAGCTCGAGCACGGCGAGCCGGTGCACGGCGGACAGCCGCAGCACGGTCAGCGGCAGGCCGATATCGTTGTTCAGGTTGCCGCCCGTTGCTAGGCGGGCGCCCTCCCCTACCGCCGCCGCGAAGATCGCGGCGATCATCTCCTTGACGGTGGTCTTGCCGTTGCTGCCCGTCACCGCGACCGCGGGCAGGCTGAAACGGCGGCGCCAGCCGGCGGCCAGCTGGCCCAGCGCCAGGCGGGTATCGGGCACCACGATGGCGGAAATGCCAAGCGCGGCGTCGGGCTCACGGTCCACCAGCACCGCGGCGGCGCCACGCGCCACCACGTCGGCCAGGAAATCGTGCGCATCGAAGCGCTCGCCCTTGAGCGCGACAAACAGGTCGCCGGGCTGGACCGTGCGGCTGTCCGTCAGCACGCGCGAGAACGCCCGGCTGGCTGCGCCATCGGGCCCGGAAAGACGCGCGCCGGCGATCCAGCCGGCGGCTTGCTGCAAATCGGTCATGGTGTATTGCGTCATGCTGACACCCCACGCGTGCCCAGCGTCAGCCGGACATGCTCGCGGTCGGAGAAAGGCCGCTTGCGGCCCTGCACCTCCTGGGTGGCTTCGTGCCCCTTGCCGGCCACCAGCACCACATCGGCTACGGTGGCGTGCTTGATGGCATACAGGATGGCGGCTGCGCGGTCCTCGATCAGGTGCGCGCGGCTGCGATCCGCCATGCCGTCGGCAATGGCGTTCAGGATGTCTTGCGGGTCTTCGCTGCGCGGGTTGTCGCTGGTCAGCACCACCTCGTCGGCAAGCCGCTCGGCCACTTCGCCCATCAGCGGGCGCTTGATCGGGTCGCGGTCGCCGCCACAGCCGAACACGCACCACAGCCGGCCCTTGCGGGCCTGGGCCACGGGGCGCAGCGCGTCCAGCGTCTTTTCCAGTGCATCCGGGGTGTGGGCATAATCGACCACTGCCAGCGGCCCGTCCTGGCCGCCATGGCTGCCGCCGAACAACTCCATGCGGCCATCGACCGGCTTGAGCGTGCGCAGCGCGTCGATGGCAGCGTCCCAGGCAATGCCGTTGGCCAGCGTGGCGCCCAGCACGGCGAGCAGGTTGCTGACATTGAAAGCGCCGATCATCGGCGTGCTGACATCGGCGCTGCCAAAGCTGCCATCCACATGGAAGGCCGTGCCGGCAGCGGTGGCGCGCACGTTGGTCGCGCGCAGCCACTGGCCTGCCTTGCGGGTCGGGCCGGCCGCGCCATCGATGCCGTACTCGATCACCGGCGCGGCGAGCGCGGGGCCGACCAGCAGGCGACCACCCATGGCGTCGTCGCGGTTGATCACGGCGGCACGCAGGCCGGGCCATTGGAACAACAGGGCCTTGGCCGCCTCGTATTCGGCCATGGTGCCGTGGTAGTCGAGATGGTCCTGGGTCAGGTTGGTCAGCACCGCCACCGCGAAGTGCGTGCCGGCCACGCGGCCTTGCTCCAGGCCGTGCGAGGACACTTCCATGGCGACCGCGCGCGCGCCGGCGCCATGCAGCGCGGCCAGGCTGTCCTGCAGCTGGACGGCGTCGGGCGTGGTGAAGCCGGTCGCCGTGAGCGCATCAGGAAACCCGGTGCCAAGCGTGCCGATGGTGGCGCAGCGCTTGCCCGCGACCTGCAGCACGCGCGCCAGCCACTGGCAGCACGACGTCTTGCCATTGGTACCGGTAATGCCGGTCACGGCGAGATCGCGCGCGGCGTTGTCATACCAGCCGGCGGCAATCGGGCCGGCGAGCTGGTGCAGGCCCGACACGCCAAGATGCGGCACGCCTTCGCCATGCGGCCAGGCGAAACCATCGGCCTCAAAGACCACGGTGCTGGCGCCACGGGCAATCGCCTGAGCAATATGGGGGCGGCCATCGGTCGACAGGCGCGCATTGCCCAGCACATAGGCAAGGAACACGTCGCCCTGGGCCAGCCGGCGCGTGTCGCCCGTCAGCTTGGCGCCGGCGGGCGCGTGCTGGCGCAGCCAGGCCAAGGCATCGCCAGCCAGCGCGGCCACTTCGAGAGGGAGCAGCGTCCGGGTCATTGCGTCGCGCTCCACGGTTCGCTTTCCTGCACCTTGTCGCTCACGACCAACTGCCGGATCGGCGAATCCGGTTGCACATTGAGGGCGCGCAGCGCGCCGCCGGTAATCGCGGAGAAGGCCGGGCCCGCCGCAGCGCCACCATAGTGGCTGCCGGAGGTAGGCTCATCCACGCTCACGGCCACGATCACGCGCGGGTTGGACATCGGCGCCAGGCCGATGAAGGAAGCCCTGTACTTGCTGCGGTCGTAGCCGCGGCCCACGTGCTTGTACGCCGTGCCCGTCTTGCCGCCAACCCGGTAGCCCATCACCTGGGCTTCGGGCGCAGTGCCGCCAGGCGCCGTCACTGTCTCCAGCATGGCCCGCACCTGGCGCGCCACCTCGGGCGACAGCACGCGCTCGCCAGTGACCGGGCCCTGGTTCCGGAACATGGTGACCGGGATCAGTTCGCCATCATGGGCGAAGATGGTGTAAGCGTGGGCGATCTGGAACAGCGACACCGACAGGCCGTAGCCATAGGACATGGTCGCCTGTTCGATGGGCCGCCAGCTCTTGTACGGGCGCACCCGTCCGGCCACGGCGCCGGGGAAGCCGATCTTGGGCGCCTGGCCCAGACCCACGCTCATATACATATCCCACATTTCCTGCGGCTTGAGCAGCATCGAAATCTTGGTCGTGCCGATGTTGCTGGACTTCTGGATGATGCCGGCCACGGTCAGCGCCCCGTAGTTGTGGGTGTCGCTGATGGTGGCGCCTTCGTAATTGAACTTGCCCGTCGTGGCAAATACCGTCGACGGCGTGACACGCTTGAGCTGCAGCGCCAGGCCGATCGTGATCGGCTTCATCATCGATCCCGGCTCGAAGGTGTCGGTCAGGACCCGGTTGCGCAGCTGCTCGCCCGACAGGCGGGTGCGGTCGTTGGGGTTGTAGGTCGGCCAGTTGGCCAGCGCCAGCACCTCACCGGTCTGCGCGTCGAGCACCACAGCGCTGGCCGCCTTCGCCTTGCTGCGCTCGACGATGGCCTTGACCTCGTTGTAGGCCAGGTACTGGATCTTGGCGTCGATGGAGAGCTGCTGGTCCTCGCCGTCGCGCGGCGTCTTGAGGATGCCCACATCCTCCACCACGCGGCCAAGGCGGTCCTTGATCACCTGGCGCGCGCCGGACTTGCCGGCCAGCACGCCCTCGCGTGCCAGCTCCACGCCTTCCTGGCCGCGGTCTTCGACATTGGTAAAGCCGACGATGTGCGCCATCGCCTCGCCTTCCGGATAGAAGCGCTTGTATTCGCGGGTCTGGTGAATGCCTTCGATCTTGAGCGCGGCGATCTTGTCCGCGACATCCGGCAGCACCTGGCGCTTCAGGTAGACGAAGCTCTTGTCTTCCGTGAATTTGCGGCGCAGTTCCTTGTCGCTCATGTCGAGCAGCTTGCTCAACTGGCGGATCTTGTCAGCGTCGATCTCGTCGGGCACGTCCTCCGGGACCGCCCAGATGGCCTTCACGGGCAAGCTGGTCGCCAGCACCAGCCCATTGCGGTCGAGGATCTTGCCGCGCGTTGCGGGCAGCTCGAGCGTGCGCTGGAAGCGCTTCTTGCCTTCGGCCTCGTAGAACTGGTTGCCCGGACCCTGGATCCAAAGCGCGCGCCCAGCCAGGGCGACGAAGGCGGCGAACATCATGAACACCACCAGCTTCGAGCGCCACATCGGCAGGCGCAGGCCAAGCACGGGGCTAGCGGCGAACTGGCCGGTGCGCGGGCGCGAAGGGTTGCCGCGCTGGGCGTTTTGCGAGGGCCGGGCGATGGTCATGGCTTACTCCCCTCGGGTGCTGCAGCCGCGGGCGCGCTGGCGGGCGGCGCGTCCAGCACCACGCCGGCCAGGTATTGGGTCCTGCCGGGAAGCACCGGCGTCATCTTCAGCTGTGTCCGGGCTGCGTCCGCGATGCGCGCGCTCTTGCCGAGCGAGCTCTGCTGGTACTGCAAGCGGGACCAGTCGATGTCGAGCTGCTTTTCTTCCGCCTGCGCGCGCTCGTGGGCAACGAACAGGGTGCGGGCCTGGTGCTGCGCGCTCACCAGCGAGAGCGCGCACAGCATCAGGGCAGCCAGCAGGAAGAAAGTCAGGCGGTTCATGGGCGGCCCGCCTTCTGAGTGGAGGCGGACGAAGGGGACGCCGGGGACGGCAGCTTCTCGGCCACGCGCATCACCGCGGAGCGGGCACGCGGATTGGCGGCAACCTCTTCGGCGCCCGGCTTGACCCGGCCGAGCAGCTTCAGCGTGGGCTGCGGCAGCTGGTCCGCGCGCAGGGGCGCGCGGCGCATGGCGGGATCGGCATTCTGCTGCGGACGGGCGTGCGCCTGCATGAACCGCTTGACGATGCGGTCCTCAAGCGAATGAAAACTGATGACCACCAGCCGCCCGCCTTCCTGCAATAAGTCGTAAGCGGCGCTCAGGCCGCTTTCGAGGTCCGCAAGCTCTTGATTGACGTGAATCCGTAGAGCCTGAAAGGTGCGGGTCGCAGGGTCCTGACCCTTCTCGCGTGTTTTGACGGCTTTCGCCACGAGCGAGGCAAGCTCGGCAGTAGTGGTAAGCGGTCCGCCATGGCCGGGTTCGCTCCGGCGAGCAACAACCGCCTTTGCAATCTGTACAGCAAACCGTTCTTCCCCATAGTCCCGTATCACCCTTGCGATGTCTTGCTCATCCGCTTGCGCCAGCCACTGCGCGGCGGTCATGCCGCGCGTGGTGTCCATGCGCATGTCCAGCGGTCCCTCGAAGCGAAAGGAAAAACCCCGCTCCGCGTCGTCGATCTGGGGTGAGCTGATGCCCAGGTCGAGCAATATCCCGGCGACCTTTCCGTGGCCCGCCAGCGCCGCCGGCATCTCGGCGAAGCTGGTGTGCTCAATGGAGAAGCGGGCATCCTTGATGGTGCCCGCCTCTGCGATTGCTGCCGGATCCTTGTCGAAGGCCACCAGTGCCCCGGCCGGGCCCAGCCGGGCCAGAATTGCCCGGCTGTGCCCCCCTCTGCCGAAGGTGCCGTCCACATAGACGCCATCGGGCCGCCAGACCAGGGCTTCGACAGCCTCGTCCAGCAACACGGTGCGATGGCGCAGGGCGGTGGTCCCCGGCGTTTGGGTTGAGCTCATGACCTCGTCAGAAAGAGAAATTCTTTAATGCTTCCGGCATGCCCTGCGCCATCGCCTGCTGTTCCTTGGCGGCGTAGGTTGCGGCATCCCAGACTTCGAAATGGCTGCCCATACCGAGCAGCATGACTTCCTTGTCGAGCAAGGCGGCGCTACGCAGCTCGGGCGCGATCAGCACCCGGCCCGCGCCGTCCATGTCGACGTCAGCGGCATTGCCCAGGAAGATGCGCTTCCACCAGTGCGCGTCCATCGGCAAAGCCGCAATGCGACCACGGAAATTTTCCCATTCAGGGCGCGGAAACAGCAGCAGGCAGCCGTCCGGGTGCTTGGTCAGCGTTACCCGGCCCTCGGCCTGCTGTTGTAGCGCTTCACGGTGCCGCGCCGGAATCGACATCCGGCCCTTGGCATCCAGTGACAGCGCCGATGCGCCCTGAAACAAGCTAGCTCCCCGGTCCGCGCCGGCATGCTTGCCACCGGCTGGCGCGTGAATCCTTTAAATCCGACGTTGGGCGATGATCCCATAGCCAGACTGCGTTTTCACACAAAAACACACTTCCTCACACTATTTCCCACTTTAGAGGAAGCGATTTCACGGGTCAAGGCTCGTTATGGGGCAACAATCCGGGTTTTTTTAATTAGAACAATGACTTAGCGCGCACACCTCGCGCACCGAAAAAGTGAATTCCCAATGAAATGAAGATCTTATGGAAGAAAGCAGAGAAACCACCTGAGAACAACTGAGGAAGGAACTGCCTGCAGCAGGAAAAACGGCCGAGCCGGACCGATGGAAGGATACAACGTTTTCGCGTCTACCCCGCGCACGGGGGGTACCTGGCTGGCGGGGGCGGGGCTTCCCGCTCCGGCGCCGTCCCTCAGATCCGATACGCGGCGGTGGTCATCACCTTGGAGGCCGCCCGCATCATCGCGCGCACCGGCGAGGGCAGCGGCATGCCGCCCGCCTCGCGCGCGGCGGCGCCGTGCCTCACCTCGTCATCGCGCATCTGCTCCAGGATCGCGCGCGACCGGTCGTCGGCAACGGGGATCTGCTCGAGATGGCCATTGAGGTGCTGCTCGACCTGGTACTCGGTCTCGGAGACGAATCCCAGGCTGACCCGGTCGCCCGCTCGCCCCGCCGCCCAGCCAATGGCAAACGCGCCCGCGTACCAGAGCGGGTTGAGCAGGCTGGGACGCGAGCCGAGCTCGCGCAGGCGTTCGGCGCACCAGCCGAGGTGGTCTTCTTCCTCGCGCCCGGCCTCATCCATCTGCGCGCGGACCTGCGGCGTGCGCGCGGTCAGCTTCTGGGCCTGGTAAAGGGCCTGTGCGCAGACCTCACCCACGTGGTTGATGCGCATGAGCCCGGCCACGTGGCGGCGTTGCGTCTCGTCGAGGCTCTGCGCATCGGGCGCAAGCGCCTCGGCGGGATTGGCGCGGCTGGCGCGGGTGACGCCTGCGATCGCGCGCAAGGCCACATCGAATTCGCGAATCAAGGTATCCATGGATGCATGCGCTGGTGGTTGCTCGGAGCGGCTCCGCGTTCCACGCCCTGGCTGAAGGGGGAGATGGACCGATGAATACGCCCTCGGGATTTCCCGCATTGTACCGTGGCGGCTTGCCGGGCTTCTCCCGCCTGGCCCGCGCCGGCAAGGGCCGGATACTCCAAAACCCTGAGTTGTGAAAAGCTGACAAGGGCAGTGAACCCGATTGTGAATCGAAGGCGGTTTGTTACAGTAGTTGGCAGCTTCTGACGAAGTTGGGTAAGCGGAAAATGGAGACTCAGGAGGTTTCTCCGCTGGCCACCAATAATTCTTACACGGAGATCATCGAGCATGAAAAAATCGCTTCTCGCGCTGGCTGCGTTGGGTGCATTCGCGGGTGCCGCACAGGCCCAGTCCAGCGTGACGCTGTACGGCGTTGCGGATATGAACCTCGAATACGTCAATCACCTCGGCGTTGCACCGTCGGTCGCCAACGGCCTCAATACCGGTCGCGGCAACTCCGTCTTTCGCATGTCCTCCGGTGGCCTGTCCGGCTCGCGTTGGGGCCTGCGCGGCGTGGAAGACCTGGGCGGCGGCTTGAAGGCGCTGTTCGTGCTCGAAAACGGCTTCTCCCTCGACTCCGGCTCGCTGCAGCAAGGCGGCCGCCTGTTCGGTCGTCAAGCGTACGTGGGTATCGAAAGCGCCCAGGCTGGCCGCTTCACCTTTGGTCGCCAGTACACCACGCTGTTCGACCTGCTCGCCAACTTCTCGCCCAGCGGCTACGCCACCCAGTATGAGCCGGTTGTCGCCCAGCTCGGCCTGAATTTCCGCTCCGACAACACCGCCAAGTACACGGGCGTATTCGGTCCGGTGACCGCGATCGCGCACTGGTCCTTCGGCAACGGCGTGGCAGGCAACGGCGAAGTCCCGGGCCAGTTCCGCCGCGACACCGGTTACGGCGCCGGCGTGGCCTACGCTGCCGGTCCGTTCGGCGCGACCATCGCCTACGACCAGTACAACCCGACCCTGAGCGCGACCGGCGACACCGGTACGTTCAAGAAGGCGGCAGTGGCGGGCAGCTATGCCTTCGGTCCGGCCAAGATCATGGGCGGCTATCGCTGGGGCCAGGCCAAGGCACAGAACGGCGCGCCCATTCTGCGCGACAACTACTACTGGATCGGTGCCAACTACCAGGTCACCGCACCGCTGGGCCTGACGCTGCAGTACAACTATGACGACGTCAAGAACCTCGGCGGCGTCAACGTCAAGAACCCGTGGCAGGTTTCGTTCATCGCCGACTACAACCTGTCCAAGCGCACCGACATCTACCTGACGGCCGCGTACGCGAAGAACGCCGGCCTGAATTTCGACACCTCGGCAATCAGCTTCGCCAACGGCTACTTCCTCGGCTCCAACAACGACAACATGCTCGGCGTCGGCGTCGGTATCCGCCACAAGTTCTAAGCCCATTCGCTTGGCACGGCAAAGGCACCTTCGGGTGCCTTTTTTCATGGCGCTGCCTCGCCTCTCGGCCCTAGGGCATCACCTTATCGGCACATTGTTATGCCGACACTACAATGCAGCAGCCTTCCGGATGTATCGGCGATGCGTACTGCGGCGTCGCGCCGTCCGGCAGAAAACGCAGGCACCCATAAGGAGACCCCATGCACCGCACCCGCCGCCGCGCGACCCAAAGGCTGCTTGCCACCCTCGCCGGTGCCTGCCTTGGCCCCCTCGCCTGGCAAGCGCCCGCGCAAGCCGCGGATCCCTACCCCAACAAGCCGATCCGCCTGGTGGTGCCGTTCCCCGCCGGCGGCACGACCGACATCCTGGCGCGCGCAGTGGCCGCCGAGCTGTCGAAGCTCCAGGGCTGGAACGTAGTCGTCGACAACCGGCCGGGCGCGGGCGGCAACATCGGCACCGACATGGTCGCCAAGGCCGCGCCGGACGGCTACACGCTGCTGATGGGCACGGTGGGCACGCATGGCATCAACCAGTCTCTGTACGGCAAGCTGCCGTTCGACCCGGTCAAGGACTTCACCCCCATCACCGAGGTGGCCTCTGTGCCCAATGTGCTGGTGGTCAACCCCGCCTTCGCGCAGCAAAACCGCATCAACGGCGTCACCGACCTGATCGCCTATGCGCGCGCCAACCCCGGCAAGCTCAATATGGCTTCGAGCGGCAACGGTACCTCGATCCACCTGGCGGGCGAGCTGTTCAAGACCCAGACCCGTACCTTCATGGTGCACTTCCCCTACAAGGGCAGCGGCCCGGCCCTGACCGACCTGGCCGGCGGCACCATGCAGCTCATGTTCGACAACCTGCCCTCGTCGATGGCGCTGATCAAGAGCGGCAAGCTCAAGGCGCTGGCGGTCACCAGCGCCAAACCCTCGCCGGCGCTGCCGGGTGTGCCAACGGTGGCAGAGGCGGCCCGCCTGCCGGGCTTCGAGGCCAGTTCCTGGTTCGGCTTGCTGGCGCCTGCCGGCACGCCGCATGAGGTCGTCGCACGCATCCAGCAGGAAGTCGCGCGCGCGCTGGCCACGCCGGCCATGCGGGAAAAGATGCTGGGCCAGGGCGCCGACCCGGTCGGCAACACGCCGGAGCAGTTCGCCGCCTTTATCCGCGCCGAGCTCACCAAGTGGGCCAAGGTGGTCAAGGACTCGGGCGCCAAGGTGGATTGAGGCGCGCGCCGGCCCGTGGCGGCATGCAAGCGCATATACTTGAGGCATCAAACAACCAGCGTGCCGCGATGCCCACCCCACCTGCCGCCGAGGCCCCGCCCAAGGCCGGCGCCGAAGAGGCGCCGGTCGATCTCGAAACCAGCGCCGACGATAACGCCCACGACGCCCTGCGCCTGTGGCTGCGCCTGTTGACCTGCACCAATCTGGTCGAGGCCGACATCCGCTCCCGGCTGCGCCAGGATTTCGCCTGCACCCTGCCGCGCTTTGACCTGATGTCCCAGCTCGACCGCCATCCGGAGGGCCTGAAGATGGGCGAGCTGTCGCGCCGCATGATGGTCACCGGCGGCAACGTCACCGGCATCACGGACCAGCTCCAGCAAGAAGGCCTGGTCTCGCGCGAGGCTTTGCCAAGCGATCGCCGCGCTTACCTGATCCGGCTCACGCCGGCCGGACGCACCGCGTTTTCCAAGATGGCGCGCGCGCATGAAGACTGGATCGAGCAATTGTTCGGCGGCCTGCCCCAGACCGACCGGCGCGCACTGTTCCGCTTGCTGGGCCGGCTCAAGACCGGGCTGGTGAGCGCATGAACGCAGCCCGCTCGGGACCGGGCACGCTTTGCGCCTTGCTGCTGACGCTGCTCCTCGCAGCTTGCCGGAGCACGCCGCCAGGACCCGAGGTGTCACCACTCAACGTCACCATCAAACTAGGGCGCATCGGCGCGAAGACGCTGGTGGGCCAGGTCGACATGCCGGACAACGGTGCAGTGAGCACCGGCGTGGGCGTTGGCGGCGGTGCGTGGAACGGTGGTAGCTGGAGCGGCGCAGGCGTTGGCTTTGCCGTCGACCTGAACTCGTTGTTACGCCCGCAGCCGCGGCCGCGCATGGACCTGTTCCAGTACACGGTGGCACCACTGGATGGCAGCGGCGGCAACGTCATCGTCAATGGCCCTGCCGCGCCTGGTCTGGAGCCCGGCGCCTGCGTGCGGATGGTCTATCCCGACGGCGCCCCCGAGCCGCTGCTCGTGCCCTCGCGGGAATGCTGACGCGCGCCGCCGAATGAAAAACGGCCTCCCTTGCGGGAGGCCGTTCTTGCTGCGGCGTGCGTGGCTGGCTTGCGCTCTTCGCTCAGGCCGCCTTGCGGCTGTCGCGCAGCTCGCGGCGCAGGATCTTGCCCACATTGGTCTTGGGCAACTCGCTGCGGAACTCCACGAACTTGGGCCGCTTGTAGCCGGTCAGGCGCTCCTTGCAGAAGGCGATCAGCTCGGCTTCTGTCAGCGCGGGATCCTTGCGGACCACGTACAGCTTGACCACTTCGCCCGAATGCTCGTCGGGCACGCCCACCGCGGCCACCTCCAGCACGCCCGGGCACTCTGCGGCCACGCCTTCGACCTCGTTCGGGTACACGTTGAAGCCGGACACCAGGATCATGTCCTTCTTGCGGTCGACGATCTTGGTGTAGCCGCGCGCGTCCATCACACCGATGTCGCCGGACTTGAAGAAGCCGTCGGCCGTCATGACCTTGGCGGTCTCGTCCGGGCGGTTCCAGTAGCCGGCCATCACCTGCGGGCCGCGGATGCAGATCTCGCCAGCCTGGCCGAGCGGCACGTCCGCGCCGTCGTCGTCGCGAATGGCAATGTCGGTCGACGGCAGCGGCAGGCCGATGGTGCCGGAGAACGCGTCGGAATCAGTCGGGTTGCAGGTCGCCGAAGGCGAGGTCTCCGACAGGCCGTAGCCCTCGATGATCGGGCAGCCCGTCCTGGCCAGCCACTTCTTGGCCACCGCTTCCTGCACCGCCATGCCCCCGCCGTTGGCCACGCGCAAGCCAGAGAAGTCGACCTTGTCGATATCCGGGCTGTTGATCAGCGCGTTGTACAGCGTATTGACCGCCGGGAACATGTTGAACTTGTACTTCTGCAGCTCCTTGATGAAGCCGGGGATATCGCGCGGGTTGGGAATCAGCACGCTCAGGCCGCCGCTGCGCATGCCCAGCAGGCAGCAGACCGTCAGCGCGAAGATGTGGTACAGCGGCAGCGCCGTGATGGTGATCACCTGGTCGATCGGTGCGCCCTTGGCCAGCGCCGGCTGCATCCAGGCTTCGGACTGCAGCACGTTGGAGACGATGTTCCGGTGCAGCAGCACGGCACCCTTGGACACGCCAGTGGTGCCACCGGTGTATTGCAGGAAGGCAACGTCGTCCGGGCCCGTGGTGGCGGGCTGCAACTGCATGCCGCGCCCCTCTGCCAGCACTGCGTTAAAGCGCACGCAGTTGGGCAGCTCCCACTCCGGCACCATCTTCTTGACGTTGCGCACCACGAAATTGACGATCGCGCCCTTGAGGCCGCCCAGCAGGTCGCCCATGCTGGCCACCACCACATGCTTGACCGGCGTGGCGGGCAGCACTTGCTGCAGCGTGGTGGCGAAGTTCTCGAGGATGACGATCGCTTCGGCGCCGCTGTCCTTGAGTTGATGCTCGAGTTCGCGCGGGGTGTAGAGCGGATTGACGTTGACGACGACAAAGCCGGCACGCAGCACCGCGGCCAGCACCACCGGATACTGCAGCACGTTGGGCATCATGATGGCCACGCGCGCGCCCGGCTTGAGCCCGCGCGACTGCAGCCACGCCGCGAATTGCCGCGACATGCGGTCAAGTTCGCCGTAGGTGATCGACTTGTCCATGCACACAAAGGCACGGCGATCAGCATAGGTGCGGAAGGACGCCTCGAGCAATTCGGCCAGCGAGCGGAACTGACTGCTATCGATCTCGGCAGGCACGCCGGCCGGGTAATGCTTCAGCCACAGTCTTTCCATGCACCGTCTCCTGATTTTCTGAATGGTCGTTCGATTTTCGACAGATGCTAAACGCGCGACCCGGTTAAGACAACACGTTAGATGAAGTCCTCTGGACCTTCCCCATCGTCTGACGTGAAGTTTAGCGCACAGTTCAACCCGGACTGGGGAATTCCCCTAGCGGCTTGCGCCAGGCCGCAACGAAAAGCCTTGCCGAAGTCAGGCGTTCACCGGCAACACGATCTTCATCATGCTCGTGGCCAGCTCTTCCGCCAGCGCCTGCACCCCCATGCGTTCAGGCTGGTGCCACGTGTACATGAAGCCAACCACGCTGCCGATCGCATGCGCGGTCACGCGCGCGTCGCCATAGCTGAACACGCCCGTGCGCTTGCCTTCCTCCATCAACGCATAGAGGTCGCGGTAGAAGGCGCGCGCCATATTGCCCAGCCACGTCACCGTTTCCGGCCGCAGGTACTGGTTGTCGCGAAAGCTGAGCGTGGCGGGCACGTAGCAGGCAATGCAACGCCGCGCCATTTCCAGCAGACAGGTATGCAGGCGCTCGCGCACCGGCAGTGCCGGGTCGGCGGTCTCGCGGATGACCGGCAGGCAGGTCTGCGCGGACTCGCGGCACAAGATGTCGAAGATCTCGTACTTGTCGGTGAAGTAGTAGTACACCGCCGGCTTGGTCACGCCCAGCGCGCGGCACAGGTCGTTCATCGTCATGCCGGGATAGCCTTTGGTATAGAACAGCTGGGCAGCGGCATCGAGGATCTGGCGGCGGCGCGCTTCCTGCCGCTCGGCGATATGCGAGCGGGCGGGTACGGCTTCCGGAGCGATTTCCGGAGCGGCCTCGGCGGCGGGAGCGGTTTTCTGTGCAGTCGGCATGACGCGATTCTCGCATGGCGCCGCGGCTGGAAGGCCCGGCAGTCCGTTTTGGCGTTGACCCGCGCCCCCTGAAACCTGGATTCACGCGGGCGGCATCTGGCTTGACGCATGACGGCAATGCCAATACGATCATACCTAAGGGTAAACAAATATACCAAAGAGTAAATTTCGCCAACCCAAGCCGGCTTGGCGGCCCATCAGCAAGGAGACACCGCCAATGGACGAAACGACCTACCTGGCCGACATGCATGCGCGCTGGCAGCGCGCATGGCCCGAGCGCACCCCGCGCACACCGCAATATCCGCTGGGGCGCCAGCCGCTCACGGACATGCTGCGCCACTGGGGCCGCACCCGGCCAGACCGCCCTGCGGTGATCTTCTACGGCCACGAAACCACCTACGCGGAGCTGGACGCGCAGAGCGAGCGCTGCGCCGCGCTGCTGGCAGCACACGGCGTCGGCGCCGGTGACCGCGTGGCGGTGCTGATGCCGAACTGCCCGCAGTTCCACATCGTGTTCTTCGGCATCCTCAAGCTGGGCGCCGTGTACGTGCCGATCAGCCCGCTCTCGCAGCGCGCCGAGTTGCAGCACGCGCTCACCGACAGCACGCCGCGCGCGCTGATCGCGCTGGACCAGCTGGTGCCGCTGGTACGCGAAACGCGCGCCGCGCTGGGCGCGCGCGATCCGCTCGCCCTGCTGTTCTCGACCAGCTTTGCCGATGTGATTCCCACCGAGCCCACACTGCCGCTGCCGCCCATGGTGAAGGCCCCGCGCCATGACTGCGAAGCGGACGGCCACGCCATCGACCTGCTGTCCGCGATGGCGGCGTGCACGCACGCAGCCCCTGCCACACCGGCCTCGCTCGATGCCGTGGCCGCGCTCAACTACACCGGCGGCACCACCGGCCTGCCCAAGGGCTGCATCCACACCCAGGGCGATATGGTGGACATGGCGGCCGCGTTCGGCACGGTCTCGCTCGACATCGCCGACGACAGCGTCATGCTGGGCTTCTTCCCCGAGTTCTGGATCGCGGGCGAAAACCTCTGCCTGATCTTCCCCGCCTTCTTCGGCATCCCACTGGTGCTGCTGGCGCGCTGGGATCCCGAGACCTTCATGGCGGCGGTGCAGCGCTACCAAGTCACCAACGCTTCGATGCTGGTGGACAACGCGGTGGAGGTGATGGAGCACCCGCGCGCGGCGCAGTACGCATTGCGCTCGCTGCGCTACGTGGGCGTATCGTCCTTCGTCAAGAAGCTCAACCTGCCTTATCGCCGTGCGTGGCAGGCGCTGACCGGCTCGGTCATCGCAGAGACCGCCTGGGGCATGACCGAGACGCAAACCTGCAACACCTTTGCCTACGGCATGCAGGACGATGACCTGGACCTGCGCGCCCAGCCCATCTTTGTCGGCCTGCCCGTGCCCGGCACCGAGTTCAAGATCTGCGACTTCGCCAGCGGCGAGCTGCTGCCGCCGGGCGCCGAGGGCGAGCTGTGCGTGCGCACGCCGACCCTGCTCAAAGGCTACTGGAACAAACCCGACGCCACGCGCGAATCGCTGCGCAACGGCTGGTTCCACACCGGCGACATCGGCCTGATCGACGAGCACGGCTATCTGCACTACCTGGGCCGGCGCAAGGAGATGCTCAAGGTCAACGGCATGAGCGTGTTCCCGGCCGAGATCGAGGCGCTGCTGGGCCAGCATCCGGCCATTCTCGGCTCGGCGGTGCTGGGCCGCGCGGATGAGGACCGAGGCCAGTTGCCGGTGGCCTTTGTCATGCTCAAGCCCGAAGCCATCGGCACGCTAGACAACGCGGCGCTGGTGCAATGGTGCCGCGCCAACATGGCCGTCTACAAGGTGCCGCTGGTGCATATTGTCGACGCCCTGCCGCTGACCGCCACGGGCAAGGTGCGCAAGCAGGACCTGGCGCCGCTGGCCGAGCAGCTTGGCTGATCCCGCGATGCCCTTGCCTATGAAATCCGCCACACTCACCTTCTTCGCATCATGACGTTGCGCAAGCTACTGATCGCCAATCGCGGTGAAATCGCCATCCGCATCGCCCGCGCCGCCGCGGCAATGGGCCTGGAAAGCGTGGCGCTTTATAGCGAGGACGATCGCGACGCCCTCCACGTGCGCAAGGCCGATGGCGCGGTGGCGCTGCCCGGCACCGGCCCGCGCGCCTACCTCGATATCGCGCAGGTAGTGGACGCCGCGCGCCGCAGTGGCTGCGACGTGGTCCACCCGGGTTACGGCCTGTTGTCCGAGAACGCGGAGTTTGCCCAGGCCTGCCTGGATGCCGGCCTGGCCTTCGTCGGCCCCGCACCCGATGTGCTGCGCCTGTTCGGCGACAAAGCGCGCGCGCGCGCGCTGGCGCACGAGTGCGACGTGCCGGTGGTGCCGGGCTCCACCGGGCCGACGACGCTGGAAGCGACGCATGCGTTCTTTGCCTCGCTGCAAGCGCCAGGCAAGGCGGCGGGCATGATGATCAAGGCGCTGGCCGGCGGCGGCGGGCGCGGCATGCGCGCGGTGCACGCGGCAGCGGACATCGACGAGGCTTATGCCCGCTGCGTCTCCGAGGCCACGGCCGCATTCGGCAATGGCGCCGTCTACGTGGAGCGCATCGTGCATGCGCCGCGCCATATCGAGATCCAGGTAGTGGCAGATGCGGCCGGCGGCGTGATCGCCCTGGGCGAGCGCGAATGCAGCCTGCAGCGCAGGCACCAGAAGCTGGTTGAAGTGGCACCCAGCCCTTCGCTCGATGCAGGCATGCGTGCGCGCCTGGCCCAGGCCGCGATCACGCTGGCGCGCGCCAGCGCCTATCGCGGCATCGGCACCTTTGAGTTCCTGCTGGGTGCGGCTGCTGCGAATGGTGCGGATGGCGAGTTCTGGTTCATGGAGGCCAACCCGCGCCTGCAGGTGGAGCACACCGTCACGGAAATGGTGACCGGCGTGGACCTGGTCCAGGTGCAGCTGGCCATTGCCGCCGGACAGGATCTCGGCCGCCTCGGGCTGGCGCAGGCGCCCGCGCCGCGCGGCATCGCGGTGCAGTTGCGCATCAACGCCGAGCACCTCGACGCGCAGGGCCAGTTGCGCCCCGCCAGCGGCCGCATCGATGCCTACGAGCCGCCCAGCGGCCCCGGCGTGCGGGTCGATGGTGCGGGCCATGCCGGCATGACGGTCAACCCGCGTTTCGACTCGCTGCTGGCCAAGCTGATCGTGCATGAGCCCGGCGGCAACTACGCGCGCGCGCTGGCCCAGGCCTATCGGGCGCTGTGCGAGTTCCGCATCGAGGGCATCGACACCAACCGCAGGCTGCTGCAGGACCTGCTGCTGCGCGACGATGTGCGGCGCAACGCAGTCCACACGCAGTACCTGGACGCGGCGCTACCGGCCCTCGCTGCGCAGTCGCAGGGCAGCGATCCCGGCCATCCGGCGCTGCATGCGGTGGCCGCGGCCAGCAGCCCGCAAGCGCTCGCATCCACGCTGCCGGACGACCTGCCCGAGGATGCCGAGCTGCTCAGCGCGCCCATGGACGGCGCGCTGGCAGCGGTGCAGGTGCGCCCCGGCGACCGCGTGCGGCGCGGCCAATCGCTGGCCATCATCGAAGCCATGAAGATGGAGCACCCGCTGGAAGCGCCGGGCGCGGGCGAAGTGCTGCGCGTGCTGGCCGCGCCCGGCGACGTGCTGCGCGCGGGCGCGCCGGTGATCGTGCTGTCGCTGGATGAAGGCGGCCATCATGGGGCGCAGGCCGGCGCCGCCGTGGATCCCGCCCATATCCGCGCGGACCTGCGCGACGCCCTGGCCCGCCACGCGCTCACGCAGGACGCGGCCCGCCCGCAGGCGGTGGACAAGCACCATGCCCGCGGCGGGCGCACCGCGCGGGAGAACATCGCCCAGCTGTGCGATGCAGGCTCGTTCATCGAGTACGGCGCGCTCGCCATCGCCGCACAGCGCCAGCGCCGCAGCGTGGAAGACCTGGAGCGCGCGACGCCGGCCGACGGCATCGTCACCGGCATTGGCACCGTCAACGCCGAACGCTTCCCGGCCACGGATGCGCGCTGCATGGTGCTGGCGTACGACTACACGGTGCTGGCCGGCACACAGGGCTTCTACGGCCACAAGAAGCTGGACCGCATGCTGGCGCTGGCGCGCCAGTGGCGCCTGCCGGTGGTGCTGTTCGCCGAAGGCGGCGGCGGGCGGCCCGGAGACACCGACACCCCGGTGGTGGCCGGGCTGGATTGCACGTCCTTCATCCAGTTCGCGCGGCTGTCCGGCCAGGTGCCGCTGGTGGGCATCGTCTCCGGGCGCTGCTTTGCCGGCAATGCCGCGCTGCTAGGCTGCGCCGACGTGATCATCGCCACGCGCAACGCCACCATCGGCATGGGCGGCCCGGCCATGATCGAAGGCGGCGGGCTCGGCGTGTTCGCTCCGGAGGAAGTCGGCCCGGTGAGCGTGCAAGCACCCAATGGCGTGATCGATGTGCTGGTCGACGACGAGATAGCGGCGGTGGAGACGGCGCGCCGCTACCTGTCCTATTTCCAGGGCGACCTGCCCGACTGGGAGGCTGGCGATGCGCGCGCGCTGCGCCACCTGATTCCTGAGAACCGGCTGCGCAGCTACGACATGCGCGGCGTGCTCGCAGCGCTGGCCGATCACGACTCCGTCCTGGAGCTGCGCGCCGCCTTTGGCGCGGGCATCATCACCGCGCTGATCCGCATCGAGGGCCGCGCCTTCGGCTGCATCGCCAACAACCCGCGGCACCTGGGCGGCGCCATCGATGCCGCGGCCGCCGACAAGGCCGCGCGCTTCATGCAGTTGTGCGATGCGCACGGCTTGCCCATCGTCTCGCTGTGCGACACGCCCGGCTTCATGGTGGGACCGGAGGCGGAGAAGACCGCCACGGTGCGCCACGTCTCGCGCCTGTTCGTCACCGCCGGCGCGCTGCGCGTGCCCTTCTTCACCGTAGTGCTGCGCAAGGGCTATGGCCTAGGCGCGCAAGCCATGGCGGGCGGCAGCTTCAGCGCGCCGTTCTTTACCGCAGCCTGGCCCAGCGGCGAGTTCGGCGCGATGGGCATCGAGGGCTCGATCCGGCTGGGCTTTCGCAAGGAACTGGAGGCGGTGGCTGACCCGGACGAGCGCGAAGCCTTGTTTGCGCGCATGATCGAGGGCGCCTACCAGCGTGGCCGAGCGCTTAATATGGCTAGCCACCTGGAAATCGACGCCGTCATCGACCCGGCCGACACACGCCACTGGCTGCTGCGCGGCCTGGCCTCGGCGCTCCCGGCATCGGCCGCGCGCGATACGCCGGCGGCCGGATCGCGCCGTTTCATCGACACGTGGTGACAAGCAGAAGGAGAGGATCGATGTCCCATGACTTGAGGCGCGCGGCACGCGCCACCGCCAGGGTCGCCGCGCTGGCGCGTGGCGTGTTCATGCGCAGCGTCGCCGTTGCCGCGCTCGCGCTGGTCGGCGCGCTGCCGCTACAGGCCCAGGAAAAGGCCCAGGAAAAAACGCAAGACGCCGCCGCCGCACCCATCAAGGTGGCGTTCATCGACCAGTTGTCCGGGCCGCTGGCCAACGTGGGCCAGATCTTCCAGGCCAACCTGAAATTCGCGCTCGACGACGCCAACGCCCAAGGCGGCGTGCTCGGGCGCAACTACGCGCTGGTGAGCTACGACAACAAGCTCTCTGCGCAGGAAAGCCTCATCGCGTTGCAAAGCGCGATCGACGCCGGCGTGCACGTGGTGTTCACCGGCGCATCTGGCTCGCCGGTGGTCACGGCGCTGGTGGAGGCCGTCAACCGGCACAACGAGCGCAACCCCGGGCAGCGCGTGCTGATCATGAACTACGCCTCGCTCGACCCCGACCTGACGGGCGTGCGCTGCAGCTTCTGGCACTTCGCCACCGAGGCGAACACGGCAATGAAAATGCGCGCGCTGGCCAATTTCGCGCGCGAGCAAAAGGGCATGCGCAAGGTCTACCTGCTCAACCAGGATTACACCCAGGGCCGCATCTGGGCAGCACTGGGCCGGCAGATGATCGCGGGAGCGCGGCCCGACGTGCAGTTCGTCGGCGAGGCGCTGCACCCGCTGGCGCGAGTCAAGGACTTCGCGCCGTACATGAGCCGGATCAAGGAAAGCGGCGCCGATACCGTGGTCACGGGCAACTGGGGCCAGGACCTCAGCCTGCTGATCAAGGCCGGCGGCGAGGCCGGCTACGCACTGAACTACCTGAACCATAGCGGCGGCGGCGCGCCCGGCACGGTACTGGCCGTGTCGCAGGCAAAGAACGCGCACCTGACCTGGGTGGCCGAGTACCTGCCCAACGGCGACGATCCGGAGCTAGCTGCGCTGGCGGCGCGGGTCAGGCAAACCCCGGCGGGCGAGTACTTCGCCCCGCGCGTGCTGATCGCCGTGCAAATGCTCAGCGAGGCGATTCGCCGCGCCAGATCCGACGACCCGACCAGCATCGCGTTTGCGCTCGAGGGCATGCAGTACCGCTCGCCCGTTGGCGACGTGCTGATGCGCAAGAGCGATCACCAGTTGCTGCTGCCGCAGGTGGTCTCGACCATTGCGCCGGTGGACGGCAAGACCGTCAAGGTTGGCGTGGAAGGCACGCAGTACGGCTTCCGCCTCGACAGCACGACGGCAGGGGGAGACCTGAACCTGCCGTCGGTCTGCCGGATGAAGCGTCCAACGGGCACCTAGTCAGTCCATCAGGGCTTGGCACCCGCCGCGGGCGCGGATGGCGTGTCAGGCGCGCCGCTGGCGCGTGCCGCGCCGATCGCGGCCCCTACCGCGGTCCCGCTCTCGCCGGCGGTCAGCGCGTCGCCGCCACTGGCCGGCGGCGCCAGCTGGCGCAGGCGGGCATCGCGTTCGGCGCGCGGCAGATCGCCGATGCGCCGGACCTCGGCATAGAACGCGGGCCAGTCGCCACCATTTTGCGCCAGGAGCACCGTGAAAGCCGGCACCCATTGCTGGTAGGTCGCCACCGCGGCAAGCTGCGCATTGGTCAGCGGCCGCTCGAACCAGCGATCGTAGCCGCTGTAGCCGCCCCACTCTTGCTTGAGCTTCGCATAGCGCGCACGCAGGCCGGCGAAGATTTCCGCCTTGCCCGCGCGCTTGGCATCGTCTGACAGGGGCGAGTGATAGAGCGCATCGAGGCGATCGCGCGCGTCCAGCAGCATCGCGCGAAATTGCTGGCGGCGCAGGTCGTATTGGCGGTAGCTGGCGCGGGCATCGGGCGACGCCGCCAGCGCCAGCCAGCGCTCCACCCCGGCCGTTTCCACCGCGGTGGCAAAAGATTCGTTGAAGGTGGTGTCATTGCGCACATAGACCACTTGGTGCGCCAGTTCGTGGAAGATCAGCCGTGCCAGCTCGCCTTCGGGCTGGTAGACAAAGGTATTGAGCAGCGGGTCGTCGAAATAGCCCAGCGTGGAATACGCCGGGATGCCGGCGACATACGGCTCCAGGCCCTCCTTGCGCAGGCCCTGCGCATAGCCGTCGGCATCCGCCTGCGCGTAATAGCCGCGGTAGCTGATGCAGCCCACCACCAGGAAGCACCACTTGTGCAGTTCCATCGACAGCTCGGGGGTGGCGAACACGCTCCACACCACATACGACCGGTGCAGGTTGGCGTAGCGCCGGTAGCTGCCGTTGTCCGGCAGCTTCAGCTCATGCGAGGCAAAATCGCGGATGGTGCCGGCGAGAGCCAGGCGCTGAGCCAGCCGCGTGTCCTTGGCTTGCTGGGCCGCGGCAATGGCGTCGGGCAATGGCCGGGAATCCGCCATCACCCCAAGGTGGCCGCCGATCGACTGCGCGTAGTAGCCGACCGTGTCGCAGCCGGACAGCAGCGCGGCAAGCCCCAGTGCAGCCAGGGCTTGAAGCGTGCGTGCCGGGCGCAGGTTCATGGTGGCTAGGCGGTGGCAGCGGCGGCGGCCGTGGCCGTGGCCGTGGCCGGCGCAGCTTCCACTTGCACCAGGCAATCGTAGAACACCGGCGCACGGCCCAGGTCGGTCAGCCGCTGGCTGGTGAGCTCGTTGGCGTTCTTGCCATCCGGCGCCAGCTTCTTCCACCAGATCGACAGCCCCACCACCAGCCCGCGGCGGGCCCGGTCGGTCACGCGGGCCCGCGCCAGCATGCTGCCGCGGTCGTTGAAGGCGCGCACCATGCTGCCACTGGCGATGCCGCGCGGAGCGGCGTCGTCAGGATGGATGTCCAGGTGCGGCTCGCCTTCGGTGGCGCGCAGGCTGTCGACGTTGACAAACGAGCTGTTGAGGAAATTGCGCGCCGGCGGCGAGATCATCGCCAGCGGATAGCGCGCAGCCAGTTCCGGCGCGGTCGCGGGGGTCTCGTACGGGGGCACGTAGTCGGGCAAGGGATCGAGGCCGTCGCGGCGCATGATCTCCGAATAGAACTCGCACTTGCCGGAGGCCGTGGCAAAGCCGCCCTCGGCGAGCGGCGCCGCCGGCAGGTTGAGCTTTTGCCAGCCCTGTGCCTTGAGGGACTCCCAACTGATGCCTGCCGCGCGCGGGTCCGTGGTCACGATGGCCTGGGCGGCGATATCTTCGTCGCTATCGGCAAAGCACGGCTCGGTAAAGCCCATGCGCCGGGCCAGGCGGCGGAAGATCTCGGTGTTGGGCACGGCCTCGCCCAGCGGCGCGATGGCCTGGTTGTTGGCCAGGAAATACGTATGGCCGTAGGCCTTGTGCACATCCACGTGCTCGAGCTGGGTGGTGGCCGGCAGCAGGATGTCGGCATAGTCAGCCGTATCGGTGCGGAACTGCTCCAGCACCACGGTGAACAGGTCCTCACGGGCGAAGCCTTCGGCCACCTTGGTCGACTGCGGCGCCACCGCCACCGGGTTGCTGTTGTAGACCACCAGCGCCTCGATCTTCGGGTTGCCCGCGCCGTCACCGGCATCCAGCAGCGCGTCGCCGATGGTGCTCATGTTGACCGTGCGCGGCAGCGCCGGCAGGCCCGGCAGCAGGTCCGGGCGCTGCAGCGCCAGGTTGTCCACCGGGAAGAAGCCCGACGTGGACAGCTGCAGGCCCCCGGCCGCGTGGCGCCAGGCCCCCACCAGCGACGGCAGGCAGGCCACAGCGCGCACCGCCTGGCCGCCGCCGTGCGAACGCTGCATGCCATAGTTCAGGCGGATCGCCACCGGCTGGCGCTCGCGCACCGCGAGTTGCCCGTAGAGGCCGGCCAGCCATTCGATGTCGTCCACGCTGACGCCACAAATCTCGGCCGCGCGCTTCGGGGTGTAGGCCTGGGCACGCTCGCGCAGCGCCTCGTAGCCCACCGTGTGGCTCGCGATGTACTCAAAGTCGAGCAGGTCGTCGCGCATCAGCACGTGCATCATCGCCAGCGCCAGCGCGCCGTCGGTGCCAGGCATCAAGGCGATGTGGCGATGGCATTTCTCGGCGGTCAGCGAGCGGTACGGGTCGATCGCCACCAGGGTGGCGCCACGCCGCTTGGCTTGCTGCACCCGCGTCCAGAAATGCAGGTTGGAGGCGATGGGGTTGCCGCCCCAGATGATGATGAGCTTGGCATCGGGCACATGCTCGATATCCATGCCGATGCTGGCGCCGTAGGTGTAGCGCAGCGCGGTGGCACCGGCGCTGGCGCAGATCGTGCGGTCAAGCAGCGAGGCGCCCAGCTTGTGAAAGAAGCGCGCCGCCATGCTCTCGCCCTGCACCAGCCCCATGGTGCCGGCATAGCTGTACGGCAGGATGGCCTGCGGGTCGCGCGCGGCGATGGCAGACAAGCGCGTGGCCACGGTATCCAGCGCCTCGTCCCAGGAAATCGGCTCGAACTTGCCTTCGCCCTTGCGGCCGACCCGCTTCATCGGCGTCAGCAGGCGGTCGGGGTGGTAAGTGCGGTCCGTGTAGCGCGAGACCTTGGTGCACAGCACGCCCTGGGTGCCGGGATGGTCGGGATCTCCCGCCACCTTGGTCGCGCGGCCGTCTTCGACGGTGACGAGCAAGGCACAGGTATCAGGACAATCGTGCGGGCAAGCGGCACGGACGATGCGGGAAGCCATGGATTCTCCTGGCAAGCAATTGGGGACGGGCGGCGCGACTGCCATGGGGCAGCAGCATTGGGGCGGCTGAGCGGCCACACGCGGCGGGGCCTGGTCACCGTGCAGAAAGGCCGTTGCCGGACTAGCCTGGTGGCGTCGCGTGTTGTATGCCGGCGTCGCCCCGACGGGCACCGCCGGGGGAAATTGTTAGGCTCCGATTGTATTCGATTATGATAGCCCGACGCTGCGCCAGGGGATGGCGCCAGGGCAGCGCCGGCACAGACCGGCAAGGCATTCACGGGTAAAGAACACACCGTTTTTCACGGGGAAACCATGCAAGTGCATTCTGGGGTCAGGGCCTGGCGCATTGCCGGCCTGCTGGTGGCATGCGCCATCGGCTCATTCGTTGCCAATGCCAGCGCCGAGAACGGCGTCAGCGCGGACACCATCCTGCTGGGCCAGTCGGCTGCGCTCACCGGGCCTACCGCCATGCTAGGCAAGCAGCTCAATTCTGGCGCACAGCTCTACTTCGACTACATCAACCAGCACGGCGGCATCTATGGCCGCAAGATCGAGCTCAAGGTGCTGGACGACTTCAACGAGCCGGAATCCGCCGCCAAGAATACCCGCGCGCTGATCGACGAGGACCACGCCTTCGCGCTGTTCGGCTACGTCGGCACGGAGACCGGCGAGGCCTCGCTGCCGCTGGCCACCCAGGCCAGGGTGCCGTTCTTCGCCCCCTACAGCGGCGCCCAGTCGCTGCGCGAGCCGTTCAACCGCTATGCCTTCCACGTGCGCGCCGGCTTCAACGAGGAAGCCGCGGCCATCCTGCGCCAGGTCCGCGTCACCGGCCTCAAGCGGGTCGCCGTGGTCTACAACGAGGACGCCTACGGCAAGGCCGGCCTGGAAGCGCTCGAGCGCGCCCTCAAGGCCGCGCCCGACAGCGGCGTGCAGATCGTCGCCCGCGAGGGCGTGGTGCGCAATACGGTGGAGATCGGCGACGCCATGCAGGGCTCCATGAAGTCCAAGCCCGACGCGGTGGTGATGATCAACGCGTACCGGACCACTGGTGCCTTCGTAAAGGAAGCGCTGCGCCGCGGCTTCAATGGCCAGTTCTATAACGTCTCGTTCGTCGGCACCCAGGCACTCGCCAAGGAAGTCGGCGCCAAGGGCAGCGGCGTGATCATCTCGCAAGTCATGCCCCACCCAGGCAATGCCACGCTGCCGGTGGTGCGCGAATACCTGCGCCTGCTGCAGGCGGCCGGCAAGCCCAACGAGTTCGACTACGCCAGCATCGAAGGATTCATCGCCGCCAAGGCCTTTGTCGAAGGCACGCGCCGCGCCGGCAAGGACCTCACCCGCGAAAAGCTGATCACCGCGCTGGAAAGCATGAGAAACGTCGACCTCGGCGGCTACATCATCAACTTCAGCCCGGACAGCCACGTCGGCTCGAAATTTGTCGAGATGACCATCATCAACTCGCGGGGGCAGGTCATCCGCTGATGGGCACATGGCCCGTCTCGCGCACGCGTGAGACGGGCCAGATGCTGACAGCACCTACGCCATGTCGTTCAGGTGGCAAGCCGAAAACCGCATCGGCGCGATTTCCTTCAGCAACGGCTGCTCCTCCCGGCAACGCGGCATCGCATGCGGGCAGCGCGGATGGAAATGGCAACCCGGCGGCGGATTCAGCGGCGAGGGAATCTCGCCTTTGATCGCCACGAACGTCTTCTTGCCCACCTCCAGCTTCGGGGCCTCGGCCAGCAGCGCCTGCGTGTAGGGATGGTTGGGGCTGGCGAAGACATCTTCCGCCGGCGCCGACTCCACCACCCGCCCCAGGTACATGATCACCACCCGGTCGCTGATGTGCTTGACCACGCCCAGGTCATGGCTGATGAACAGGTAGGTCAGGTTCAGGTCCTGCCGCAAGCGCATGAAGAGATTCAGCACCTGCGCCTGGATCGAGACATCCAGCGCCGCCACCGACTCATCGCACACCAGGAATTCCGGCTTGACCGCCAGCGCGCGCGCTATGCCGATGCGCGCGCGTTGCCCGCCCGAGAACTGGTGCGGAAAGCGGCGCAGCACGGTGGGGTCCATGCCCACGCGCACCAGCATGTCTTCCACGTAGCGCTTCTGCTCGCTGGCCGGCACCATGCCGTGCACGACCGGCGCCTCGCCAACGATATCCATCACGCGCAGGCGCGGATTCAGCGATGCATACGGATCCTGGAAGATCATCTGGATCGCCAGCTGCTTCTCGCGCTTCTTTTCCGGCGGCAGGCGGTCCAGGTCAACGCCCCGCCACAGGCGTGAGCCTTCGGTCAGCGAATGCAGGCCCACCGCCATGCGGCCCAGCGTGGACTTGCCACAGCCGGACTCGCCGACGAGGCCCACCACCTCGCCCGCGCGAATGGACAGGTCGACCCGGTCGACCGCATGCACTACCTCCTCCTTCGCCCCAGCGCCGAAGAGGTTGGCGATCTTGGCTGCGGCGTCGAGCGATTTGACGAAGCGCTTGGACACGCCTCGCAACTCAAGGATGGGCGCGTTGGGCGTGGGTTCCGCGCTGGAATCAGTTGTCATGGCGGCGAGGGCGGGATCAACAACGGCGGCGCTCATGCGGCCTCCTGCTGGGAGAGAACCGGATGAAAGCAGCGCAGGCGGCGCCCGTCTGCCGCAGTGTCGAGCGGCGGCGCGGTCTTGCACACATCGGTGGCGTAAGCGCAGCGCTCGCGGAAAGCACAACCGGCCGGCAGGTTCAGCAACGATGGCGTCATGCCAGGAATCTGCCGCAGCGGCGCGCCACGCGGGTTGCGCGACGGCGCGGAGCTGATCAGGCCATGCGTGTAGGGATGCTCGGGCCGCTCCAGCACCTGGCGCACATCGCCGGCTTCGACGATCTTGCCCGCGTACATCACACACACGGTATCGGCCAGGCCGGCCACCACGGACAGGTCGTGGGTGATCCAGATCAGCGCTGTGCCGGACTCGCGGCACAGCTTCTGCATCTCGTACAAGATCTGGCCCTGGATGGTTACGTCCAGCGCGGTAGTGGGCTCGTCGGCGATGATCAGGTCGGGCTTGTTCAGCAGCGCAATGGCAATCGCCACGCGCTGGCGCATGCCGCCCGAGAACTGGTGGGGATAGGCGCGCAAGCGCTCGTCCGGCGAAGGAATGCCGACGCGGGCCAGCGCGTTGCGGGAGCGCTCGCGCGCCACCGCCTTGTCGACTTTTTCATGCGCCAGCACGGCCTCGATCATCTGCGTGTCGATGCGCAGGACCGGGTTCAACGTCATCATCGGATCCTGGAAGATCATCGCGATGCGGTTGCCGCGCACATCGCGCATCTGCGCCGGCGTGAGGTTGCGCAGGTCGCGCGTGACGCCGTCGCGGCTGGTCAGCTCGATGCGGCCATCCACCACTTTGCCGGGCGGATCGATCAGGCCCATGATCGAGTAGCCGGTCATCGATTTGCCCGATCCGGACTCGCCCACCAGGCCCATGATCTCGCCGCGGCCAACCGAGAACGAGACATCGTCGACGGCTCGCGCGACACCGCCGCGCGTGAAAAACTGGGTTTTGAGGCCTTCCACCACAAGGGTCGGTTTGCTCATGTTCGCTCCTGTCGTGCTGCGTTACTGCGTTTGCAGGCGCGGATTGAGTACATCGCGAAGCTGGTCGGCGACCAGGTTCATGGCCACGATGGTGACCACCAGCGCAATGCCCGGGAAGAAGCTGATCCAGTACTTGCCGGACAACATGTATTGCTGTCCGTTGGCGATCAGCGAGCCCAGCGATGGCTCGGTAATGGGCACGCCCAGGCCGAGAAAGGACAACGTGGCCTCCAGCGTGATGGCGGACGCCACCTGCAGTGCCGCGATCACGATCAGGGGCGGCAGGCAGTTGGGCAGCAGATGGCGGAACATGATCCGCCCCGGCGGCAGGCCCAGGCAGGTGGCGGCCTCGATATATTCCTTGCGCCGCTCCACCAGCGCCGCGCTGCGGGTGGTGCGGGCGTAGTAAGCCCACTGCACCGCCACCAGCGCGATCACGATATTGCCGATGCCGGGCCGCAGGAACGCCAGCAGGATCAACGCCAGCAGGATGGGCGGAAACGACAGCTGCAGGTCGGCCACGCGCATGATGATGGCCTCGACGCGGCCGCCGAGGAAACCGGCGATCAGGCCGAGCGTGGCACCCAGCAGCAGCGCGATCACGGTGCTGACCACGCCCACGCCGATGCTGATGCGCAGGCCGTACATCACGGCCGAGAGAATGTCGCGGCCCTGCTCGTCCGAGCCAAGCAGGAAGGTCATGCCACTGCCGGACTGTTCGCCCGGGGCCATGCGCGCATCGAGCACGTCGAGCGTAGCGAGGTCATACGGGTTCTGCGGCGACAGCCAGGGCGCCAACAGCGCGATCAGCAGGATGACGATCAGCAAGGTCAGGCCGGTCACGGCGATCTTGCTCGAGAAAAACTGGCTGGCAAAGCGCCGCAGCGGGGTCTGCTCGGCTAGCGGCGGGGCCGCGGTGGTTTCGGTTGCGGTTGTCATGAGCTCAGCCCTTGTTGTCGGCGATACGCACGCGCGGATCGAGCACGCTGTAGATGATGTCCACCAGCAGGTTGATCAGGATGAACAGCGTCACGATCACCATCAGGTAGGCCACGATGACCGGGCGGTCGAGCAACTGGATGGAATCGATGATCAGCTTGCCCATGCCGGGCCAGGCGAAGATCGATTCGGTCACGATGGCAAAGGCGATGATCGAGCCGAACTGCAGGGCAATCACCGTGACGATGGGGATCATGATGTTCTTGAGCACGTGCACGCCCACGATGCGCGTATTCGACAGGCCCTTGGCCCGCGCGAACTTTACGTAGTCCATCAGCATCGCTTCCTGCGTGCCGGCCCGCGTGAGACGGATCACCATGGCGATATTGAGCAGCGACAGCGTCACCGCCGGCAGCAGCAAGTGGCGCAGGCCGTCCACCGTCAGGAAGCTGACGGGGATGCCGAGCAGCGAGGTGGTTTCACCGCGCCCGTTGGACGGCAGCCAGCCCAGTTGCACCGCGAACACCATGATCAGCATCAGCCCGACCCAGAAGGTGGGCAGCGAGAAGCCGAGGATGGAAACACCCATGATGGTCTTGCCGGCCACGCCGCCAGGACGCAGGCCCGCCCACAGCCCGAGCGGGATGCCGAGCAGCACGGCCAGCAGGATGGCGCACACGGCCAGTTCCATGGTGGCTGGCATGCGCTCGAAGATCAGCTTGAGCGCGGGCGTGCCGTGCGCGAACGAGGTGCCGAGGTCCCCGTGCAGCGCGTTGCGCAGGAAGATCCAGTATTGTTCCCAGAGGGGCTTGTCGAGCCCGAGCGCCGCGATGGTGCGCTTGATGTCTTCCTGGTCGGCCTGAGGATTGATCAGGATATCGACCGGGTTGCCGATGGCAAAGACGCCCAGGAAAACCAATAGCGACATGACGAAGAGCACGACTACGCTCTGCATCAGGCGCCGAATAATGAAAACCAGCATGTTCGGAAGCTTTCCTTCGCCGATGACAGGCCACGGCGCCTGTGGGCGCCGCCTGGCTGCACCGGCAGTCGGCTCGTGGCTAGGCCCGGCTACCGTCCGGGGATGATTCGCCGGGAAGCGGCCACCCAGACCGCGGACGCTTCCCGCTTTTACCTGCAGATGATCTTGTGTCCGGGGAGCGCGACATTGTGGTCGCGCTCCCCGGCCTCACCTCTAACCTCTACTGCTCAGGCCTTCGCTTCACTGCGGCTTGAAATTGTGCGCGTACGTGCGTTCGTCGGTACGCGGCACGTATGTGATGCCCTTCTGGGTGGCCCAGGTGGTCACCTGCTGGTGGATCGGGATGATACCGCCATCGTTGATGGCGATCGCGGTAGCTTCCTGCAGCAGCTTGGAACGCTCGCCGTCATCCACGGTGGCCAGCGCCTTTTCCAGCACCACGTCCATCTTGGGATTGCAGTACTCGCCCCAGTTGGTCGTGCCAAAGCCCTTCTTCGGATCCTCGCACGCCAGCAGCGCGCGCAGCGGCGAGCTCACTTCGCCGGTTTGCGCACCCCAGCCCAGCAAGCCGAACGAGAATTCGTGCTTGATACCCTTGGAAGAATAGGTTGCCATCGGCATCCCCTCTACCTTGGTCGCAATGCCGATGCGGGTCAGGTTCTGCGCAATGGTCTGAGCGATCTTCTCGTCGTTGACGTAGCGGTTGTTCGGCGTGTGCAGCGTGATGCCGAAGCCGTTCGGATAGCCCGCCTCGGCCAGCAGCTTCTTGGCGCCTTCCGGGTCGTACTTGACCGTCTTCAGGCTCGGGTTGTAGCCGAACAGCGTGGGCGGCACCAGGTTGTTGGTCGGCTCGGCGAGGCCTTCCATCAGGCGGTCCTTGATGCCCTGGCGGTTGATGGCCATGCTGATGGCATTGCGCACGCGCGCATCCTTCAGCGGGTTCTTGTCCATCGGCGCGCCTTCCTTGGTGGTGACAAAAGGCGACTTGTCTTTCTTGTCATCGGTGTACAGGTAGATCACGCGGTGCGAGATCTTGGAGAAGAAGGACAGCTTCGGATCCTTGCGCACCTGCGGCAGGTCCGGCGTCGGCACGTTCTCGATCGCCTGCACGTCGCCGGACAGCAGCGCTGCCATGCGGGTCGCCGGGTTCGGGATGAAGCGCAGCGTCACCTTGTCCCAGGCGGGCTTGGGGCCCCAGTAGTCGGGGTTCTTCATCAGCTCGACCCGGTCGTCGCGCGCGTAGCTGACGAACTTGAAGGGGCCGGTGCCGATCATGCCCTTGCCTTGCGCGAAGTCGTCCGAGGTCAGGCCCTGCGTGGCCTTCTTCTGCACGATGAAGATCGACGTCAGGTCGTTCAGCATCAGCGGGTACGGCGTGTTGGTGGTGAGCTGGATGGTGTACTTGTCGATCACCTTCTTGTTGATGATCGCCTTGGTGTAGACGTCGAACTTGCCCGGGCTGTTCTGGATGGTGGACGGACGCTCGAGCGACCAGACGATATCGTCGGTGGTGAGTTCCGAGCCGTCGTGGAACTTCACGCCCTTGCGGATCTTGAATTCCCAGGTCAGGTTGTTCACCAGCTTCCAGGACTCGGCCAGGCCGGGAATGATCTTGCTGTCCGCATCCATCTTCACCAGGCACTCGAACATGTGCTCGGAGACGTTGATGTTGGAGAACAGGTTGTAGAAGTGCGGATCCATCGAGGTCGGGGGCGAACTCATGGCCAGCTTGAAATCGACCGCGTGGGCCTGGCTGGCAAAACCGAAGCTCATGGCCGCGGTTACCACCATGGCACCGAATGCCTTCTTGCATGTGCGAAGGGACATCGCGCAACTCTCCCGGGAAGAAATGTAGCAAATGACTACTAAGGGCAGCGCAGGCAAATCGCGCCAGGCGCCGCATTTTGGTGCGGCTACGGACGCAACAAGCGGCAACGTTGCCAGGCAAGCACATCAAGCATGAACTGTTCCAGCACTGCACCATACGGGGCAATGCGGGGAAACCCCCGCGCTGATTGGCGATGATGCGCTGCGCAAGCGCTGGTGAAAGTGGCGGAAGTGTCCTGCCGGGCGCCTGTTTTGGCGCTTTGGACTAAGGCGTCGTATGATCGGGGTATCCATCGCCCTCAACTGGCATCATGACACTCATCCCCGAAATTCTTCAGGCGCAGCCTGAAATCCGCAGCATCCGACGCGACATCCATGCCCATCCGGAGCTTTGCTTCAAGGAGGAACGGACCTCCGACGTGGTGGCGCAGAACCTCGCTGCCTGGGGCATCGAGGTCCATCGCGGCCTTGGCACCACTGGCCTGGTCGGCGTGATTCGCAACGGCAGCAGCAAGCGCAGCATCGGCCTTCGCGCCGACATGGATGCCCTGCCGCTGCAGGAGGCCAACACCTTCGGCCACCGCTCGCAGCACGACGGCCGCATGCATGCCTGCGGCCATGACGGCCACACCGCAATGCTGCTGGGTGCGGCACGCTATCTGGCCGAGCACCGGAATTTCGATGGCACCATCAACCTGATCTTCCAGCCGGCCGAAGAAGGCGGAGGCGGCGCGCGCGAGATGATCAAGGATGGCCTGTTCGAGCGCTTCCCGTGCGATGCCGTGTTCGGCATGCACAACTGGCCCGGCATGCCGGCCGGCAGCTTCGGCACCACCGCCGGCCCGCTGATGGCGTCGAGCAATGAATTCCGCATCGTCGTGCGCGGCAAGGGCGCGCATGCTGCTTTGCCGCACAACGGCAACGACCCGGTTTTCACCGGTGCGCAGATCGTGTCCGCGCTGCAGGGCATCATTACGCGCAACAAGCGCCCGATCGATGCCGCCGTGATCTCGGTCACGCAGTTCCATGGCGGCGATGCGACCAATATCGTGCCGGACCAGGTCTGGATCGGCGGCACGGTGCGCACCTTCACGCTGCCGGTGCTGGACCTGATCGAGCGCCGCATGGAGGAAGTCTCCAAGGCGGTTGCGAGCGCCTTCGATTGCACCGTTGAATTTGAGTTTCACCGCAACTATCCGCCCACTGTCAACAGCGCAGCGGAAACCGCGTTCGCCGTCGACGTGGCGAGCGAGCTGGTGGGTGCGGGCAATGTCGACGGCAAGATCGAGCCGACCATGGGCGCCGAGGACTTCTCCTTCATGCTGCTGGAAAAGCCCGGGTGCTACCTGTTCATCGGCAATGGCGAAGGCGTACACCGCGAGGCCGGCCACGGCCTTGGTCCCTGCATGCTGCACAACCCCAGCTACGACTTCAACGACGAGATCCTGCCGGTCGGCTCGACCTTCTTCGTGAAACTGGCGGAGAAGTGGCTCGCGCCGGCTTGAGCGCTCGTCAGTCCAGCGCGATGTCGCCGTACCAGCTTTCGGCGCGGCTCTTGGTGTTGTCGGTATCGGTCATGAGGCCGATCGCCACCACCTTGCCCGGATCGGCTCCGAAGGCCTTGCGATAGTCGGCGCGCAGGTCGCGCCGGTGGCAACGCCATTCGCCGGCATGCCGGGTACCGGAGTCGACCACGATCATCCGCACACGTTCGGTGTGCGGATTCGACACCACGGATCCTTCAGGCTTGCGCCCGCCCCAGATGTACATCAGCGTGGCATAGGGCATCTCGCGCCCCGTTGTCAGCCGCGCCATTTCATACATCAGCTGATCCTTTAACGAGAGGCTGCCTTTGTCGCCATCGAAGGCGACGAAGATGCGCAGCGGCGAGTCTTCGCGCGGGGCCAGTGAGTTGTCAGCGCTACGGATGACGTCGCGCGTCTTCCATGTCCAGTTCAGCATGCCCGGGTCGCGCCCGACCAGTGGTACGTACAGCCCGGATGCAGAACTGTCGGCTTCGGCATGCAACACCATGCGTTGGTCGACTTCTGTCAGGGTATAGCGCGTGGGAATTTTGTTGCGATTGACGGTCCAGGGCTGCCAGCCTGCCGGCTTGCTAAGCCCGCTTGGTGCCGCGGAGAACAAGGGCAGGCGCTTCAGCGTAGGGGGCTCTTCCGGCTCGCTGGACTCGGCATGATCGGCTTCGGCCGGGTCCTGGCTCGTTGCGATCAGGCCCGCTGTTGCGCTCTCGGCGGAAACCGGCGTCTGCATCGGTTCGGCTAGCCTGAGCTGCTCAATGTGCGCCGCAAAACTGCTGCAGTCGTTCGACGAGAGCGCAGCCATGGCGCCGGGCCCCGACAGCGGGATCGGTCCCTGCGGCGTGGACGCCGTTCCGAGTGTGCTGCAACCCGTCAAAGCAAGCGCACCTACCACGCTGGTCAGTGCCAACAGGCAAAATCTGGCCGCCATTCATCCCCCAAACCTGGATGCCACCGCCTGGTCACGCCTGTTGGCGCGCATCGGCCCGGACTTATTTCAATCTTTCGAACTGCGTCAATGCATCGAACTGCGTCACGCCGGGCCAAGCCGGAGCTTGAGACAAACGGTAACAGAAGGATATGGGGGAAGGAAGGCTCGGGTACCCTGACGCGGGGATTCCTGGTGTAGCGACAGCGCTATTTCGATCGCGCTTTTGATCGCACAAAAGCAAAACCCCCCAGTACTTTCGTACTGGGGGGTTTCAAGGGAGAGCCTGGCGATTACCTACTTTCACACGGGTATCCGCACTATCATCGGCGTGGAGTCGTTTCACGGTCCTGTTCGGGATGGGA